>NZ_WUUU01000076.1 GCF_009831555.1 Halobacterium bonnevillei | reverse complement strand
GAGGCGCGCGGCGACGAGGCCGCGGCATCGGCCCCGGCGGCGTCGAAGTACCGCGTGCTCCGTCCGCGAACCGGCCGAACAGGCGGCCGTCGCTGGGGCGCGAACCGGCCCGCGAGGTACGGCAGCAGGCTGGTGCCGACGGCGCCAGCCAGTGCGACCGGCACGCCCACGAAAACGCCGTACTTGAACCCGACGAGCGCCGACAGCAGGCTGATCGGCCACCCGAGCAGCGGGCGAACTGCGTACAGGCCGACGAGAATCGCGGGAGACCACGGGCTGGCGAGTGCCGTCCGGAGCACGCCGAGCGCTCGATCCGGGCGCACGACGACGGCGACGACGACCACTGCGGCGACCAGCACGCCGGCCGCGTACCGCTTCATCGGCGCCCGCTACCCAGCGCGCGCGTTTCAAGCTGTTCATTCCGCGGGTCGTCGCACACAAGCGTTAAGCGCACCGTCGACACACCACGCTGTATGGCCGACGGCGACGACCACCTGGACGCCCACGACGACGTCGACGACCCCGTCGAGGTCGGCGTGGAACTGCTCTCGAAACTCGAGTTCGAGTCGCTGTCCGTCGCGGCCGCCATCGACCGCCTGGAGACCGTGACCACGCACCCACGAACGACCCGCGAGATCCTCGAGGAAGCCGAGCGTCGCGGCGTCATCGAGCGCGACGGCGGCGACGTCCAGCCGCGTGGCAGCGGCTACGTGTCCTTCCAGTCGGACGTCGTCACGAAAGACGGGGAGTTCTCGTGTCGGCGCTGCGGCGCGACAATCTCGACTGGCTACTTCATCAACTTCGAGTCTGGAGAACTCGGCGCGTTCGGTTCCTCGTGCATCCGGAAAGTCACGGGACGGGAGTGAGCGCTCCGGTCCGACTACTCGTCGTCAGCGAGGTCGCGGAGCGCGTCGAGGCGCTCCCGGTGTTCCTCGAGGACGGCCTGCTGGGCGTCCAGGACTTGTCGCTGCCGGTCGAGGGCGCTTCGGTGCTTGTCGAGCGCGGTGGCCATCTCTTCGACCGCCGCTTCGAGCTCGTCGAGTTCCGCGTCCAGTTCCTCGGGGTCGACCGGCGGTTCGACCGCCGCCGCGGCGGTCTGGAACCCGCTTGATGCGAACTCGTCTTCCTCGTCGTCCGGTTCGCTCGCAGCGGGTTCGCCCGTCTGCGCGCTCGCCTGTCCGGCGCTCGCGTCTGCCGACTCCGCGCTCGCGTCCGTCGTCGTCGCGCTCGCGCCCGTCGTCTCGGTACCCGCATCCGTCGTCCCGGCACTCGACTCCGTCGTCGTCGCACTCGGTCCAGCCGGCTCCGTCTCGTCGTCCTCGCCGACGGTGCTCGTGTCGATGGGGTCGACGCCGCCGCCGAACGACACCTCCTCCGTGGACGTGTCGGCCTCCTCGTCGACGTTCATCTGCGCGAACTCCTCGGCGCTGGCGGCGTCGTGGTACGCGTACACCGCGTCCTCCACGGTCTCGCGGACGTCGCGGAACTGCTCGTTCGGCGCCTTGATGCGCTGGGTGCGCGACGTGGTCTCGAGGACGAGTTGGCTGGAGACGTTGCCGTCCTCGACGTCGAGGCCCGTGATGGAGTCGTAGCCGATCTCCTCGAACTCCGGGCCCCAGACGGCCTCGCCGACGTGTTTCACGACGCGGTCGCTGGTCACGACGAGCGTCAGTTCGCTGAACCGGTACGTGCGCTTGACCGTCTCCCCCGGCTGGGTGACGTCCGCGGCGTTCAGCACGCCCGCGATGATCGGGTGCAGAACGTCGTCGAGGCTCCCCGAGGGGACGGAGAACGACGCCTCGCCGTCGAGCCCGTAGTCGAGAGTAATCGACGCTTTCCGGCGGCCTTCGCTGACGACGATTCCCTCGGCGTCGTGGGCGTAGTCGTCGACGGATTCGTCGCTCAGCAGGCCTTCGGCGGTGTAGACGAGCGTTCTGGTCGGCGTCACGAACACGGCGTCCTCGCCTTTCAGCGGGACGTGTGCGGCGACGTCCTCGTCCCCCAGCGAGGACTGGACGAGCGCAGGTACGTTCATGTACGCTCGAAGCAACCGCCTCGGCTTAAACCCGGCGGGTAGCCGAGGCAGATGAGAACGTTAAAGAATACCCTCCCCCTAGCCGGAGTTGAGCCCGGGTGGCTTAGCTGGTCATAGCGCCGCACTCATAGGGTTCAGAGCTTCGGTGCGGCATCCCACACGCCACGTGGATGCTCAGCATGTCCGCGAGGCCCGCCGAGCCTCGAACCTGGGACATGCGGAGATCGAGGGTTCAAAACCCTCCCCGGGCACTTCTGCGACGCACCGACGAACGATGTGCGGAGACGGTCGTGTGAAGACCCGAGAGGGGGTTTCGAAGCCGTCGAATCGTCGCGTCCGAGCACAGCGACGACGACCGTCTCGGTTCGTTCAAACTCCCACTCGATATCTCGTGCGTCCTCACTCAGTGATCGACGCGAGTGTGCTGGAGACGTGGTCGATTTCGCTCCTGGGACGCGTCCCGTCAGTCGCGCTCTCGGCGAACGAACACTGTCACTGAGGACGACTGAATGCCGGGGGTGTTAGTGAACGAGTCGTTAGCAGAACCGCCGTTCGCGTGGCGTCCGGCCCGCCGGACCGCAGGGACGGTCTGAACACCCGTTGTTGCCGCCGTCGTTGGCCGCACTGCCGAAACTACGACAACGGCACGAAAAAGCCCGATAAAACGTCTAAACGTCTCTCGAACGCTCGTAAAACGTCGGGAACTCGGCGTAGGTTGAGTGAAACGAACTGAACTCTGACCAACTGTCTCCCTCCTATATGGGGGAGCCGACTGTACGGTGGAGTAACGAGGTGAGACCCAATGTCAACGCCTTCCCGCTCCGCACTCGCTGAAGTCGCTTCGGACGCCGTCAAGACGCCCGCGTCCGCCACCCTCCTGAAGCCCTTCGAGGTCGCCGGCTTCTGGGCAGCAATCACCCTCCCGTTCCTGTACACGCCGCTCGTGCTCGCTGGTCCCGAGACAGCGGCCGAACAGACCGCGCTCGTCGCGCTGGTCGCCCTCCACGTGGTCGCGCTCGTGCTCGGTCACCGCCACAACAAGACGGACTGACGCCCGCGGTTCGCGTCGCTTAACACAGCCGCCCCCGTCGGTTCCCGCATGGGTCTCGACGCCGTTTCGTTCGGTCGAACCGGACTGCAAGTTTCTGAGGTCGCGTTCGGCACGTGGCGGTTCGGCCGCGAGAACGACGAAGGCGACATCGAGGTCGGCCGGGAGCGCGCCCACGAGTTACTCGACACCTACGCGAATGCCGGCGGTCGCTTCATCGACACCGCGGACATGTACGGGAGCGGCCGCGCCGAACGGTACATCGGCGAGTGGCTGGCGGACCGCGACCGCGAGGACTTTGTGATCGCGTCGAAGGTCTACTGGCCGACCCGGGACGACCCGAACGGCAGCGGCCTGAACCGCAAACACCTCCGGAACAACGTCGACGAGATTCTCAGCCGCCTGGACACGGGCTACGTCGACGTGCTGTACACGCACCGCTGGGACGACGACACCCCCGCCCGCGAGTTCATGCGGACGCTCGACGAGTTCGTGCGCGACGGGAAAGTCCACTACCTCGGGACGTCGACGTTCGAGCCGAACGCCTGGAAGGTCGCGAAGGCCAACGAGATCGCACGCCGCGAGGGCTTCGAGCCGTTCACTGTCGCGCAGCCGCGGTTCAACGCCGTGAATCGCGAGATCGAGGGGAACTACCTCGGGATGTGCGATGACTACGACGTCGGCGTCGTACCGTGGTCGCCGCTGGCGGGCGGCTTCCTCACGGGGAAGTACACGCGCGGCGAGGCGCCGCCCGAGGGGACCCGGGGCGCGACCGACCAGCAGTTCGTGGACTCCTACCTGACGCCGGAGAACTTCGACGCGCTGGAGGAAGTCGAAGCCGTCGCCGAGGCGGTCGACGCGACGCCGGCCCAGGTGGCACTGGCGTGGCTGCTCCACCACGAACAGGTCGTCGCGCCGATCACGGGCGCGCGAACGCCAGAACAGCTCCGCGAGAACCTTGCGGCGGCGGACATCACCCTGACCGTCGAGCAGTTCGACCGCATCGCGAACGCGAAGTAACGCGGCGCCAGAGCACCGTTTTCCGAATTAGGTCCTTCTTAATCGCCGTACGCCCGGAACTCCGTGATTTCGGCGCGGATGGCGTTCCGCTTCAGGAGCACGAATCCGGTGACGATGAGCGCGAACCCGGCCGCGGTGTACGCGGTCGGCGTCTCCCCGAGGAACGCGAGGCCGGTCGCCGCCGCCGCGACGGGTGCGGCGTACGACACGAGGTTGATCTCGATTGGCCCGAGGCGTTCGAGCAGGTCGAAGTAGATGAGGAAGCCGGCGGCGCTGGCGACGACGACGAGGTAGCCGAGCGCGAGGATGGCTTCGCCGGTCCACTGCACGTCGCTCACGGACTCCGTAATTGCGACGCTGGCGACGTGCATCAGGCCCGCGCCGAGCAGCATCGACCACGCTTCCATCGTTTCGATGGGGAGGTCGGCGTCGACGCGGCGCGTCAGCACGCTCCCGAGCGCGAACGACGCGGCCGCGAGGAACACGAGGAACATCGACACCGTGCGCGCGTTCAGGAGGTTGTTCGGGTCGGGGCGACTCAGCAGACCGACGCCGACGAAGCCGACGAGCAGGCCGGCGATGCCCAGCGTCGTCAGGCGCTCGTCGGGGAGGAAGACGCGAGCGAACCCCGTGGTCAGAATCGGTGAGAGGCTGACGATGATGGCGGCAGCGGCGCTGGTCGTTCCCTGTTCGCCGACGAACAGGAACGCGTGGTAGGCCGCAATCATGAACGCGCCGCCGACACCGACGAGCAGCCATTCGTTGGGACTGCGCGGCCGCCACCGGTCTGTCGCGTACCCCGCGTACCCGAGCATCAGGACGCCCGCGAGGTCGTAGCGGAACGCCGCGAACAGCACCGGCGGGAAGTACTCCAGACCGGCCTTGATCGCCGTGAACGCGCTCCCCCAGGCCACGGCGAGCACGACGAACAGGGTCGCGTTCCTGAATCTCATCGAACCGCCTCCAGAACGCGCCGTCCGGGCCGGAAGTTGGTCACGCCGATGCTGGGAGCGCGGCGACGTTTACGCTTTCGAAGCCGTGCGTGGTTTGCCGGCGACGGCGGAGCGTGCCGCTAGCTCGGCTGGCGACGATGGTCTGTGTCGTTGCCTGGCTGGGGACACAGCGCGTGTCGCCAGCGGTTCGTGGCTCCCGCTCGGTCTACCCGCTGCGTTCCTCGTGGAGCGCGCGGAGGACGTCCTGCCGCGTGACGATGCCGACGATGACGTCGTCCTCGACGACCGGGACGCGGTTGACGTCGCGTTCGTCCGCCGCCAGGATGGCGAGCACGTCGTCGACGTCGGCGTCCGGTTCGACTGTCAGGACGTCCTCGGTCATGATGGTCTTCACGGGCTTGCTCGCGTTCCTCGCGAGGTCGAGTTCGGTCTCCAGTTCGTTCCACGACAGGTCGAAGCCGTAGTCCAGGGTCTCGAGGAACGGCGGCAGGCCGATCGGAATCCAGACGGTGTGGCTCTTCGGCTGGAACAGCTCCACGAAGTCCCGCTGGGTGACGACGCCGAGGAGCCGGTCCTCGTCGTCCACGACGGGAAACCCGGTGAAGTCGCGGCTGGCCAACTGCTGGAGGACGTCGCTGATCTCGTCGTCCTGGTGGACGGTTTCGACGTCCGCCGTCATCAGGTCGCGTGCTTCCATACGCGAGCAGTCGCGGGCACGCCACGTATCGCTTTGGGAAGCCGCCGCGACCGTCTGGTATCGCCTGGCGGTGCAGGGAGCCGTGTACCGTTGGACGGTCGACGTCCCCCGCGAACCTCCCTCGTAACGGCGTATTGCTTAAGGTACAGTAGTCGTTACACCGGACATGGCCATCGTGGGCCGGTCGAACCTCCGAGACCTGTTCGACGACGCGCCGACCCCGCACATCGCGCACCCGCCGGAGTCCCACCGGCGCGACTTCTACGTCGCAACGGACGGCTCGTACTCCAGCGACGGCAGCGGCCTCGGCGTCATCGTCGAATCCCGGACGGGCGACCGGATTGCCCGACTGGCGGTGCCCGACGAAGCTCCGAACAACAACGTCGCCGAGTACCGAGCGCTCCACCTCGGTCTGGACGTGCTCGCGGCGCGCGCGCCGAGCGACGCGCGCGTCGGCATTCTCGTCGACCACAACGACCTCGCGGGCGACGTGAACACCGCAGTGCTCGCCGCGCGAGCCCACGACTATCGCCCGATTACGGACTTCTCGCCGCCCGCGGGTGCGGGCCACCACTGGCGCGGCATCCGCGCTCGCGTCGTCGGATTCGAGGCGGCTCGGGCCGCCCAGCTTGACAGCAACACGAACCCGGCCCACGTGCTCGCGAACGAACCCGAGCAGTACGCGCACGTCAACGACGAACCCGCGCGGTGTCTCGTGCCGGCGTTCGACGACCCAAGCGAGGACCCGAAGGTCCCGCCGCCGTCCCGCAGCGACCGGCGCGCCAGCGACTGACGGCCTCGCCAGTATCGTTTCAGCGTCGAACGATTCGGTCGCTTCGAGAAAACTGCTAGTCGCCGCTGCGCGGCAGTCCGTCTGCTGGACAGTCGGTCGTTGTACTGCGCGGCAGTCCGCCTGCCGAGCAGTCAGTCGTTCTGCTGTGCGTCGACGGCCGCGACGGCGGCGAGGTTCACGATGTCTTTCACCTCGTCGCCCCGCTGGAGGACGTGGACGGGTTTGTCCATCCCGACCAGCATCGGGCCGATTGCGTCCGCGCCGCCGAGGCGCTGGAGGAGCTTGTACCCGATGTTGCCGGCTTCGAGGTTCGGGAAGATGAGGACGTTCGCTGGTTCGTCCAGGTCGCTGAACTCGTAGGTGCCCTCGAGGATGTCCTCGACGACTGCGGTGTCGGCCTGCATCTCGCCGTCGACGGGGAACTCGACGTCGTCGTTCTCGCGGAGCATGCTGGCGGCCTCGCGGGGCTTGCGCGTGCCCTCGTTGTCGACGCTCCCGAAGTTCGAGTACGACAGCATCGCCACGCGCGGGTCGACGTTGAACCGGCGCGCGAGGTCCGCGGTGTGGCGTGCGACCTCCGCGAGCACGTCGGCGTCCGGTGACTGATTGACCGTGGTGTCCGCGCAGAAGATGACGCGGTTCTTGAACGTGAGCAGGTAGACGCCGGCGACGTAGTCGGCGTCTGGCGCGGTGCCGACGACCTGCAGCGGCGGCTTCAGCGCGCTCGGGTAGTGGTGCGTGAGGCCCGTGAGGAACGCGTCAGCGTCACCGGCCTCGACCATCGTCGACCCGAGGTAGTTCGGGTCGCGCTTCACGAGCGATTCGGCCTCGCTCTCCGTGATGCCCTTTCGCTGGCGGAGCTCGTAGAGGCGGTTGGCGTACGCCTCGTGGTCGCCCTCGCCGGGGTCGACGATGTCGGGGTCGAAGTCGAGGCCGAGCCCGGACACGACGCCGTCGATGGTGTCGCGGTCGCCGATGAGCACGGGGTCGGCGATGCCTTCCTCCTGCATCTGGTAGGCTGCGCGGATCATCTTCTCGTCGTCGCCCTCGCCGAGCGCGACGCGCTTGGGTTCGCTTTTCGCCTTGTTCAGGACGATGCGCATCATCTCGCGGCTCTTCCCGAGGCGCGCCTCCAGTTCCTCGCGGTACGCCTCGAGGTCGAGGTCGCGGCGCGCCACCCCGGACTCGACGGCTGCCTCCGCGATGGTGGGCGCGACCTCGAACAGCACCCGCGGGTCCAGGGGCTTCGGGATGATGTAGTCCGGGCCGAACTGCAGCGGCTGGTCGCCGTACGCCTTCACGACGGCGTCCGGGACGTCCTGTTTCGCGAGGTCAGCGAGCGCCTCCGCGCACGCGACTTTCATCTCCTCGTTGATGTCCGTGGCGCGGACGTCCAGCGCGCCGCGGAAGATGAACGGGAACCCGAGCACGTTGTTCACCTGGTTCGGGTAGTCCGAGCGGCCCGTCGCCATGATGACCGTGTCGTCGCGGGCGTTCTTCGCGGTCTCGTAGTCGATTTCGGGGTCCGGGTTCGCCATCGCGAACACGATGGGGTCGTCGGCCATCGACTGCACCATCTCCTCGCTGACGATGCCGCCGACCGAGAGGCCGACGAACACGTCCGCGCCCTCCATGGCGTCCGCGAGGTCGCCGCCGGAACCGGGCTGAGCGAACTCCGACTTGAATTCGTTGACGTCGCGGTCCTCGGTGATGATGCCCGAGGAGTCACACATCGTGACGTTCTCGCGCTGGACGCCGAGGCTGACGTAGAACTTCGCCGTCGCGATGGCGGACGCGCCCGCGCCGGAGAAGACGACCTCGAGGTCCGAGAGGTCCTTGCCCGCGATCTCCGCGGCGTTCAGCAGTGCGGCGCCGGAGATGATGGCGGTGCCGTGCTGGTCGTCGTGGAACACGGGGATGTCCATCTCCTCGCGGAGGCGCTCCTCGATTTCGAAGCACTCCGGCGCCTTGATGTCCTCGAGGTTGATGCCGCCGAACGTCGGTTCCATCGCTGCGACGGACGTGACGATGTCCTCGGCGGACGCCTGGTCGAGTTCGATGTCGAAGACGTCGATGTCCGCGAACCGCTTGAACAGGACGCCCTTGCCCTCCATGACGGGCTTGGAGGCCTGCGCGCCGATGTCGCCGAGGCCGAGGACGGCCGATCCGTTGGACACGACGCCGACCAGGTTCCCCTTCGCGGTGTACGTGAACGCGTCCTCTGGGTCGCTGTCGATGCGCCGACACGGCTCAGCGACCCCCGGCGAGTACGCCAGCGAGAGGTCCCGCTGCGTGTTCGTCGGTTTCGTCGTCGAGATCTCGATTTTCCCGGGTGGGTCGCTGGCGTGGTATTCCAGCGAGTCCTCGTCAAGTCCCATACTCAGACCTGCCGCGGCGACGGGCAAAAACCTGTCCCAACGCGTCGAATCTCACTTCGTCGTTCGTCGAATCACACGTTCCCGGACCGCCGGAGAAGACGACAGCCATACGTATCGAGCGCGGTAAGCCCCGGGTATGTCCCGCCGCTCGTACCAGCTCGCGGCCGTGACCACCGTCCTGACGTTCGCGCTCATCCTCATCGGCGAGTTCACCGCCGTCTCCGGGTCGGGCGCGACCTGCGGCCTCCGGTGGCCGGACTGCAGCGGGCAACTGCTCCCGTTCGGCCTCCAGTTGCACGACTTCGTCGAGCAGTTCCACCGCTCGGTCGCGATGGTCGTCGGCTTCTTCATCCTCGGCACCGGCGCCGTCGCGTGGCGGAACTTCGACGAGCGCGACGTCCGCATCGGCGGCGTCCTCGCCGTCGTCCTCCTGCCGCTGCAGGTGATTCTCGGCGGAACCACCGTGACGTTCAGCGGCCTCGTCCCCTGGGGGTACATGCCGATCACGCAGGCCATCCACCACCTCGCCGCGCTCGCAATCTTCGGCACGCTCGTCTACACTGCCCTGCGCATGCGCGAACTCGTGGGGCTCGGCGTCGGACGCGTCCGGTCCGCCGCCTTCGCCGGCCTCGCACTCCTCCCCATCCAGCTGGCGTTCTCCCGGAACACGCTGTTCGCGGTGTACGGGACGCGCGTCCAACTCCTGCACCACGCCTTCGAACTCCTCGTGTTCGCCGCCGCGCTCGCCGTCTTCGTGTGGGCCCAGCGCCGTACCTCGACGCGCGCCGCCCGCGCGGGCTGGGTCGCAGCCGGCCTCGTCACCGTCCAGATCCTCATCGGCACCGGCGTCGTCCAGTTCTCGGCGACCGTCCAGATTGCCTACTACGTCCTCGTGGCCGCGACGGTAGCGCTGTTCGTCCTCGCCGCGCGCGCTTCGACCGGCCGGCAGGCCACGCCCACCGCCGCGGATTAGACGCGGGCTGGTCGCGACGCCCAGTTCTCGATAGTCCTGGTACGTTCCTCCAGCGGAGTTCCGATGTCGGTGGCTGTCTCGTCCGTCTGCTCCTCAGAACAGCCGTTCGGACGCGAGCTCAGCGCCCTCGACGAGCGCTTCGAGTTTCTTCCACGCAATGCTGGGATGGACGGCGTTGGCGCCCTCGACGACCGTCTCCAGGCCGCAGTCCGCGCCGGCGACGATGCGTTCCGGGTCGCCGACGGCCGCGGCGAACCGTTCCAGACGGTCGGCGACGACTTCCGGGTGTTCGACGATGTTCGTCTTGACGTCGATGACGCCCGGAACGAGCCGCCAGCCGTCGGGCAGCGGGTACTCCTCGAAGGTCTGGAACTCGTGCTGGTGGCGGGGGTTGGCGCCCTCGATCACGAGGCCGCCGATGTCGGCCTCGTAGAACTCCTCGATGACGTCAGTGAGTTCGACGTCCCGGTGGTGGGGGCCCTCGTAGTTCCCCCAGCAGGCGTGCAGGCGGATCTGGTCGTCCGGAATCGAGCGGACCGCGCTGTTCAGCGCCTCGATGTACGTCCCCACGAGGTCCCGGAACTCCTCGACCGAGCAGTCTTTGTGCGTGAGCGTGAAGCCGGCGAGCAGGTCCGGTGCGTCGATCTGTAGCGTCGCCCCGGTTTCGGCGACGAGTTCGTACTCGGTGCGGAGCGCGTCGGCGAGGTCGAAGACGTACTCCCGGTCCGAGTCGTGGTACTCGGTTTCGGTGAACCGGAGCACGGCGCCCGGCGAGGGAACCGTGTGGAAGCGCTCCGGGAAGGACACCCCCTCGGCTTCGACGGCTCTGTCGAAGCGCGCGAGCTCGTGCTGCAGGTCCTCCGCACCGACGTACTCGATTGGCCCCCTGGCGACCGGCCCCCCGATGTTGTCAGTGTCGCCCAGCAGCGTCTCGCCGTACTCCGGGAAGTCCTCGAGGTCGGAGGGCCACTCGCGCTCCATCGTGCCCTCGCCGAACCCCGACAGCCGGTTCGTCACGTCGACCGAGTACGCGATGCGGCTCTGTTCGCCGTCGTTGGCGACGTCAAGGCCGACCTCTGCCTGCTTCCGGACGACGGTCCTGACGGCCTCGTCGACCGCTTCGTCGAAGCGCTCCGGGTCCGGGTCCGGGGCGGCGAGCAGTTCCCGTAGCTCCGGTGACCGCGGGAGACTCCCGACGTGCGTGGTCTGGATCGAGCGTTCGCTCATAGCACACCACTATCGGCCCGCATACAAGATTCTGCTGCCAGTGTCGCGCTCCTCTCGAACGCAGTACCCCGGGAGCCGTGCCGGTATCACCCGTCAGAAGAACTCGTCCAGACCGGCCTGGTCGTCGTCGCTCCCCGCGTCGTCGGCACCTGTGTCTTCGCTGCTGGCGTCCTCGCTGCTGGCGTCCTCGCTGCTCGCGCCGTCGCTCTCACTGGCGTCGTCGCTCTCCGCCCCGAAGTCGTCGAGTCCAGCGTCACCGTCGCTGTCGCTTACGCCCTCGTCGTCCGCGTCGTCTCCAATTCCGCCGAAGTCGTCGTCTGCGGACGCTTGCCCCTCGAAGGCCCCGCCGGAGTGCTCGACGGCCCGGTCCGCTTTGAGCGATTCCGCGTCCTCGACGATGGACTGCACTTTGTTCGTCGTCTCCCCGGAGCCCGTGACGAACGAGACGTGTTCGGCGTCCAGGTCGTAGGCCGCAGTCATCGCCACCGTCAGCTCGCGGTTCTTGCAGTGGTGGGTCATCGCCGCGAGGAACGGCACGATCTGGCGGCGCGCCGTCGACATGCTGCACCCGCTGACTTCCGCGACGTTGCGCGCGACGTAGTCGCGCTTCTCGCGAGTCGCCCGCGAACTCCCGAGCTTCCGCCAGTACGACGGCGGGCCGTACCGCGTCCACCCGCCGTGGTCGTTCCGGCGAGCGGCCGCCACGCCCGCCGCGATGTTGTCCGTCGCGTACCGCCAGTACGAGTACTCCTGGGTCGCGCGCACCCGACCCAGCCAGACGTCCGCGTTCGACAGGAACTCGTAGGCGACCGCGAGTTCCTCGCCGTAGTAGTCTTTCGGGACGTTGTCCTCCACCCAGTTGATGAGGTCGTCGGGCGTCTCGTCGACGTCGTAGGCCGCCTGGAGCGCGTCCTGCGCGCCGAGGTTCTTGATGAGGTCGTCGAGGAAGTCGAAGACGCCCTCCGTGCGGTCGCGCTCGCCCATCACCACGTCGTCGACCGTGAGCGTCTGGTCGGTCTCCGCCAGCGCCTGCAGGTCGTTGACCGCCGACCGCAGGTCCCCGGCGTTCTGCTCGGCGATTGCCTCCAGGGCCGCCTCCTCGTAGTCGACGTCCTCCCGCCGGCAGATGTCGCGGAGGACAGGGACGATGGAGCGCTTCGAGACGTCCCGGAACTCGATGTCCTGGCACGCGTTCCGGAGCGAGTTGCTCATGTCGTAGTACTCGTTGGCGATGAGGACGATGGGCTGCGTGGACTCCTTGACGAGGCGCGTGATGGCCGCGGAGCCGCCGCGGTCGACGTTCCCGTGGAGGTTGTCCGCCTCGTCGAGCACCACGAGTTTCCGGCCGCCCGTCCCGCCGGTCAGCGTCCCCGACATCGCCGCCTCCCCGGCGACGCGCTCGACGACGTCGGCCGTGCGCTGGTCGGAGGCGTTCAACTCCGTGACGTCCCAGCCCTCGTCGGCCGCGAGCGCGTGCGCCGCCGACGTCTTCCCGACCCCGGGGCTACCGTGCAGGACGACGGCCTCCCCGTGGTCCTCCCAGGTGTCCGCCCACTCCCGCAGGGCGTCGCGGGCCTTGTTGTTCCCGCGGACCTCGGACAGCGACGACGGACGATACTTCTCCGTCCAGTCTACCATTACGACGGCCTAAGTCGGAACCGCGTTTAGTGGTTGCGGAGCGCAAGTCCCGGCGTGGTCGCGCGACCGCGGATCTGAGCCAATTGGGGGCAGACGGCCTGCCACAAAGGCTATTCCCACACAGGAGACCTAGTACTGTATGTCAGAAACGGACTCCGCGCTTCCTCGAGGAGTGTCCCTCCGGAACGGCTTCGCCGCCGGCACGCTCACGTTCGTGCTGGGGTACCTCGTGACGTACGTCTGGCAGTCGGGGACCATCCGCGACAGCCTCCAGGGGTACAACGCGGTCATCGAGTTCTTCGGCGGCGACCCGATTCCGGCGTGGCAGGCAGTCGGCTGGCTGTTCTACAACGCCCACTTCGTCGCCGTGACGTATCCGACGTTCGGCGGGGGGAGCGTTTCGATGAACCTCATCGCCGACGGGAACGCGCCGACCCTGCTGTACGTTGTCCCGCCAGTCTTGCTCGTCGTCGCCGGGTTCGCTCTCGCGCGGAGCGCTGGCGTCCGCGACTTCGACAGCGGCGCCATCGCCGGCGCGAGCGTGGTCGTCGGCTACCTTGTGTTCGCGGTGCTGGGTCTCGTCGCGTTCCGCTACACGGCGGGCGGGTCGACGATGCATCCCGAGTACTCGGTCGGCGTGCTCCTCGCGGGCCTCTTCTACCCCGTCGTGTTCGGGGGCATCGGCGGTGCAATCGGCGCGACGACGGCGACCTGAGGCGCGCTCAGACGTCCCTGGCGAGCATCTCGCCCCAGTGCTCGAACCCGTGCCGCTCGTAGAACGTTTGCGCGCGCTCGTTCTCCCGGTCGACGTCCAGCACCATCCTGTCCAGTGGCAGGTCCTGCTGGCGGGCCACGGCGAGCGCGGCGTCCAGCAGGTCGTCTGCGACGCCGGCACCGCGGGCGGCCGGGTGGACGTACACTTCGTTCAGGACGGCC
>NZ_WUUU01000075.1 GCF_009831555.1 Halobacterium bonnevillei | reverse complement strand
CCGGCGAGTTCGGCGGTGGCGTGGCGCGCCCTCGTCGCGCAGGGCGGCGGTATCTCCGTCGACCCAGACGACGTGGCGGCGTACCTCCGCGAATCGTAGCCGGCCGGTGACTCCCGACCGGGCTGCGAGGCGGCCGCGTCCCGGGAGCCGGGAATCGGACAGCTTTTTTCAGGCGTCGCGCGAAGGGCGCGTATGGACCTCTCCGCCGAGCAGCGCCACGTCAGGGATGCCGTCCGGGAGTTCGCCGTCGAGGAGATCCGTCCGACGGCCGCCGAGTCCGACCGCGAGCAGTCGTTCCCGGAGGCCGTCTGGGACGGCCTCGCCGAGATGGAGATGACGGCGATGACCGTCCCCGAGGCCTACGGCGGCCTCGACGTGGACAGCGTGACGTACAGCGTTGTCAACGAGGAAGTCGCGTACGGCGCCTTGTCCGTGGCGACGGCGCTGTCAGTGCACTGCCTGGCGACCTCCTGCATCGCGGAGTTCGGCAGCGACGCCGTCAAGGACGAGTGGCTGCCCGAGATGGCCGACGGCCGGCCCGTCGGCGCGTTCGCGCTCTCCGAACCCGAGGCCGGGTCGAACCCAGCACAGATGTCCACCGAGGCGACCGGGGACGGCGACGAGTACGTCCTGAACGGGAAAAAGCAGTGGATCACGAACGGCCAGCGGTCGGACGTCGCCATCGTGTTCGCGAAGGTCGACGGCGACGACGACAAGATCACGCAGTTCCTCGTCCCGAAGGACGCCGAGGGCGTCGAGGTCGGAAAGAAGGAGGACAAACTCGGGTTGCGCGCCAGCGACACCACGTCGCTGCTGTTCGACGACTGCCGGATTCCCGCCGACTACCGCCTCACGGAGGAGGGCCGCGGAATGTCCGCGGCGCTGCACATCCTGACCGGGGGCCGCATCGGCATCGCGTCGCAGGCCGTCGGCCTCGCGCAGGCAGGCCTCGACGCGGCCGTCGAGTACGCCCACGAGCGCGAGCAGTTCGACAGACCCATCTCGCAGATCCAGACCATCCGGCACAAGCTCGCGGACATGGAGACGCAGACGCAGGCCGCACGCCTGCTCGCGCGGGAGGCCGCGCGGAAGGCCGACGCGGGCGAGGACCACCGCCAGGCGGCCGCGAAGGCGAAGTACTTCGCCAGCGAGGCGGCCGTCGACGTCACCAGCGAGGCCGTCCAGGTGCACGGCGGCTACGGGTACACGACGGACTTCGACGTCGAGCGCTTCTACAGGGACTCGAAGATCACGACCATCTACGAGGGGACCTCCGAGATCCAGAAGGAGATCATCGCGCGCGGCCTCCTCGACTGACGACCCGCGAGTCCGTTACGCGTCCGCTTCGTCCGCCTCGTCCGCGTCCGTCGCGTCGCCCGTTTCGTCCACGCGTTCCGCCGGACTCCCGGCGACGGTAGCGTCCGCGGGGACGTCGTTCGTGACAACCGACGCCGCGCCGATGGTCGCGTTCTCCCCGATGCGGATGTCGCCGATGAGCGTCGCGTTCGCGCCGATGGTCGCGTGGTCGTCCACCGTCGGATGGCGTTTCACGGGCCGCGGGTCGTTGCCCCCCAGCGTGACGCCGTGGTACATGTGGACGTCGTCGCCGATTTCGGCCGTCTCGCCGACGACGACGCCGGCGCCGTGGTCGATGGTGACGCGGCGGCCGACGTCCGCTCCCGGGTGGATTTCGACGCCCGTGAGCAACCGCGCGACCTGCGAGACCACGCGGCCCGCGAGCGGCCAGGCGCTGTACACCGGCGCGGCGAGAAACACGTGCGCCCAGACGGCGTGCAGGCCCGGGTAGCACAGCAGGACTTCGAGGAATGTTCTGGCCGCGGGGTCGCGGCGACGCATCGCGGCGACGTCCGCGCGAACGCGATTGAGCATGCCACCACATCGGACCGCCCCAACCAAAAGCGTCCTGACCGGAGCGGGGCCTGTCGCTACCGGGTCGGCCGGACGACATATCAGCGTGGCCCGCGTCAGCGTCCGCATGACGCAGACCGACTGGGACAGCGAGGCGGTCGAGCCAGTGTTACGCGTGCTCCACCAGGCGGGCATCGCCGTCAACGCGGCCGTCGTCGCTGCGAACCTCGGCGCGGTCGGCGCGGGCCGGCCGAGCACCGCCGAGGTGGCGGCGGCGCTCGCGGAACTCGAGGACGCGAACTACGTGCGGACGCTGGGCGACACCGACGATTACTACCTGATCACCGACCGCGGCAGCGGCCACGTCTCGAACGAACTGGACGCCGAGGGCTTCGGATTCGTCGACTGACCTCGTCGGCCTCCACTCACCGAAGTCCCTAACTCGGGGAAGCCGCAAGTGGGAGGCGTGAACGGCGACTACGACGCGGTGGTCTACGACCTCGACGGGACGCTGGTGCGACTCGCCGTGGACTGGCTTGACGTCGAGCGCGAGGTTGCAACGCGACTCCGGAACGCGGGCGTCGACCCCAGCGAGCACGACATGTGGGAGATGCTGGACGCCGCGGAGGCCGCGGGCGTCGGCGACGAGGTCCACGAACTCATCGCGGCTCACGAGCGCGACGGCGCGACCCGCGCCGAGCGGTTGCCGGGTGCAGACGAACTCGCGACGCTTGACGCACCGGCCGCGGTGCTGTCACTGAACTGCGAAGCGGCCTGCCGGACCGCACTGGAGCGCCACGACCTGCTGGACGACTTCCGGGTCGTGGCGGGCCGAGACACAGTGCCAGCGCGCAAGCCCGACCCGCGGGCGCTGACGTGGGTGCTGGACGAACTCGGCGTCGCACCCGCGGACGCGCTGTTCGTCGGGGATTCGGCGAGCGACGAGGTGACCGCGGACCGCGCGGGGACGGACTTCCGGTGGGCGTAGGCTAGCCGAAGTAGGGGGCGCGCTCGGAGCGCCGGAGCGCAGTCAGCAGAGCAATTCCGGCGGCGAGCGCGGCGAGGATAGACCCGATGACGGCGGGGGCACCGCCGGCGTCGTAGATGGTCGACGTCCCGGCGACCGCCCCCACGAGATTGAATATCGCCGAAAGCGAGGCGAGCGTGAGCACGAGGTACGCGAGGAAGTCCCGCAGGCGGAGCGGTGAACTGCGTGAGACGGCCAGGCCGGCGCCCAGGAAGCCGAACGAGAGGACGAACCCCATACCCCCAGGGGCGATGAAACTCATCAGCATCATTCCGAGGACCTGGAGAACGAGGCCGGCGAGGATAGCCTCCGACCAGGGTGTCTCTTCAGTCATCGAAGCAACATGATAAACGGATTCCACTTAAGCCCTCCCATCTGAATTACTGGAGCTTTGTTACGTCGACTGGCGCGCGTACCAGTACGTCGCGACGGCGGTGACGAACCAGACGATGGCGCCGACGCGCACGGCGAACGAGACGCGCGCCTCCCACGTGGGGAGCGTGTAGAACAGCGAGAGCGCGGCGACGACGGGCGCGCCGACGACGATGGTGACCACGAACGTCGTCTGCATCACCCACCCGTAGTCGACGCCCTCGGGGTCGGTCTCCTCCTGTAACTCCGGCACGTGCGCAGGGACGGCCGCTGCTGGCTTAACTTCCCCGTTGTCCGTCGCGATTCCGCGAAACGTCCCCGTTGTCCGTCGCGAATCCGCCCACGTTTAACACGCGTCCGCGGCGACGGTCCGACATGGCGACAGTTCGAAGCGTCCGCCGGGACGCCGGCGACGACCCGTTGACGATGCTCACCGCCTACGACGCCCCCACGGCCCGCGTCGTCGACGACGCCGGCGTGGACCTGATTCTCGTCGGTGACAGCATCGGGAACGCGAAACTCGGGTACGAGACGACGCTCCCCGTGACGCTCGACGAGATCGCGAGCGCGACCGCTGCGGTTGCGCGGGCGGCCGAAGACGCCGTCGTCGTCGCGGACGTGCCGTTCCTGAGTTACGGAGCCGACGAGGCCGACAGCGTCCAGAACTGCGGGCGCCTGCTCAAGGAGGCGGCCGCCGACGCCGTGAAGCTGGAGTGCGGCCCGCACACCGTGGACCTCACCGACCGCCTCACGGACCTCGGGATTCCCGTGATGGCGCACCTCGGCCTGACCCCTCAGCACGTCAATCAGCTCGGGGGCTTCCACCGCCAGGGCACCGACCAGGACGCCGCGGCGCGCATGCTCGAGCTCGCGCGAGAGCACGAGGCCGCCGGCGCGTTCAGTCTCGTCCTCGAACACGTCCCCGGGAACGTCGCCGCGGACATCACCGACGCGCTCGCCATCCCGACGATCGGCATCGGCGCCGGTCCCGACACGGACGGCCAGGTCCTCGTGGTCGACGACGTGCTGGGCCTCTCCGAGCAGAGCCCGCCGTTCTCGGAGCAGTTCGGGGACGTCCGGTCTGAGATGGAGCGCGCCGTCGACGGCTACGTGGACGCCGTCGAATCCGGCGACTTCCCCGCCGACGAACACACGCACGTCGCAGAGGACGTCGACGAGCTCTACTGAAGGCCGTTCTCCTCGAGGAAGCGCCCGAGCGCGTCGTTGAACGCCTCCGGTGCTTCGAGCATCGAGAGGTGGGCGGCGGCGTCGACGGTCGTCCACGCCCCGTCTTGCACGTGTTCTGCGACGTACTCGTGGTAGTCTGGCGGCGTGAGACGGTCGAACTCGCCCGTGAGCGCGAACAGTGGGACGTCGATTCCGTCGAGGCGGTCGCGGACGTCGAAGCGGTGGCAGGACAGGAAGTCGCGTTCCACGACCTCGCGGCCCGCCTCCCGCATGGATTGCTCGGAGAACGCCAGTTCCTCGGCGCTCGGGTCGTGGAAGAGCATGTCGTCGCGGTGGAGGAACTCGACGGCGCGGTCGAACCCGCCGTCCTCGCCCGCCAGCCAGTCCCGGAGGTCGTCGAGCACGCCGAGTTTCGCGCCGGACCCGGCGAGCACGGCGGCGTCCACGCCGGCGTCGGTGTCGAGGAGCGTCCGGAGAACGAGAGCGCCACCGAGGCTGTTCCCGACGAGGACGCCCGCGTCGACTGCCTCGGCGACAGCCAGGACGTCCCGGACGTACGCATCCAGGGTCTCGGGCCCGGCGTCCGTGTCGACGTCGTCGCTGTCGCCGTGCCCGCTCAAGTCGAGCGCGGCGACCGGGCGGTCCCCGGAGAGTCGCGCTAGCTGGGACTTCCACACTGCGTGCGTGCCGCCGCTGCCGTGAATGCAGAGCAGGGGCGTCCCGTCGCCGCCGCGGTCCGTGACGCGGTAGGCCGTGGTGCGACCGTCGTGGGTGACCGTCTCCATGATTCCGGCGAGGGCCACCAGCGCCAAAACACCTACGGAGCTGTGAACCGCAATTCTACCTGTAGTCCAGCCACCCGACCCGTCCCCGGAAAATCTACGATAGCCTTATAAGTGTAGAAAGATTACTTCAGGTTAGTCAAATGAATCCAGAATCCCTCAGTGAGCAACTCGACGCGCCCGTTCGCCGGTTCGAATACGACGACGGTGAGACCGTTCTCGTCGCCGACTTCGGCGTCCAGGACGACGCAGTAACTGTCGACGTGCTCGACGACACCGTCATCCTCGTCTTCGAGACCGGCGACGAACCGGTCCAGCACGAACTCGACGTGCCGACCGGAGAGGTCGAGAAAGCGCTTATCAACAACGGCGTCGTCACTGTCGAGGTGGACCAATGAAACTCACGGTCAAGCCGCTGAAACAGAAGGACGCCGGCCGCGGGTTGGCCGCCATCGACCGCGCGGCGATGGACGAACTCGGCCTGGAGAACGGCGACTACGTCGTCATCAAGAGCGACCAGGGCCGAGCGGTCGCACGCGTCTGGCCCGGCTACCCCGAAGACGAGGGCGAAGGCGTCGTCCGAATCGACGGCCGCCTCCGCCAGCAGGCCGACGTCGGCATCGACGACGGCGTCACCGTCGAACCCGCCGACATCAAGCCGGCGACCGCAGTCACGGTCGCGCTGCCCCAGAACCTCCGCGTGCGCGGGGACATCACGCCGATGGTACGGGACCGCCTGAGCGGCCGCCCCGTCACGACCGGCCAGACCATCCCCATCTCGTTCGGCTTCGGCGGGATGAGCACGGTCTCCGGCCAGCAGATTCCCGTCAAGATCGCGGACACCGACCCCGACGGGACGGTCGTCGTGAGCAACGACACCGACATCCAGGTGTCCGAACAGCCCGCCGAGGAGATCGCTCCCGGCGCCGGCGAGGGCGAGGCCGCTGACGGCACGCCGAACGTCGCCTACGAGGACATCGGCGGCCTCGACCGCGAACTCGAGCAGGTCCGGGAGATGATCGAACTGCCGATGCGCCACCCGGAGCTGTTCCAGCAGCTCGGCATCGAACCGCCGAAGGGCGTCCTCCTGCACGGCCCGCCGGGCACCGGGAAGACGCTCATCGCGAAAGCGGTGGCGAACGAGATCGACGCCGACTTCCAGACCATCTCGGGCCCCGAGATCATGTCGAAGTACTACGGGGAGTCCGAGGAGAAGCTCCGCGAGGTCTTCGACGAGGCCGAGGAGAACGCGCCCGCCATCGTCTTCATCGACGAGATCGACTCCATCGCGCCGAAGCGCGGCGAGACCCAGGGCGACGTGGAGCGCCGCGTGGTCGCCCAGCTCCTGTCGCTGATGGACGGCCTCGAGGAGCGCGGCGACGTCACCGTCATCGCGGCGACGAACCGCGTTGACGCCATCGACCCGGCGCTGCGCCGCGGCGGCCGCTTCGACCGCGAGATCGAGATCGGCGTCCCCGACCAGGACGGCCGCAAGGAGATCCTGCAGGTGCACACGCGCGGGATGCCGCTGGCCGACGACGTCGACATCGACGAGTTCGCCGAGAGCACGCACGGGTTCGTCGGCGCCGACATCGAGAGCCTCGCGAAGGAGGGCGCGATGAACGCGCTGCGCCGCGTGCGCCCGGAGATCGACCTGGAGTCCGACGAGATCGACGCGGAACTCCTGGAGTCTATCCGCGTCACCGAGGACGACTTCAAGAGCGCGCTGAAGGGCATCGAGCCCTCGGCGCTCCGTGAAGTGTTCGTGGAAGTCCCCGACATCTCCTGGGACCAGGTCGGCGGCCTGGAGGACACCAAAGAGCGCCTCCGCGAGACCATCCAGTGGCCGCTGGACTACCCGGAGGTCTTCGAGTCGATGGACCTCGAGTCCGCGAAGGGCGTACTCCTGTACGGCCCGCCGGGCACCGGGAAGACGCTGATGGCGAAAGCCGTCGCGAACGAGGCGAACTCGAATTTCATCTCCGTGAAGGGGCCTGAACTCCTCAACAAGTACGTCGGGGAGTCCGAGAAGGGCGTCCGCGACGTCTTCAGCAAGGCCCGCGAGAACGCGCCGACGGTGGTGTTCTTCGACGAGATCGACTCCATCGCGGGCGAACGCGGCCGCGGCATGGGCGACTCCGGCGTCGGCGAACGCGTCGTCAGCCAGCTCCTCACGGAACTGGACGGGATCGAGAGCCTGGAGGACGTCGTCGTGGTCGCGACGACGAACCGCCCGGACCTCATCGACAGCGCACTGCTCCGGCCGGGCCGCCTAGACCGCCACGTCCACGTCCCGGTGCCGGACGAGGAGGCGCGTCGCGCCATCCTCGAGGTGCACACCCGCAACAAGCCGCTGGCCGACGACGTGGACCTCGACCACCTCGCCGGCGAGACGGAGAACTTCGTCGGCGCGGACATCGAGGCGCTCGTCCGCGAAGCCACGATGAACGCGACCCGCGAGTTCGTGAACTCCGTGGACCCCGAGGAGGCTGCTGACTCCGTCGAGAACGTCCGCATCACGGCCGACCACTTCGAGGACGCCCTCACCGACATCACGCCGAGCGTCGACGAGGAGGTCCGCGAGCAGTACGAGGAACTCGAGGACAAATTCGAGAAGGCGGCGACCCCCGAAGAGGAAGGGGAACACGTCCCCGGCGCGTTCCAGTAGTCCCCGCTCGACTGGGGAGACGCTCCGGCACGCCCAGTACGCCGGGCACAACATTTTCGTTGTCGGCGTCGTATGTTGGCTCGGTTACATGCGCGAAGCCGTCCTCGGCGTCAGCGACTCAGAACTCGACACCCTCGGTATCGGCGAACTCGTCGCGCTCGCGCGCGAGGCGGGCATCCAGGACTTCGAGACGGTCGCGTGCGAGGGCGACAGCGCGGTCGTCCAGGTGGAGGTCCAGCGAGCCATCGACGAGGCCCGCATCGACGCGCTCGACTACGTCAGGGACTACGAGCGCACCGAAACCAGCGACGGGACGGAGCGCTACGTGATTTCGTACGCGACGCCGAAGTTCGACGACGAGATGGCGGCCGTGGCAGCGGCACTCGTCGGTGACTGCGACCCCGACCTGCGGGACGACGGCGCTGCGCTCTCACTCGTCGGTCCTCAGGCCGCCATCCGCGACGCTGTCGGCGAATACGCGTCCGCGGGCGCCGACGTCGACCTGGAGAGACTCGGCGAGTACGAGGGCAACGACGACCCGCTCGGCGACCTCACCGACCGGCAACGCGAGGTCCTCGAGACGGCATTCGAAGCGGGGTACTACGAGGTCCCCCGGCAGGCGTCGACCGACGCCGTCGCAGCCGAACTCGACGTGGACAACTCGACGGTCGCCGAGCACCTCCAGCGCGCCGAACGCAACCTCCTCTCGCATCACCTCTCGGACTGACCGGCGCCCGGACCGCCCGGAGTGCGGCGAGAAACTCACGCCGCATTGCGTGCAGCTGGACCCTCAGTCCGTCCAGAGTGCCGCGGGAACCCCAGATCGCCAGGAGTGTCACTGGGAACCGACGGACGCCCGTGACTACCGGTCGGGGTTCGTGATGGCTGCGGCCGCCGCGATCGCCTCAGTCGGTGTCAGCGCCGTCGTCGCTGCGGTCGCCGTGCGTTCGTCCCACTCCTCGTAAGCCTCACGGGTCGGGAACGCGTTGACGTACGGGCAGAACGCGGCGTACCCGAACGCTCGGGTCACCTGCCCGGGGGGTGCCTCCCGGTCGACCCCGGCGTCGAGGCCGAACGAGACCACCGCCGTCTCCGGGTCAGTGGTCACGTCTTCGTCCGTCACCGCCATCGTGACGACGGCGTCCGTCACTGGCCCGCGACTGCGGACGTGAACGGGGCGCTCCGCGACCAGGAGCGGCAACAGCAGCGCGTCGAGCACGCACCTGAAGTACCTGGTCTCCCCCGCGACGCGGGCCTCGTGGCGGGACTCGTCGGTCAGGCAGAGGTGCTCGGCGCCGAACTCGAAGTCGTGGTCGTCGAGCACGCTGCGGGTCTCGTCGGCCCACTCGCCGAGCGTCTCGGGCGCTTCGGACAGCCCCAGAACCGTCTGGAAGCCGTTCGCGACCTCCGGCGGGAGTTCGCGGTCGAACTGTGCGTCGAACCGGTCGTCGATTTCGCGCATCGACAACACGTGGCAGGTACGGCCGGGTTGGCGTCGCTCCCAGTCCACGGGGTGGTTTTAAGAACAGGGACGCGGCCGGCGGGCTGGGAGCGGCTGGTGCGGACAGTCGCAGCGACGAGCCACGCAAACCGCGGCATCGACCGACCGGATGCCGCCGACCGTCACTCCAGTTTCTCGGCGGCGCCCTTCTCGACGAGCGGCTCGGCGTTCTCCGTGGGGAGCGTCACGACGTCGTCGGCCTCCAGCGTGTACTCGCGCTCGTCCATTCCGAAAATCTCGCCGACGTCGTCCGTCACGCGGACCATCGTGCGTTCGACGTCCGCCCCGCCGCCCGAGTGGTCCGCGCCGTCGCTGCCCGCCCCGTCCGAACCGGGCTCCGTCTGACCGCCATCCGTCGACCCGCCGCCATCGCCGCCTTCGCCCTTGAGGTCGGCGAGGTCGTTCGCGATCGTCTCCGTCGGGTCGTGGGCGCCCGCCGTCGGGTCGGAGCCGGAGTCCTCGCTGGGCCCGGTCGACCCACCCCGCGCCCCCGGATTCCGAGGCGGTGTCGGCGTCGTCGAGGCCGCCGCCCATCGCGGCAGCCGCGGACGCCTCCTCGGCGTCGGCGTTGGCGTCACCTGTTCCCGACGCGACGTCGTCGCCGCCAGCGGACTCTCCCAGCGCGCCGGTACTGGACTGTCCGGCCGCCGATTCCGCGCCGCCGGACTGAGCGTCCTGCGAGCCGCTCGAGAGGTCGCCCCCGCCGGCGGTCGCTTCTCCGGAGATGACGTCGAGCACGTGGTTCTTGTTCGACTCGATCCGGTCGACGAGGTCGCCGTACAGCGCGCGCTCTTCGTCCGTGAGGCCGTTCGCGTCGTCCGGCATCCCAGCCGCCGCCAGACTCGCCTGCTTGACGAGTTTCCCCATGCGGCGCTCGTAGATCGCTTCCGCGACCTGCTCGGCGGTCTCGATCTTGTCCGAGAGCTCCTGGACTTCCGGGTCGCCGAACGGGTCGTCGGCGGCTGCCGCCGCGGTCTCCCGGCGCTCCTTGAGGTCCGCGATGTACTCCGCGACGTCCGCGTAGAAGGAATCCCGCAGCTCCTGGAGGCCGTCGGTCGCGCGTTCGCGGGTCTGGGCCGCGCGCAAGTCCTCTAAGTTCATTGTTTGGCCTTCTCGGCGGCGCCGCGGGCCATCAGGAAGACGCCCGCGTACTCTGGTACCGACACGACACCCGGTCGCACTGTAAGCGTTTCCCCGAGCAACTCGAGGGTGCGTTCCGCCTGGACGTCGACGGTGATGTCGTGGCCGACGAACGTCTCCGGGATGGCGTCCACGAGCGGGTCGAAGTCGTCCAGTTCCGCCCGGCTCAGTCGCTGCACCCGGAAGCCGCTGCCGCCGTGCAGCGTCCCAGGCAGCCGAATCAGGCGGTTCGTGTCCGTCGTCACCGGTTCGTCGATGGGCGCGTTCTCCGCCTCGACGGTCTTCTCGACGTACATGCGTGCGACCTTCAGGAACGCCGGGTGCACGTCCACGTTCCCGGCTTTCACCGCCGCCGTGTTGTTCGAGACGGCGTTGAAGATGGCGCGCGCGGACTTCTCGCCGATGCCCTCGAACCCAGAGAGGTACTCGACGGCGTCGTCCTCGCCGCGTTCGATCAGGCCGTCGGCGAACTCCCCGAGGCGCTCGGTGATCCGCCGCCCCCACCCGCCGTCAGCGGGTAGCACGCGCTTCGTCGTCGGATTCTTCAACCCGAGTCCCTCCACGGTCTCCTCGCGGACGAGCGTCTCCAACTCGAGTTCGTTCCCGCGCACGTAGTCCACGATCTCCCTGCGTTGCTCGCGCTCGAGTTCGTGCACGCCCTCGTCCCGGACGTGCACGTGGTAGCCGCGACCCCCCGAGAACGTCACCGTCAGGTCCTCGAACCCGAAGTCCCGCTCCAGGAAGTCCAGCAACCGGTAGAGCGCGTCCTTGCACTTCGCGAGCATCTCCGCGTACGTGTCCTCGCCCAACGTCACGCTCGGCAAGTGGTCGGCGTCCAGGTCGAACACCACGTCCGACCCGAGCCAGTCCTTCTGCTCCATGGTCGACGCCCCCGGGTTCTCGTAGAACCCCGCCGAGAAGTACACGTGCCGCGGCCGCTCGCGTTCGAGGAACGCCGACGTATTCCCGAGGTCCAGCGTGGACTTGTGCCGGACCATCGTCGTGTCCGGCCCCGACGTCCACGGGATGTACCCCCACTCGCGGTCGTCGGCGCGCGGCGGGAGCGTCACCTCCGAGCGGCGATAGAAGTCGCCGAACCGACCCCGGAGATACGCGCGGGTCCGTTCCTCCATAGCGAGGAAGTCGTAGGACGACCGGGGGTAAATGCGTGTCGTCTCTCGCGTCTCGTCGTCGCCCTGAGGCAGGCTGCGTCATCGACACTGCTTCGAACGCCCCGAGGCTGTGAACTCGGTGCTGTGCGGGACTGAAAGGGGCGGAAGCCTGCCAGCCACGCCGCCGCGGCATTCAGCGGTCGACGAGCGACCGCGAGCGGGCCGGGGCTATTGATACGCTACGGGACGTTTCCGTACAGTACCAGACCCTGGCAAAGCAGAACCGAACTATCGGCCGCGCAGCAACTCGGAGATGCGGTCGCGGATGCGGTCGCGGTCGCCGAGGCGGAGGTAGTACGCGCCTTCGCCGTCCTCGTAGTAGTTCGAGATTTCGCGTTCGACGTCGAAGCCGAGGTGTTCGTAGAACCTGACGGCGTTCTCGTTCGTCTGGCGGGCGTGACAGGACGCCTTCCCGGCGTCTTCGGCGACGGCGGCGACGAGGCGTTCGCCGTAGCCTTCGCCGCGATAGTTCGGGTCGACCGCGAGAAAGAGAATGTAGCCGTCCGAGCGCGCCGCAGCGAAGCCGACGAGTGTGTCGCCGTCCAGGAAACAGTAGACTGTCGAGCGCTGGTACGCGTTCGCGAAGAACCCCCGTCGCTGCTTGAGGAGGCCCTCTTCTTCGCGGATTCGCTCTTTCAGCTCCCAGGCGTCGTCGAGGTAGTCGTCGGCGCCCGGGGGGACCACTCGTTCGTCGACCGTGACACTCACTGAGAGGCAGTAGCACCGCAGTGAATATAATTCCACCGTCGCCGGGCCCCGATTCACGGGACGACGCCGTAACCCTTTCACGCGTGGTCGGCGTCTCCGCGAACGATGGTCGACGCCAGCCCACGCCACAGGGACACGGTCCAGCAGGCGGGCGAATCCGCGTACAAACGGCTCCGGGAGGCCGCACTCACCGGCGTCGCGGTAGTCGTTCCCGTGCTCGTGACGCTGTACGTTCTCAGCGTCGCTGTCGGCGTGGTCGACGACTTGCTCGAACCGCTCGTGCAGGTGTTGAACGGCCTCGGTCTGACGCCGAACGCCTCGGAGACTGTTGTGGACATCGCCGGCGTGGCCGCGGTGGTCGTACTCACTGTCGTCGTCGGGTTCGCCGCGTCCTTCCGGTCGGGCGAGCGCGTGCTGGCGCAGTTCGACGCGGCGCTCGAACGGGTTCCCGGCGTCGGCGCGGTGTACAAGAGCTTCCGCCAGATGGGCGAGGTGATGGTGCGCAGCGAGGCCGACAACTTCCAGTCCGTGAAGCTGGTGGAGTTCCCCCACGAGGACGCGTACACGCTGGGGTTCCTGACGACGGAGACGCCGGCGGCGATCGAGTCTGCGGCGGACCACGACGAGATGGTGTCGCTGTTCCTGCCGCTCGCGCCGAATCCGGTGATGGGCGGTCACCTCACGCACGTGCCGGCAGACCGCGTACGCGACGTCGACATGACTGTCGAGGAGGGGATGCGGACGGTCGTCACGATGGGGGTCGCCATCTCGGCGACCGAGGTCGACGACGGGCTGTCGCGGGATCGCCTCGAACAGTTGACGGGCGAGGAACTCGCGAACGAGCGGCCGGCGGAGGACTCCGAATGACCTACGAACTCAAATCACACACGGCCGACGTCGCCGTCGAAGCGACCGCCGACAGCCTCGGCGGCGTGTTCGCGGCGTGCGCGGACGGCATGGCGGAGGCGATGACCGAGGAGTGGCCGGACGCGGGCGACCGGTTCTCGTTCGAGGAGCGCGCGAACGCCAGGGAGGCGTTGCTCTACGACTACCTCGACCGGCTCATCTACGAGCGCGACGTGCGCGGCGTCCTCCCCGTCGCGAACGACGCGACCGTGACCCGGGAGGGCGACGAGTGGGTAGTGCGGGGGAGCGCGCGCGGCGTGCCGCTTGCCGCGGTCCACGCCCGCGACCTGAAAGCCGTCACGTACTCGGAGATGGACCTCTCCGAGACCGACGGCGGCTGGCACGCGTACGTCGTCTTCGACGTCTGACGACGCCCCCGGGGTCGCTACGCCCCACGGCGGGCAGTCCATCACGGACGGCACGCCGATTGCCGGCGCGGACTTTTTGTCGTTCGCGGGAGGATTTTAGTACTATGCCACCAGGTGTCGGCGGCTCACCCGCGCACGTCAAGTACGTCGTCGACGGCGCCCCGTCCGTCCGGGCCGTCCAGTTCCTCGTCGACGTGCTCGAACATCCGCTCAACGCCGCGCTCGTCTTCGGCGGCGGACTCGCCGTCGTCGCCGCGATGCTGGGGTACCTCGCCTACCGCCCGGCGGCGGGC
>NZ_WUUU01000074.1 GCF_009831555.1 Halobacterium bonnevillei | reverse complement strand
GCCTCCAGTTGGAGGACGGCGCCGGCGACGAGGACCAGCCAGCGCCGGAGGCCGTCGTCGACCTCTTGCAGGCGCCGCCGGTGGTGACGCGCGTGAACGCGGCGCGCCGCGATTCGAAGTGCAACGACGACGCCGCGTGGCGCGTCGTCTCCGAACTCGCGACCGATCCCGGTGCCACCGCACACGACCTGTCCGACGCCGCGGACGTCGACATCGAGCCGGTTCACACGCTACTCCGCGAACTCCGGAGCCGCGAGCTCGTGGTCCGAGAGGACCGCGCGTACGCGTTCAACCAACAGCAGATGCGGACGCTCGTGGAGCGCGACGACCCCTCGAAGCCCCGGACGGAGCTCCGCGACCAGTGGAAACCGTAGGGTCCGCTGCACGAACACCTACGGGGCTGGCCGCCCGCGTTCCCGTATGGCAGCTCACAACGACAGCGACACGTTCGACGTCGGCGGCGAACTGACGGTCCGCCGGCTCGGGTTCGGCGCGATGCGAATCACTGGCGAGGACATCGTCGGGCCGCCCGATGACGAAGCGAACGCGCGAGACGTCCTCCAGCGCGCGGTCGACCTCGGCGTCGACTTCATCGACACCGCCGACTCCTACGGCCCCGGCGTCAGCGAACGCCTCATCCGGGAGGCGCTCGACCCAGCGGACGCCGTCGTCGCGACGAAGGCCGGCTTGCTGCGGAACCGTTCCGGCGACTGGCTCCGGCACGGCGATCCGGACTACATCCGCAATCAGGCGCTCGTCTCCCGGGACCGCCTCGGCGTCGACTCCATCGACCTCTACCAGTTCCACGGCGTCGACCCCGACACGCCGTTCGAGGACTCCGTCCACGCGTTCGCCGAACTGCAAGCGGACGGCCTCGTCGACCACGTCGGCCTCAGCAACGTCACGGTCGACCAGCTGGAGACCGCCCGCGACGTCGTGGACGTCGCAACCGTCCAGAACTCGTACAACGTCGCGGACCGCGAACACGAGGACGTCCTCGAAGTCTGCGAGGACTACGGCATCGGTTTCGTTCCGTACTTCCCGATGGGTGGCGGCGACCTCGACGGGAAGCGCGACGCCCTGGCGGCCGTCGCCGACGACCACGACGCCACTGTCCGCCAGGTCGCGCTCGCGTGGCTGCTCGATTACTCGCCCGTGACGCTCCCGATTCCCGGCACGTCCAGCGTCGACCACCTGGAGTCGAACGTCGCCGCCAGCCACCTCGACCTCACGGACGAGGACCGCGCACGGCTGGCGTAACTCAGTCCGCCTCGCGTCGGCTGCGCACAGCGGTCGCTGATGAACAGTGAATATCTGAAAACTATACGCCCGAGCCAGCGTCAGAGACGCCGGCCTATCACCGAATTACAGCCGAGTGAGGTTCGTCGCGCGGGGGCCTTTGTCGGCCTCCTCGATGTCGAACTCGACTTCCTGACCTTCCTCCAGGTCCGGGCCGCCGATGTCTTCCATGTGGAAGAACACGTCCTCGTCCGCGTCCTCAGTTTCGATGAATCCGTAGCCGCCAGTGTCGTTGAAGAAGTCAACGGTGCCTGTCGCCATTGCTTTTGGACACACTCGCCTCCCACTGATAACCTTTGTGGGACTACGCTATCGGCGAATCCCGGCGCTCAGGGCGTCGCTGCGGGGCTCGCTGGCGACTCTGGCGCCACTGGCGCGGCCGCTGTCGCTCTCGGCAGGCTGTTCGTCGCACACTCGTGTCGCGTCGCTCCCGGGCCGCCAGTCCCGTCCGCGCGTCGGTTTACGCTTCGACGATGTCGTGGAGGTCGTCCAGTCCCTCGATCTCCCAGGTGGGCCAGACGTTCAACTCCCAGTCGCGGCGGTGCGGCCGGCGGATGAACGCGGAGTCGATGCCGGCGTTCTCCGCGGCGCGGACGTCGGACTCGTTGTCCCCGACGAACAGCGCGGAGTCGGCGTCGAGGTCCGCGAGCGCGCGGTCGATGTAGTGGGAGTTCGGTTTCCGGTGCTCGAGGCTCTTCACCGTCGGCTCGCGGCCGTACGCGGCGCCGAACAGGTCGTCGACCTCGAAGTGGTCGAGCACGAAGTCGACGGTGGCCTGCTGGTTTGAGCTCACGATGCCCATCGAGACGTCCAGGTCGTGGAGTGTGTCGAGGTCGTCGTAGAGCGTCTTGCGGCCCTCCCGGACTTCCTGGTACTGGGCTTCCGCGACGGTCTGGTCGCGGGTCGGCCAGAACTCGTGGGGGCTCAGTCCGTACCTGCTACAGACGTCGCCGACGGTCTTGGGCGTCGCACCGATCGTCATCTCCTCGATGTCGTCGGGGTCGGGGTCGGTGACGTCGAATTTCGCAAACGAGTCCTCGGTCGCCGCCTCCAGCACGTCGTACCGCGTGCGGCCAACGAGGACGCCGTCGTTGTCGAACACGACGGTGTCGTAGGTCATACGCTAGAATGGAGGGTCACACTGATAAGCGTTTCATTGCCCACCCCCGCGAGTCCGAGAACCACCGACGCTCGCGGCTTACGCCGCCGAAACTCTGCCTGGGCGCGACGGCCGATGACCGTCAAATCGCGCGAGTGCGACCACTTACTTTTATGAGGTGTTATTTGCGATACCCGTCCGTGAGTTCGTATCCCGGTGGCTACGCTGGCCTGGTCGCCGTCGCGCTGGCCACGCACGCCATCGTCGGCTACACGCTCGGAGCGCTGCTGTTGGACCGTCCGCTCGTCGGCGTCGTCGGCGCGCTCGCTGCCGACGTCGACCTCCTACTGCCCGACGGACTCGGCTGGCCGCTCGTCCACCGCGGCGTCACGCACACCCTGGTCGCCGGCGGTATCTCGACAGCCGCCGTGCTGTCGCGGGGCGGTCGCGCGGCGAGCGCGTTCGCCGTTGGGTACGCGTCCCAACTCCTCGTGGACACCACGACGCCGAAGGGCGTCCCGTGGCTCTACCCGCTCACCGACACGAACGTCTACGTGGACCTCCCCACGACCGGTCACTCGCCGGCGCCGACGCTCGCGCTCTGGGCGTGCTGCCTCGGCCTCCTGTGGTACTACGGCGAACTGCCGAGGAACCCCGTCGCGTGGCTGGAAGCGTACTCTCGGCGACGCCGAGCCTGACTTCGAACGACGATCCGGCGGGGATTCGCGTAGCTGGGCCCGGGCGACTCGGCGGTCACACCTCGTGGTCGGCCGCACAAACCGGGCACGCCCGCAGTCACCCGCGAAGTCGCGCGATGCGGGCCGCGTAGCTCGGATGGGTCGAGAACACTCGCAACGCCGCCGGAACCGGCGCCTGGCCTCCGCCAGCCGTGTCGTTCAGGTTCGCGAGGAGAGCGGTCACCGCGTCGGTGGAGGTCTGGCGTGCGGCCGCCGCGTCGGCCCGGAACTCCAGCGACCGCATCACGTGGTACCCGACCACTCGTTCGACGACGACCGTGGACACGAGGGCGACGGTAGCGAGCGGGCCCAGAGCGTCGAACAGCGTCGTCGTCACCGCGGCGCCCACGCCGAAGACGATCACGCTCACCGCGCCGCGGACCAGGACGTGGCGCTCCCGGTGGTGGCACGCCTCGTGGGCGAGCAACGCGGCCACCTGTGCGGGCGGCAGGGTGTCGAGCGCGAATTCGCTGACGCCGACGATGTCCCGGAACGGGCCGCCGATGGCGTAGCCGTTCACCGTGCCGTCGCGGGCGTCGGTGACTACGAACACCTCGCAGTCGAGGGCGACCTGCCCGCCGCCCAGCCGCGCTCCCTCCGCTGGCGTCGGCGGGCGGACGTCGTGGTGGAACACTGCGAGGACCGGGGAGAGCGTCACAGTCACCGCGAGCAGTCCGACGACCCCCCACACCCAGACGTCGAACGGGGCGGTGAACACGAGGACCGCCGCGACGGCCAGCGAGGCGGTGGGAATCAGTCCGGCCAGCACGACGCGCACGACGGTTCTCTCGGGTGCGTCCTCACCGCTCGCCGGGAGCCACGAGGCCGCCCCGCGCTCAAACACGGGGGCGTCCAGCAGCCACTGGACGAGGGCCGTGAGGCCCACGACGAACACGACGACGACCGCCAGCGTTCTCACCTCGTTCATGGGACCAGTCCGCTGTCACCGACTCCGGGTCTCGATCGCAACGATTTCACCGGGACGCGCCCGACGAATCGCCGCTCACGACGTGGTAGACGGTCGCGCCGGCGGCGAGTGCGATGACGACGCCCGCGCCCGCGCCGATAGCTGTCGACCGGTCCGGCGGATCACCTGCACTCATGGCCGTCACGAATTCCCGCGACCACCAAGAATCTGCCTAGTTGTCGCTCGACGGACACAACCTCGGAGGTGTCGAACCCTGCTGAGTCGCTCGTATTCCTGGTTTTCTTTTGGCTGTCACTCTCACCGGGGTCCCATCCTCGCTGTGGGTGCCGCCGTCTTGGTCTCAGTGGCCCCGGTCGTGTCCGGGACGGCGCCCAGTCGTCTGTTCGAGGGCGTCGTCGAGCCAATCGTAGATGACGCTGCAGGCCATCGAGAGGTTTCCGGACTGGCAGTGCTCGCCAGCCCCGCTCGCCGTCTCGAAGACCCGCAGGGTGGCCGGTTCGCCGACCTCGTCGGCGAACTCGCGAGCGAGGTCGACGGATACGAAGTGGTCGTCCTCACCCGCCAGTACGAGCGTCGGACAGTCGATGTCGCCCGCCACGCCGGTCAGGGAGTACTCCTGGATGGTGCGCATGTACTCGGCGGCGCTCTCGACGCCGAAGACCCACCGCCCGTTGTCCATCAGCCACCGGGATTCCGCGCTGACACGCTCCCCGAGGGTAGCGACGGCGTTGATTACGGTGTCGGGGACCCGCTGGAAAATCGCTGCCGCCCGCGGACTCTCGCTAGCGGCCGCCCGGTAGAGGTCGTGCATATGATCGAAGGCGACGCAGGCCGCGACGCGGTCGTCGAACGCGGCGGCTCGGGGCGCGTAGTAGCCGCCGAAGGAGAGCCCGATCAGGGCGAATCGGTCGGCGTCGAGTTCGGGGCGCGGTCCGAGGGCGTCGAGGACCGGTCCGACCACGTGCTCCCAGTCAGGGCGCGCTGACAGTCCGTCCTCGCGGAGCGGCGCTCCCTGGCCGGGCCCTTCGAAGCAGACGACCGCGTAGCCGCGCGCGAGCGCTTCTGGCACGCCACACGCGAAGTACAACTCCTCGCAGATCGAGTCGAAGCCGCCGATACAGACCACCGTCGGGAACGGCGGTGCCGCGGTCCCCGTCTCATTCGTTCCGTCCGTTCTCCCCCTCTCATCGTTGGCACCAGCCGCTCTCGTCCCACGGTGGGGCAGGAACAGGTACCCGGGCAGCGAGCCCCCTTCGTAGGGGACGGACAGTCGCTCGGGTGGGCGGGGGAGCTTCCCCGCCCCTGCCCTGAAGGCTTCGACGCTCCGTTCGTAGGTCGACGGTCGCCGTTCGTCGTCCGGGGAGAGGAAGAACTCCGCCGTCCGAAAGTAGTTGTGTGCGCGGAAGTACGCGCCCCTGGCAGTCCGGCGATTACCTGACTCGGCGGCGTCTTCGGCGACCCCGAGGACCCGTTCTGCAGTCCGACTCCATTCGGCGTACCACTCGCCCGGCCTCGTGGTGTCGATCCGCTCGGCGGTGACCAGCACCTCGCCAGGTTCGGCGCCGCCGTAGGTAGCGTAGGCCATCGCCCGGAGGGTCTGGTAGTCGAGGACGTCCGATTCGAAGTGGACGTTCACGGTCGCCCCCGCGACGTGATGACTTCGACGTCGAACATCGACCGCCAGCGGTAGCGACGCCCGCCCCAGACGAACGTTCTGCGTGCGAGCCCGTACGCGATTAGCACCGGCCCGAGGACAGTTGCCGGATACGCAAGCAGGACCGTCCACCGCCGGATTCCAAGTGCCGCGTACATGGCCGCGTAGCCCAGGGTCGTCGCGACGAAGCCGACGAGGGGATTGAGGAGCGCGGCGACGCCGATGAGTGTGCTCACGACGGCGAGCAAGCCCCATGCGGCCCGGCCGTGCCGGAGGGACGCCTGCATGAAGCGGGTATGGCGTTCGAGCGTTTCGCGTATCGTCCCGCCGATCTCGACCGGTCTGGTCCGGCCGGCACCCGTGAAATCCACGTGTTCGCCGAGGGTCCCGTCGTCGTTGACCGTCCGGCGCAGGTCATGGAGCAGAGCGCCCTCGTCCACGTCCGCCCGGTCGAAGACGACCGCTCCGCCCCAGGCCATGTGACCTGCGGCGGCCAGCGCCGTCGACGTCGCGTAGGACGGCTCTAACAGGTACGCGAGTGGGTCCCGGCCGACGAATACGGGGGCTTCCGTCGTGGGGCCCTGGCGTTCGTAGTCTGCCGTCAGTTGCTCCAGCCAGTCCGGCGGATGGTGGAAGTCGTCGTCCGTCCAGACGATTCGATCGTTTGTGGCCGCTTCCATCCCGGTAGCGATGGCGTTACACTTCCCAGAACAGCCCACGGGCTCGCCGGCGACGACGAGTCTGGCGCCGTCGAGGCGCGCAGCGGCACTGTCAGCGACCGGGTCGTCCGGCGAATCGCAGACGATCAGCAACTCGTCCCGCGGACCGAGCTGTTCACAGACCTCCCGACACGCGTCGGTCCACGTCACCGTCGGCAGGAGCACGCTCACCGGCGGTGACTCGGTCGGGACCGACGCCTCCCGGCCGGTCGAGGGGTCCGTCACGGCCGGACTCCGTTCGGTGACTGGCACGAGCCCACCGACTCGGGACGCCCGACGACCGCGTCCGACCTCGTCTCGATTCCGGTCGAGCCAGACGGTCGTCGGGCCGTCTGAGTAGCGAGACCGGCCGCCGAAGTGTCCTGATTCACGTCCGTCCCTCTCCGCGTTCGTTCCGGGCGCTCTCCGCGAGTCCCTCCCTGATTTCAGTTCGCTCCGCGTCGTCGAACCCGCGCACGGTCGAATGTTGGTCGGCTGATTACTTCAGTCGTGTCATTCGGAGTCTCACGCGTCGCTCCGCCGATCTGCTGCGACAAAACCCTGGCCCGCTGTGTCATTCTCTACGTCCCCGCGGTGCGCAAGGGCCGGTCTCGTAACGGGCGCTGTTGAGCCTGGCTACTAGCTCGTCGTCCGTCCCGCCTCCCCGATTTGAACGCCGTGAGACGTGGTCACTACGTTGCGCGCGACTCACGAACTCAACTCGGGTCGGGAGCATTTTCACTGCTCCCTTCGGTCGGAGGAAAATGCCGCCTCCCCGATTTGAACGGGGGACAGCTCGATCTTCAGTCGAGTGCTCTCCCAGTCTGAGCTAAGGCGGCTCGCAGTTGACGAGACGGCAGTAGTAGGAAAAAGGGTTTCGAATCCGGCCCGGGCGGCGGTGTTGTTCCGTCCGCGTTGTGGGCGTCCGTCGGGGACCAGTCTCGCCTCCAGCGACGACCATTTCGGCTGCAGCGGCCGCAGCCGACGGCCGCTACGAGTGGCGGCCGCGGGCGAACTCACTGGACGAGCCTGCGTTGGCTTGTGGGGACTCTCGCTTGGCATCGTTCAGTGCGGGCCTCTGCCGCGCTCCGGCGGGCTGACGTGGGGTCGGTCGTCTCGAGGCGAGCGGATCGGCGCCGAGATAACAATCCTTAACATTTGACTCGGGCTAGGTTGTTACATGAGCGTCGTCAGCGTCTCGATGCCCGAGGAGCTACTCGAACGAATCGACCAGTTCGCGGACGACCACGGCTACACCGGCCGCAGCGAGGTCATCCGGGAGGCGAGCCGCGACCTCCTCGGTGAGTTCGAGGACCAGAAACTCGAGGGTCGCGATCTCATGGGCGTCGTCACTGTCGTCTTCGACTACGAGACGACCAGCGTCGAGGAGAAGATGATGCACCTCCGCCACGAACACGAGGACCTCGTCGCGTCGAACTTCCACAGCCACGTCGGCGGTCACCACTGCATGGAACTGTTCGTCCTCGAGGGGTCCCTCGAGGACATCTCGACGTTCGTCGGGAAGATCCGCGCGACGAAAGACACCCTCACCATCGATTACTCCGTGCTGCCCGTCGACGACTTCGGCCCGCTCGCGGACATGGATTGACCACGCCCGCGGTCGGAGGGCGTGTGCGGCCGGAACTCGGCGAACGCCGTCACAGAGACGCGTGCTCGCTGGTACTGACGGACCCTCGGGTCGCTCGAGCCAGGCGACCCGTGAATCGCGCTGGACAGCAACGTCCGTCGGCGACTGCTGGTGGGTGAACGGCGCCGTTGCCCCCACGAAGGATTATTTGTCTCTCACGAGTCGATCGAGGTATGAATCCGGCACTCCGTTCCCTGCTCGTCGGGACGAAGCATCCCGCGGCCCGGCGCTCCCTCGTGGTGGCCGGCGCTGTCGGCGTCTTTGCGGCAACCCTGGCGGCGTACGCACTGGAGCTGTTCGCCGTCTCCGGTGGCGTCGTATTCATTCCGTCCGACGCCGCGACCGTCGGCGTGATTGCCGGGGTCTGGATTGGGTACGCTCGCCGCGGCCTCCTGGCCGCCTGGCTGGTCGCGTACGCGGCGCTGCTCGGGTATCACGCCGACCACGCGTTCTTCGGGCTGTCGGGCCGCGGCTTCGGCGACCAGTTCGCGTATTTTGTCGAGTTGGAGGGGCTCGTGTTCCTGGCGGTCGAAGCGGTCGTACTGGGGACGCTGGCGTTCATGCTGGGCGGTCTCCTGCGTCTGGGTGTTACCTTGTTCCAGAGTCACGGTGGCTCCGACGCTGGCCGGTGAGGACGGGCGGGACTGTTCCTCTAGGGTTCGAACCGCCCTCACACTTATTTCGCTCCTCGTGTCCGTTCGTCGCAGAAAGCGAGTTGGTTCGGACGGATTCTCACCGGAGGAAGATGGTCGCGCTCACTGCGTTCGCGCGCTGCGTCTTCCAGGGTTCGAATCCGCCCTCACCCCATCACCGTTTCACGCGACTCGCACACGCTACGCGGTGCTCGTCGGCGTGAGTGCAGTAGAGTGGGTTCGGGCGGATTCGAACCACCGACCTCGGCCTTGTAAGGGCCGCGTCATAACCAACTAGACCACGAACCCACGTTCGAACCGAACCGTCGCGCGTCCTAAACCGTTTCCATTCAGCGGAACGTCCAAACCGCGGGACGCCGAACCCGTGTGCATGGTCGAACGCACGTTCGCCGTGGCGGTCCTGGTCGTGGTTGCCGGCTGCACGGGATTCCCGGCGGGGAGCGACCCGGGGACGACGACAGCGACGCCGGAACCGACGACGCCGGAACCGACGACGAACACCGACGGCCAGACCGCCACGCAAACTACGGCACTCGAACGCCCCCGCGTCACCATCGAGGACGAGTCCGGCGAGGAACTCGGTGCGGTGACGGTGGAACTCGCGGAGACGGCCGGGGAACGCTACACGGGCCTCAGCGAGCACGACTCCCTCGGGCCGAACGAGGGGATGTTGTTCGTGTACGGCGACGAGGCGATGCGGACGTTCGTGATGCGGTCGATGTCGTTCCCCATCGACATCGTGTTCGTCGGCGCTGACGGCCGCATCACGCAGATCCATCACGCGCCCGTCGAGGACGACAACGAGGACCTCACCGGGTACGGCGGCGTCGGGCAGTGGGTGCTGGAAGTCCCGTACAACTGGACGACCGAGCACGGCGTCGAGGTCGGGGACCGCATCCACATCGAACGGTAGCCCGGTCCGTCAGTCGCGTCTGGTCGGGTTCGTCAGTCGCGTCTGACGGAGTTCCTTGCGCGCGTCTTGTCCGAATTCGCTCCTCGCGTCTCCCCACCGCGTAGCCGGCAGCCCGCACCCAGGGTGTGTTTCGATTCGTAGGGAAGTCTTTTTAGCGAGCCCTCACTTTCACTCAGAGGAATGAGTACAGCGACGGACGACGACGACCCCTTCGAGGAACAACGGGAGGAGGTCGACAACGCGATGGTGAGCCTGTTCGACGGGTACGGGCGGGCCCACTACTTCGAGGCCGCCGTGGCCATCATCGCCAGCATCTTCGCTCGCGTGCTGGACCTCGCTCCCCCGATCCTCCTGGGGCTCGCAATCGACTCTGTGATCCAGCAGAACAAGCCCTTCCTGCCGTACCTCCCCCGGGAGTGGGTTCCTCCGACGGACGGCGGCCGACTCGTGTTCATGGGCGGGCTCATCGCGGGGAGTTTCCTCCTCGGCGCGGCGTTCCACTGGGTGCGCAACTGGGGGTGGAACTCCTTCAGCCAGCACATCCAGCACGAGATCCGCACCGACACGTACGACAAGATGCAGCGGCTGAACATGGACTTCTTCGCAACCAAGCAGACCGGCGAGATGATGTCCATCCTCTCCAACGACGTCAACCGCCTCGAGCGGTTCCTCAACGACGGCTTGAACTCCGCGTTCCGGCTGTCCGTGATGGTCGTCGCCATCGGCTTCTACCTGTTCTACGTGAACTGGCAGCTCGCCGTCCTCACAATGTTGCCGGTGCCCATCATCGCGCTGTTCACGTACAAGTTCGTGAAAGCGATCCAGCCGAAGTACGCCGACGTCCGGTCGTCGGTCGGCCACTTGAACTCCCGGCTGGAGAACAACCTCGGCGGCATCCAGGTCATCAAGACGTCGAACACCGAGGACTACGAGTCCGAGCGCGTCGACGACGTCTCCCAGGGGTACTTCGACGCCAACTGGGGCGCGATTACGATCCGCATCAAGTTCTTCCCCGCGCTCCGCATCATCTCCGGCGTCGGGTTCGTGTTGACGTTCATCTTCGGCGGCCTCTGGGTCATCGGCGGCCCGCCGCTGTTCTTCTCCGGGTCGCTCGCGGAGGGGGAGTTCGTGACGTTCATCCTCCTCAGCCAGCAGTTCGTCTGGCCGATGGCGCAGTTCGGCCAGATCATCAACATGTACCAGCGGGCGCGCGCGTCCAGCGAACGCATCTTCGGGCTGATGAACGAACCCTCGCGCATCGAGGAGAACCCGGACGCCGACGAACTCCAGGTCGACGACGGCGACGTCGTCTACGAGGACGTCTCCTTCGGGTACGGCGAGGCGGAACGCATCGTCGAGGACATCTCCTTCGAGGTCGAGGGCGGCGAGACGCTCGCGCTCGTCGGGCCGACGGGCGCCGGCAAGTCCACCGTGCTCAAACTCCTGTTGCGGATGTACGACGTCGACGAGGGCGAGATCCGCATCGACGGCCAGGACATCTCCGAGGCGACGCTGCCGAGTCTCCGCCGCCACATCGGCTACGTCAGCCAGGACACGTTCCTGTTCTACGGCACCGTCGAGGAGAACATCAAGTACGGGACCTTCGACGCGGACCGCGAGGACGTCGTCGCGGCCGCGAAGGCCGCGGAAGCCCACGAGTTCATCCAGAACCTCCCAGCGGGCTACGACACCGAGGTCGGGGAGCGCGGCGTGAAACTCTCGGGCGGCCAGCGCCAGCGCATCGACATCGCGCGCGCCATCCTCAAGGACCCCGAGATTCTCGTGCTCGACGAAGCCACAAGCGACGTCGACACGGAGACGGAGATGCTCATCCAGCGCAGCCTCGACCGGCTCACCGCCGACCGCACGACGTTCTCCATCGCGCACCGCCTCTCCACGATCAAGGACGCCGACAAGATCGTCGTCCTCGAGGGCGGCGAGATCGTCGAACGCGGCACCCACGAGGACCTCCTCGCGGAGGACGGCCTCTACGCGAACCTCTGGGGCGTCCAGGCGGGCGAGATCGACGAACTCCCCGACGAGTTCGTCGAGCGCGCCGCCGAACGCACCGCCACCGTCGACGACGACATCGAGGACTGACGGCGGCAGGCGACAAGGCTCTCACGCACTCGTGGTAGCGCCCAGCGACTACCGGGGCGTCGAGAGACGCTCGCGCTGTCGACTGCCGTTGACGCCTAGAAACTCTCGTGCTTTCGGCTGTCCGCGTTGCCGCCTCGGTCGGTGTAGTCGCGCCGACCGACGCCGTCGCCCCCGATGCCGGTGTTGATACTCGCAACGACGGCCGCGTGGTCGGGGAAGTCGTCAGCACCGACGCGGGCGAGCGCGTCCGCGAGGGCTTCCTCGCCGCCCGGGAGGTCGAGGACGACGTCGCCGTACTCGTCGAGGACCGCCTCCCTGGTGAGCGGGTAGTTTTCGGCACTGAGTTCGGCTTCGAGCGCTCGGAGTGTGACGCGCTCCGCCATACGAGGTGGTTCGGCGGCGCCGTTGAAGCAGATTGTGGCCGTCTCGTGACGGAGGGGCAGAGTACAAATCGCGGGCGCGCATTGACGTGTGTATGCGACTCGCGGACGCGACCTGGTCAGACGCGGACGACGCGGACACGGACCTCGCGGTGCTCCCGGTCGGCAGCACCGAACAGCACGGTCCGCACGCACCGCTGGGCACCGACTACCTCGCGGCCGAAACCGTCGCGCAGGCCGCTGCGTCGAGCTACGACCGCGAAGTCGTGGTGGCGCCGCCGCTCACCGTCGGCGTCTCCGAGGAGCACCGCCAGTTCACGGGGACGCTGTGGGTGTCCCCGGACACGTTCCGCGCGAACGTCCGGGAGGTCGTGGCGAGCCTCGCCAGCCACGGCTGGGACCGCGTCGTCGTCGTGAACGGGCACGGCGGCAACGTCCCCGCGCTCGGCGAGGTCTGCGAGCGAATCATTCGCCGCGACGACGCGTACGCCGTGCCGTTCACGTGGTTCGACGCTGTCGGCGCCCACAGCGACGACATGGGACACGCCGGCCCCCTGGAGACGGCGTTCCTCCGGCACAGCCACCCGAAACTCGTCCGCGAGGACCGCGTCAAGGCCGCTCGCGACGGCGCCAGCGACGGCTGGGGGGATTGGCAGTCACACGTCAACCTCGCCGCCGACAGCGCCGAGTTCACCGACAACGGCGTCGTCGGCGACCCGACCGAGGGCGACGCCGACCGCGGGGAGGAACTCCTCTCGCTCGCGCGGAACTCCCTGTGCGACCTCCTCGACGCCGTCGCCGACCGCGACGTCAGCCGGCCGCCACACAAGTAGCCAGCGACGACCACATTGCAGCCCGCCCTCGTCCCGAGTAGCCGGCGGACAGGCAGTATCGACCCGAGAGGGCGCTTACGCTTCGTCCTCGTCGTCGGCGTCGTCGCCCGCAGCGCTGTCGTCGTCGGACGCCGCGTGGGCGTCCTCGAGCGCGCCGCGGAGCTCCGGAATCGTCGCCGCGAGTTCGCCGACCTCCTCGCGCGCCGTCTCGACGTCCCCGAGCACGTTCTCGACGGCCTCGATGTCGGCCTCGAGGCTCTCGGCGTCCTCGAATGCGTCCGCGCGCTCCCCGACGACGAACGCCTTCTTCGCGTCCCGGAGGTGTTCTTCGGCGCCCTCGACGTCGAACGCCGAGCGCAGCGCGTTCAGCACGCCCAGCGTGTTCTCCGAGTCGACGTCCCAGATGCCGTCCGCGGTCGGGAGCTGTTCGCGGGCGGCCGCGAGATGCTCCTCGACGTCCGCGCGCATCTCCTCGGCGGCCTCCCCGAACAGTTCCTCGTCGTCCAGCGATGACTGACTCATGTCCCGTGATTCGCTCGCCGCGGGTTTAAAAGTCCGCCCCAGAGTGGACGTGAACGGCGTTCGTGCGCCGGTCGGCCGTGCGGGTCCGCGGACGCCCGTTATTCGACGCTCGCCAGCTCCATCAGCGGATAGCCGTCCTGCATCGTCATCGCCGCGACGACCTCGCGGTCCTCGTAGTCGACGACCAGTTCGACGTCCATGTACTCGCCCGTGAGCTCGGTGTACCCGTGGTCGGTGTCGAGTCGCTCGGTGTGGATGTCGACGGTAACTGCCTCGCAGAACGGCTGGTTCTCGATGGACTCCTCGATGGCGGTCTCGAGGCTCGGCGCGCTCGCCGGACTCACCGGCGTCCCCGCGAACTGGTGGTAGAGCGCACCGAACTTGATGCCCGCCTCGAAACACGCCTGCTGGGCGTCAGTTGCCATACCGTGGCAACGAACGACGGCCGTTAATCGTTGTCGTTGACCGTGCCCGCGACGACCAGCGCGTACCCGAGGATGCCGGCCGCGACGCTCGCGCCGACGGCGACGTGTACCCACGTCGGGAGGCTGTCACCGGACAGCACGAGCGCGGCGACGGCCAGCGCGCCTGGACCGGC
>NZ_WUUU01000073.1 GCF_009831555.1 Halobacterium bonnevillei | reverse complement strand
GCCCTCGCTCTCGATGCGGTCCGGGTAGATGGTGCCCTGCACGAGGTAGTCCGCGTCCACCTCGTCGGCGACCGTCTCGAACTCCCGGATGAACTGCTCGCCGATGACGTGGCGCTTCTCTCGGCAGGAGCTCCCCGGGCTCGTAGTTCGCCGCGTACAGCGCCACCGTGATGACCACGACGCCGACCACCTGCAGCGGCCCCAGCCGCTCGCCCAGCAGGACCACCTCCAGCGGGAGCACGAAGACCGGGACGACCTTGCTGATCGGGGCGACGTAAGAGACGTCGCCGAGTTGCAGTCCGTGGAAGAACGCGAGCAACGCGAACCCTGTCGCGACCGACGACCCGACAAGCAGGCCGACTGCGGACGCGTCGAAGCCGGACAGCGGTGCGGCCGGCATCGTCGTCGCGGCGACCGGCGCGTACCAGGCGATGCCGGAGACGTTCGCGAACAGGATGTACGTCGGCGTGGGGTAGTCCGCGAAGTACCGCTTCACGACGAACAGGTACACGCCGAAGATGACGGCGGCCGCGAGCGCGACGAGGATGCCAGGCTCCACGAGTACGACGAACCGAGTCCCGCTAAAGAAGGTCTCGTTGTTCGCTCGGAAACGACCCCCGGCCTGGCGGTCCGTCCGCCGGCAGGGTCAGGACTCCCCGACTTCCGGGTCGAGGTACCCGTAGAGGACGTCCTGCAGGAAGCTCAACGCCACGCCCAGCAGCGCCAGCACCACCGTCGTCCCCACCAAGAGCGGCAGATCCCTCGTCCGGACCGCAATCTGGACGAACGCGGTGATGCCCGGAACGTGGAAGATGGCCTCGACCACGAACGCCCAGATGGTGAACACGGACATCAGTTCCGCGAACGAGACCGACAGCAGCGGCAACGCCGCGTTCCGGAGCGCGTGTCTCGCGTCGAGGGTGTCGCTGGCGCCCTTCGCGGCGAGCATCTTCGAGACCGACGACGCCCTGTGTTCCAGCGCCGCTCGCCGGGCCTGTCGGAAGAGGCCGGTCGCGAGGCCGACCGACAGCACCGCCGCGGGCAGCAGGTAGCGGTGATTGATTGTTCGCCACGGCTCCGTGTTCGGCCAGCCAGTCGCCGTTCTGAGCCCCCACCCGCCCTCCGTCGCCCCCAGGAACGGGACGTTCTGCTGCGTGAACGGCGGCCAGCACTTCTGGACGAACCCGTCCGCCGTGCACCACTGTGGGTGAGACGCCCACCAGGTGTGTTTCATCAGTTCGTACACGAGGAGGCTCCCGACCACCATCGTCGGGACGCCGAGCATGACGTACGCGAACAGTCGCGCGGCCGTGTCGCGGCGGTTCGTACCGTACGCGGCGGCTAGACCGCCCAGAATGCCGAGCGTGTACGTGAACAGGATGGCGGGGACGACGTACGCGAGCGTCCGCGGCACCGACGCCACGAGCACGTCGCTGACCGGGCGGCGCAGCGAGTCGGAGTACCCGAACTCGAGTCTGAGGACGCCGAGCACGTAATCGGCGTATTGCTGGGTGAGCGGCGTGTCGACGGGATAGAACCGGTTCGTCGCGACGACGAGGAACGTCAGCGAGATGGCGACCAGCGCGGCGACGGCCGCGAGCGCGCCGCGCCGGGCGGTGTACTTCACCAGCGACATCGTCACCGCACCTCCGTCTGCCCGTCGAGGACGTCACCGATCGCGTCACCCAGGAGATTGAACGCGACGACCGTCACCACCAGGAACACGACGACGGACCCCATCACCCACCACCGCTGGAACCACGGGACGGGATTCGTGGAGAGGCCGCGAGTGAGCACTTCGCCCAGCGACCGGAGGTTCACGGTGTTGAGCTGGAGGTACGACAGCGCCACCTGGATCAGGATGAGCACCGGAATCTGGCGGGTGAGCGCCGTGACGATTGTGTCGGCGGCGTTCGGGACGACGTGCTTCCGGAGGACGTGGAGGTGGCTCGCACCGGCGCTCCGTGCGGCTCGCACGTAGCCGGAGGAGCGGCGCTTGAGCGTCTCACTGCGGAGGAGGCGAGCGATCCCGCCCCAGTCGAAGAGGCCGAAGACGAGCGCGAGCGTGAACAGGCCGTCGTCGAGGAACGTGTAGGCGACGATGATGTAGACGACGACCGCGGGGATGGTCTGCTGGATGTCGACGTACCACATGAGGACGTCGTCGATCCAGCCGCCGAAATACCCCGCTGCCGTCCCGACGGCCGTCGCCACGAGCACCATGAGGATGCCCGCGCTGAGCGCGAGTTTCAACGCGATGTGCATCCCGTACACGACGAACTTCGCGACGTCTTCGCCGACGCGGGTGGTCCCCAGTGGGTACTTCCACGTGCCGTGGCAGCGTTCGTTCACCATGTCGCCGATGCAGGCGTAGTTCACGAACGGGTCCGCGTTGACGCTCGTGTAGACTGGCGGCTGGAGTTCCCGCGTGAAGTCCGCGGTGGCGTACCCGAACGTCTCCGGGCCGAGAATCCCGAGGACGGCGAACGCGAACAGGTACGCGAAGCTGAGGACGGCCGCCGGCTGCCGGCCGAGTGCGGCGACGTACCGCGTAGTGCGGTCGCGGTCCACGACCAGCGGAACGACGCCGTACCTGACGCCGACGACGCCGGCGAGCAGACTCAGCCAGTCCATCCTGGTGAGGTCCCACGACCACACCAGCGAGTTCGGGGAGACCGAGTAGTCGTACGCGAACAGTGCGGCGAGCGCGAGCAACGCGACCACGAACCCGACCGTGCGGACCTGGACGCGGGGGAGTCCGCTGGCCTCGTCGGCCCAGTCGACGGTCGTGAATCGCGGTGCGTCAGCACCGGTGGAGGGCATCTACGTTACCCGCTGGCACACCACAATTAGTTAAAACTTCCCACAGGTACGCGCGGCGGTGGTCAGAAAAACCGGACGGGCGAGATAGCGGACTGCCGACTAGCGGCGTTAGTGGTCTTCGGTCTTGCTGTCCGCGGAGAGACCCTGGGCCATCTCGATTTCCTCAAAATCCAAGCCCTCCCTCGGCGCTCACTGGGTTCCGCGCCTCGGTCGCCCTTGGAGATTCCACCAGGTGCCGAGATGGCGGACTAGCGACGTTAGTCGTCTTCGGTCTTGATGTCCGCGGAGAGACCCTGGGCCATCTCGATTTCCTTCGAATTGTTCAGCGTCCACGCGGTGCGCTCGGTGACGGCCTCGATGACCTCGCGGGCGCTCGGGTAGCCGTTCCCGGACTTCTTCACGCCGCCGAACGGCAGCTGGACTTCCGCGCCGATGCACGGCAGGTTGCCGTACGCCAGGCCGACTTCCGCGTTGTCGCGGTAGTAGTTGATCTGCCGGTAGTCCTCGCTGATGACCGCGCCGGCGAGGCCGTACGGCGTGTCGTTGTGGATCTCGACGGCGCGCTCGATGTCCCCCGAGTACTCGATGAGCGCGACGTGCGGCCCGAACACTTCCTCCTTGATGCAGCGCAGGTCGGGGTCGTAGTCGACCTCGTAGACGAACGGGCCGACCCAGTTACCGTCCCCGTGGCCCTCGGGAATCTCGTCGTCGCTGAGTTCCGCGCGGTCCACCAGCACGTTCGCGCCCTCCTCTCGCGCGAGGTCGTTGTACTTCTGGATCTTCTCGACGTGCTCGGGCTCGATTGCCGGGCCCATGAACGTGTTCTCGCCGAGCGGGTCGTCGACAGCGACCTTCTCGGCGACCTCCACGAACCGCTCCTTGAACTCGTCGTAGAGGTCCTCGTGGACGATGAGGCGCTCGCTGGACACGCAGCGCTGCCCGGTCGTCTTGAACGAACTCATCACGGCCGAGTGGACGGCGATGTCGAGGTCAGCCTCCTCGGTGATGACGATGCCGTTCTTCCCGCCCATCTCGCAGGCCGCGAGCTTGCCGGGGTCCTCTGCGACCTTCTGTGCGACCTCCTGGCCGACCTCGGCGGACCCGGTGAACAGCACCGTGTCCACGCGATTGTCGTCGACGATGCGGGCGCCGACGTCCCCGAAGCCCTGCACCATGTTGAACACGCCGTCCGGGATGCCGGCGTCCTCGAACATCTCGGCGATGACCTGGCCGCACCACGGCGTCTGCTCGGCGGGCTTCCAGACGACGGTGTTGCCTTCCACGAGCGCGACGGCCATGTGCCAGAACGGGATGGCGACCGGGAAGTTCCACGGCGTGATACAGCCGACGACGCCGCGGGGCTTCCGTCGCATGTAGGCGTCCTTCGCGGGAATCTCGGAGGGAACGATGTCGCCCTTCGGGTGGCGAGCGTCGCCGGCCGCCCACTCGACCATGTGCCAGGCTTCCGCGACGTCGGCTTTCCCCTCGTCGATCTCCTTCCCGCACTCCTTGGTGACGACTTCGCCGAGCTCCTGGTGGCGGTCCTTGAGTTCGTGGTAGATGTCCCAGAGGTACTCCGCGCGGTCGATTCGGGACAGGCTCTGCCACTCGTCCTCGACTGCGTCGGCCGCCGCGAGGGCTTCGTCGATGTCGTCAGGTGTGCCGCGCTGGAACTCACCGAGCGTCTCGCCGTTTGCGGGATTCCGGCTCTCGAACGTCTCGTCGCCGTGGCCGTCTACCCACTCGCCGTCGATGTAATGTTGGTGCGTCATCGCCCTAGAAGACGGACTACAACGGTGAAAAAGGTATACCTTCCATGGGCGGGCGGCTCCCGGAACCCCCGTTTTGAAATGCGACAGCGGTCCGACTGAAATCGCGTTCAGCGGACGACTAAGGGCTTCCAGTCCGATAGACCCCTCGTGTACCCCGACGCCTACCTCCAGCGCATCGGCCTCACCGACCTGCGGGCTGCAGCAGTGTCACCCGACTACGAGACCCTCGACCGTCTCGTGAGCGCGCACCTCCAGCACGTTCCCTTCGAGAACCTCGACATCGTCGGCGACCCGCACGGCGCGGCCGACGGCGACGGCGTCTCCCTGTCCCTCCCGGACCTCTACGAGAAACTCGTGGACGAGCGCCGCGGCGGGTACTGCTTCGAACTCAACGGCCTCTGGGCGTGGCTGCTGGACGAACTCGGCTACGACGTCGACCGGTGTGCGGGCCGCGTCACCGACGAGGGCGAGTTCGGGCATCCGCCGGCGAACCACCACACGACAGTGGTCCACCTCGACAAATCCTACGTCGTGGACGTCGGGAGCGGGACCCCCCAGCTCAGGACGCCGGTCCCTCTGGACGGCACTTCCGTCGCGGACGCCGTCGGCGTCCAGTGGCGCGTCGACCCCGACGACACGCCGCTCTCGGACTACGTGCTCAAACTCCGGAAACCTGGTGCGGACTGGTCGATCCGGTACAGGTTCGAGACGACGCCGCGCGCGCTACCCTACTTCGAAGCGACGTGCGACTATCTCGCGAACGAACCCGACGGCACGTTCACGTCCGGCCCGATTGTGGCGCGGTCGACGCCCGACGGCACCCTCTCCCTGGACGCGGATACGCTCACTCGCGTCGCGGACGGAGAAACGACCGAATGGACTATCCAGCCCTCGGAGTGGAACGAGGTACTCGCCAGCGAGTTCGGCATCCGCCTCTAAAATTCCGCGCCGTGCGCGCGGTCCACGGTCACCTGTTCGCGTCGTCGCGAGCGCTCGCGGCCTTCTCGATTTCGCCCGTGAGCGACGCCGCGTCGAACGCGTGGTCCGGTCGGATCTGAACGAACCCGAGAAAGTCCTGTGCGTCCAGGAGCGCCGCCGCGTTCTCCGCTCGCGTCCGCTCGCCGGCTGCTGGCTCGTAGTTCTCCATCACCAGTTCGACGACGGTCCGGGCCCCGATGAGCGGCTCCAGGGCCGCGAGCGCGGACGCGAGATCGTACGCACGGGCGCCGCTGATCTGGTCGTCAGCGACGTTCGTCGCGTCGATGAAGTAGAGTTCGTCGTCCGACACGAGGACGTTCTCGCCGCGCAGGTCGCCGTGCGCAACGCCGTTCTCGTGCATCGTCGCCAGCGCCTCGAACAGCGCGGGGGTGTGCCGTTCGACGTCCTCGGTCGGGAGTTCGTCGAGCGGCTCGAATTCCGGGAGGTACTCCAGGACCAGCACGCCGAGGCCGTTCACTTCGAACGCTTCCACGGGCTCCGGCGCGTTCACGCCGAGGTCCCGTAGCTTCCGCGTCGCTTCGAGTTCGTGTTCGGCCATCTCCACGGGGCCGTCGAAGGGCTCGAAGAACCCCTCGCGGCCGCTGGAGAACGCGCCGAGGTTCCGGGCGCCCGTGAACAGCGCGTGCACGAGCGCGTTCTGCCCGGAGATCACCTTCACGAACCAGCGGTCGTCGACGACGCAGGGCGTCGACAGCCAGTTGTCCGTCTCGAGGAACGTCACGCGCACCGACTGCTGGTCGTAGCGGTCGGCGACTTCCCGCGCGACGGCTTCCAGGGACTCCCACGGGACCGTCCCACGGACCAACTGGCGGATGCTCACAGCGGCCTTTGGCTCCCCCAGGTCATAGGTCCGGCGGCACCACCCGGCTCCAGTCGGCGCCTCGTCGACTGGTTCTCCGAAACCCATCTGTATACTAACTCTTCTGCGTTCCAGGGAGCGCTTTAGTTCGTCTGGTCGGAAGCTCTCGACAACCCCATGACCGCACACGACCTCCCAGGCGTCGGCATCGGCACGTACGACCTCCCCCACGACACCTGCAAGGCCAGCGTCGAGCACGCGCTGGACATCGGCTACCGCCACGTCGACACCGCAGAGATGTACGACAACGAGGCCGCCGTCGGCGACGCCATCGCCGAGGCGGACGTCGACCGCGAGAACGTGTTCGTCGCGACGAAAATCCACTCGCGGAACCTGGCCTACGAGGACGTCCTCGAGCACGCTCGCGCCAGCCGGAACCGACTCGGCGTCGAGGTCATCGACCTCCTGTACGTTCACTGGCCGATACGCGCGTACGACCCGGCGGACACGCTCGCGGCGTTCGACGAACTCTACGACCAGGGCCTGATTCGTCACGTCGGCCTCTCGAATTTCACGCCGGAACTGCTCGACGAGGCACGCAGCCACCTCGGCGCGCCCGTGTTCGCACACGAAGTCGAGTGCCATCCGCTGTTGCCACAGGACGAACTCCGTGCCTACGCCAGGGAATACGACCACCACCTCGTGGCGTACTCGCCGCTCGCGAAGGGCGCAGTGACCGACGTCCCGGTACTGGCTTCGGTCGCCGAGAAGCACGACGCGTCGCCGGCACAGGTGGCGATTGCGTGGCTGTTGTCGAAGGAGAACGTCGCCGTCATTCCGAAGTCCACGTCGCCAGCCCACATCCGGGAGAACTATCGGGCGCGCCGGCTTTTCTTGGACCCCCGGGACGTCGAGCGCATCGACGCCATCGACCGGACGCAGCGCCAGGTCGATTTCGACGGCGCGCCCTGGAACTGACGGGACTCCCGGCACTTGCGGTTCCGGTGTGTTTAAGCGGCCGGTGGCAAATTTTGGTGCATGGACTTCGACCTTCCCGACGAGCACCGGATGATTCGGGACACCGTCAGGGAGTTCTGCGAGGCTGAGATCGAGCCGATCGCGTGGGAGATCGAGGAGGAACACCGGTTCCCCGAGGCGGTGTTCGACGAACTCGCCGACCTCGACGTGATGGGCGTCCCCGTCAGCGAGGAGTACGGCGGCCTCGGCGGCGACCAGCTCATGTACTCGCTGGTGACGGAGGAACTCGGCCGCGTGTCCGGGTCCATCGGCCTCTCGTACGCGGCGCACATCTCGCTGGCGTCGAAACCCATCGAACTGTTCGGGACCGACGAGCAGAAAGAGCGCTGGCTCCGGCCGCTCGCGGAGGGCGAGTACCTCGGGTCGTGGGCGCTCACGGAACCGGAGAGCGGCAGCGACGCCAGCGACATGGACACGACCGCAGTCAGGGACGGCGACGAGTACGTCCTCGACGGCACGAAGCAGTTCATCACGAACGCCTCGGTCGCCGGGAGTGTCGTCGTGAAAGCCGTCACGGACCCCGAAGCGGGCTACGACGGCATCTCGACGTTCATCGTCGACCCCGAGGCCGACGACGGCTTCGAGGTCACGACGGAGTGGGACAAGATGGGGCTGAACGCGTCCCCGACCTGCGAGATCAAGTTCGACAACTGCCGGATTCCCGCCGAGCGCCTGCTCGGCGAGGAGGGCGAGGGCTGGGAGCAGACGAAGAAGACCCTCGACGGCGGCCGCATCTCCATCGCCGCGCTCTCGACGGGACTCGCGCAGGGCGCGTTCGACGCCGCGAAGGAGTACGCCACCGAGCGCGAGCAGTTCGGCCACCCGATCTCGGAGTTCGACGCCATCCGGAACAAACTCGTGGACATGCACCGGAAGACCGAGCGCGCACGCGTCCTCACCCGGAAGGCCGCGTGCCGGTACGACGCCGGCCAATCAGTCACCCAGGAGTCCGCGCTCGCGAAACTCGACGCAAGCGAAGCCGCCCGCGAAGTCGCCGAAGATGCCGTCCAGACCCTCGGCGGCTACGGCTACACCACGGACTTCGCCCCCCAGCGCTTCTTCCGCGACGCCAAACTCATGGAGATCGGCGAAGGCACCAGCGAAATCCAGCACCTCGTCATCGGCCGCGAACTCGGCCTGTAATCCGGACAGGCAGTCGTTCGGGGTCGTTCTATCCAGCAGCGACGAACTCTACCGGCCCCCTCACGAACACCGGTCTGAATACAGCCGACTGCTCCATCACTTCGGTCGGCCAGGTGGATTCGAGAACCGCCGTAGAAAACACTGTTCGGAGCCAATCCAGGGGCTGCTGCCCTCCTCAGGGGATGCCGGCGATTACCTCGCGGTATTCGTCCTCGGGGAACGCCTTGAGCGTCTCCGTGGCGACTGCTCCTTCGCTGGCGACGCCGAGAGCGAATTGCGCTGCAGTCTCGTCGTCCGGGAATTCCGTGACTGCGACGATATCGTACTCGCCGAACGTGAGGAAGAAGTGTTTGAATTCGCCATTCAAGGATGCGGCCAGTTCTTTCGCATCGTCGAGTCGATCGGGACTGTGCGCGATGTTCTGAACGCCCTCTCCAGTGTAACTCGTGAGGTGGATGTACGTCGGCATTGGCTTGTCACCCTGCGCTCGTTCTGTCCGACGCCTTGATCGCCCTCCGACCCCGCCTCCAGCACAGAGAACGCGTCTGTAACTTCGGCAACCTGTTTGTTAAAGATTACCACGAAACGGGGTGTGCCGTCCATCGTGCGTCTCAACGGCCAGGCGCTGGGCCTCGGCGGAAGATACGACAACGAGCCAGTAGCAACACCCCGAAACGACAGTGACTAGCCGCGTTCCTCGAGAATACGGTCGACGATGTCGCCGGTGGAGAGTAGTTCCTCGTCGTAGCGTTTGTCGCGGCCGGAGGCACGGCGGACGTCGCAGTCGATGCCGCGGTCGTCGAGTTCGGCCTGGATGGCGTCGGCGTCGTGGTGCTGGTCGTACCCGAGTGCGATGACCGCGGGGTCGATCTCCTCGATCGGGGTGAAGATGTCCGTGGGGTGGCCGACGCGCGCTTCGTCCACGACGTCGAGCGCGCCGACGACGTCCCGGCGCTGGCGGTTCGGGAGAATCGGCGATTCCTTGTGTGTGACGTTCTCGCGGCGTGCGACGATGACGTGGAGTTCGTCACCCATCGACGCCGCGTCCTCGAGGTAGTGTATGTGGCCGGGGTGGATGATGTCGAAGGTCCCCTGCGCGACGACTCGTCTCATTCGAGTTCTTCGTCGATGTCTTCCTGCGTGAAGTCGAAAAACGATTCGGGTTCGGGCAGCGCGACGTCGTAGACGTCGAGGGTGGTCGGTTCGCCCTCGCTGTCGAACGCGCGCCACGACCGGGAGTCGTAGGGCGCGCCGAGGATGATGTGGACTTCGCCGCGGCCGAACATCGAGCGGTCGGCGTCCGAGGGCGACAGCACGCCGTTCGGGTGGGAGTGGACGCTGCCGACCGTCCGCATGTCGTTGGGGACCTGGCTGGACTGGAACGTCGCGCTCACGGGGTTGGTCTCCGTTCCCGGCACCATCAGGACGTCCGTCACGAGGTAGCCGTCGTCTGCCCGGATGTCGAAGTCCCTCGCCAGCGAGGCACGGAGCAGGCCGAGGTACTCGTTGGGGTGGCTGTCTTCTGCGGCTTCCAACGCGAACTCGAGGGCTTCCTCGGCGATGCCGACCACCTCGGGACGCCCACCGAAGAGCATACCAGAGTGTGGGGGGTCGCGACTGTTGAGGCTTCCGGAACGCCCGAAAGCCACCGCGCGTCGTCAGTTCGGCGTCCGCGAAGCGGACCTGACGCTGGTCGTTCCGGGGGCCGAATCGGGTCGCACGCGGGCACGCAGCTCGCGCGGAAACGCCCTTGAAAAGGGTTAAAAACGCACGTACCGAATCCTACAGCAAGATGACTGACGCTTCCGCCGACGACGGGGCTGGCGCCCCGGCCGTCGTCGACCTCCAGCCCTCGTGTACTGCCGAGGAGGTCGCGACTGACGAGTACTACCACGCCACGGTCAACGGCGTCGTCGAGTACGGCATCTTCGTGGACCTCTCCGAGCACGTCTCGGGCCTCGTCCACGAATCCACGTTCGACGGCGACCGGGAGTTCGAGGTCGGCGACGACGCCGTCGTGAAACTCACAGAAGTCCGCGACAACGGGGACCTCAGCTTCGAACTCGCGAGCCTCGAGGACTACGAGACGGTCGACCGCGAGCACGACTACGAGCGCGTCGCCGCCGACGCCGTCGGCGAGCACGTCGGCGACACCGTCCACATCGAGGGTGAAGTCGTCCAGATCAAGCAGACCGGCGGCCCCACCATCTTCCGAGTGCGGGACGAGACCAGCGCGGTCCCCTGCACGTCGTTCGAGGCCGCGGGCGTTCGCGCCCACCCCGACGTCGACGTCGGCGACCTCGTCCACGTGAAAGGCGACGTCGAGGAGCGGGACGGCACCTTTCAGGTCGAAGTGACGCAACTGGACGTGCTCGACGCCGAGGACGCCGCTGACGTCGCCGGCCGTCTGGAGGCCGCGCTCGACGAACTCGCCGAACCCGCCGAGATCGACCCGCTGGTCGAGTGGCCGGCGCTCGAACAGATGCTGCCGGAGCTCCGGTCGGTTGCGCGAACGCTGCGACGCGCGGTCCTGGAGGGCCGCCCGATCCGGATGCGCCATCACGCCGACGGCGACGGCATGTGCGCCAGCGTCCCCGTGCAGTACGCGCTCACGAAGTTCATCGAGGACGCCCACCAGGACGGCGACGCCGGCCGCCACCTCCTCAAGCGCCTCCCGAGCAAGGCGCCGTACTACGAGATGGAGGACGCCACCCGCGACCTCAACTTCGCCCTCGAGGACCGCGCCCGCCACGGCCAGAAACTCCCACTCCTGCTCATGCTGGACAACGGCAGCACGGAGGAGGACACGCCAGCCTACAAGGCGCTGGACCACTACGACATCCCCATCGTCGTCGTCGACCACCACCATCCCGACCCGGAGGCGGTCGACCCCCTGGTCGACGAGCACGTCAACCCGTACCTCCACGGCGAGGACTACCGCATCACTACGGGCATGCTGTGCGTCGAACTCGCGCGCATGCTCTACCCAGGGCTGACGGACGAACTCGAGCACGTGCCCGCCGTCGCGGGTCTGTCGGACCGCTCGAAGGCGGACGCGATGACTGACTACCTCGAACTCGCTCGCGACGCCGGTTACGACGAGCAGTTCCTCCACCAGATCAGCGAAGCGCTGGACTACGAGGCGTACATGCTCCGCTACGACCCCGGGACGCAACTCATCAACGACGTCCTGAACGTCAACGGGGACGAGGACCGCCACCGCGAACTGGTGCCGTTCGTCGCGAACCGCGCCGACGAGGACGTCGCCGAGCAACTCGACGCCGTTGAGAGCCACGTCGACCACGAGCGCGTCGCGAACGGCGCGAACCTCTACCGCATCGACGTGGAGAACCACGCCCACCGGTTCACGTACCCCGCACCCGGGAAGACCACCGGAGAGGTCCACGACCGGAAGGTCGAGGAGACGGGCGAACCCGTCATCACCATCGGCTACGGCCCGGACTTCGCGGTCCTCCGCAGCGACGGCGTGCGCCTCGACATCCCGACGATGGTCGAGGAACTCAACGCGGAACTTCCGGGCGCCGGCGTTTCGGGCGGCGGCCACCTCGTCGTCGGTTCCATCCGCTTCGTTCCCGGGATGCGCCAGCAGGTCCTGGACGCCCTCATCGAGAAGATGGCTGAAGCGGAACTCGACGAGGAACTCCACAGCGCCCCCAAGCGGTAGTCGGTCTCGGACGGGAGCCTGCCCGAACGGAGCGCTTCAGTCGGTCCCGCTCCCGTTTTCGCTCTCGTTTTCGCTCCCGGTCTCGGTGTCGTTCTCGCGTTCAGTTCCGCGGCGTTCTGTCCCACCTTCGAACCGGACGCGTCGCGCACACGCACCGGCGAACAGCCCGGCGGCCGCGACGGCGACCCCGAGGCCCACGGGGAGTCGCCACGCGCCGCCACGCCAGTCCGCGCGGAAGGCTCTGCGATAGTAGTCCCCGACCACGTCGTCGTGGACCACCACGACGACCTCCCGGTTCTCGGTGGCTGCGTGGTCGTTCCAGTTCAGACTACCGACCACCGCCGTTTCGCCGTCGACGACGGCGCCCTTCACGTGAACCTTCTCGAAGCGCGACCGCGGGGAGACGAGTTTCGCGTCCAGGGCCAGTCCTTCCTCGGCGGCGATCCGGTTCAGTCGCCGCGTGGTGTTCCGGTTCCCCTCGCGGTTGTACCACTTCCCAGAGAGGAGGACGCGTACCTCGACGCCGCGCCGTGCAGCGTCGACGGTCCAGTTCGTGAACGCGCCCTCGGGGTCGAGGCGTGGTTGTTCGACCAGCAGCGACTTGTCGGCGGACGCGACGAGGTCGCGAACCCCGCGTCGGGCGTTGTCCGGGGCAACGAGCACGCTGACCTCGTCGGCTCGAACGTCCACTGGCGGGAATCGAGTCGGGTAGGTGTCGTTCGCGGCCGCTCCATCGACGACGGTGAAGTTCTCGCGAACCCGCCGCCAGGGCTTCGCGTCGGCCCAGTCGAGGTCCGCGCCGAACACGGCCGTGAGGTGGTCGGCGACGGCCTGGTCTTCGACGACCAGCCCCCAGCCGCGGTTGCCGTGGCCACCCGTCCCCGACGGCTTCCAGTTCTCGGAGAGGACGATGGCCCGGTCGTCGGCGACGGCGTACTTCGCGTGGTGGAAACTGTAGCGCGCTCGCTCACCGTCGAGCACTCGGACGTCGACGCCCGCCGAGCGAAGCGCGTCGAGGCGTTCGGCTTCCGGGCTCGGCGCACCACCGGCGACGCCGCCCTCGACGAGCACCCGGACGCGACTCCGCGCCTCGCGGCGTCGACCAGCGCGCGCGTAACACGTGCTGACGTGAACGTGTAGCCGGCGAGGGAGAGGCGGTTGTCCGCGGATTCGACGACGTCCAGGGGCGGCTCGGCGTCGTCGGGGAGCGCGAACGCCGAGACGGAGACGTTCGACGCTGAGAACGGCGCAAAGTCGGTCGCGCCCAGCGGTGTCCACGACTGGCCGTCCCAGCGTTCAGCGGTCGGGGCGCTGGGATACGCCAGCGAGTCGACGGGCTCTCCGTCCGCCCGGAGCGCCACGCGTCCGCCGGCGTTCGAAAGCGACAGGGACCCGGACAGCCCGACGACTGGATGACTGGTCCGGTCGCTGGCGGCCTCCGGGTCCGTCGAGAACGCGACCGTTCCCGTCAGCGTGCGGTTCGGCAGTGCGGCTGTCGAATCGCCGTCGGTTAGCGTCCAGCCGGATGTGTTGGTCGGCTCGTCGAAGTGAACGGTGACGAACTCGCCGCTATCGCCGTGCGTCGCCGGGTTCGGGGCGACGCCGGTGATTGTCGCGGACGCGACTGCGACGGCGACCAGCACGCGGAGCAGCACGCGGCCAGTTGGTGCCGGTCTGGTACTTCAATGTACGGCCGACTGTCAGCGGTCGGAGTAGGGGGTACGCGAACCAGCTAGCACGAGAATGACGTCGACGGGGAACGAGCGGGGTTACGCGGCGGCTTCGGCGGCGTCGTCTTCGAGCGCGTCGGCGGCCTTCGCGGCCTCCGTCTCGACGATGTACGAGCGGTCGTCGGCGTACTCGGCGGCGGCCTCGAGCGCGCGCTCCGTGCCGATCTGGCAGAG
>NZ_WUUU01000072.1 GCF_009831555.1 Halobacterium bonnevillei | reverse complement strand
CGCCAGACCGCGGACTCGGCGAGTCGCGCCGCGGCGTCGTCGGCGCCCGCGAAGTTCGGGATGCGGCCGTGCGGCGGGAACGGGAACCGCGCCGCGCCCGAGTCCTCGAGGTCGTCCCAGACTCGCTCGCGGAGGTCCTGCTTGTCCATGCGTGGGCGTCGGGCGCCCGGAACTTTACGCTACCTGGACGCTGCACGGATCCGTGAGCGCAGCGAGGACGCCGCCGAGCGCGCAGGCGCGCCGAAAACGCCACTTCGTCGCCGGGGTGCCGTCTCCACCGCGTAATCCACCGTAAACTCGGATTGAATTCGGCTTAATCGGGCTTGAGACGGCTTCTCGACGCCGAAATTCGGATTCACGGACTCCCCGGGTTAAGTGTGCGACGCGGTATGGACCAGATGCGATGAACGCACGAAAACTACTCACGCTCGTCGTCGCGGCGACCGTCCTCGTCGGCGGTCTCGCGGCGGCCGGCGCTGCGATGCCCGCAGACGCACAGGCCAGCGACAACGCCCCGGAAGATCCCGACGACAACGCAGCCGACGACGCCGACGACGCGGACGAGAACGCAAGCGAGTCCGAGGAGAGTGACGCGGCCGACGACGCCGCGAACGCTGACGGCGCCGACGCCGCAAGCGACGAATCGGACGAGAACGAGAGCGCGGCCGCGGATAACCAGGGCCCGCCGAGCGAGCTCCCTGAGCAGGTCCCCGACCACGTCTCGTCCATCCACGAGACCATCAATTCGTACCTCGACGGCGAGGTCGACAACCTCGGCAACGCGCTGAGCGACCTCCTCGGTGACGACGGCGAGAGCGGTGACGCCGAGGACGCGGACAGTGAGGACGCGGACAATGAGGACGCGGACAGCGAGGACGCGGACAATGAGGACGCCGACAGCGAGGAAACCGCTGACGACAACTCCACCGAATCCGAGAACGCCAGTGACGTCGCGCCCATCGCGTAACGTCACGGTGGCCGCAGCGACTACGCCACCTGGCGCTTCAGCGCAGTTCTGCTGACCGCTTTTTCGGTACGTTCGCGCCCCACAGAGCCATCAGTGGCTGTTTTCGGATTCCGGGCTGCGCTGGTGGCTGTGCTCCGTCCCGCGCGCAGCGTCAATCGTCGCGGCCGCGGCCCGCCAGTCCGACGAGGTGCCCGATTTCCGGGACGATGATCTCCGTGCTACCGAGTTCGGCTGCGTTCTCGCTGCCGGGCAGACAGAACACCGGCACGTCCCCGACGACGCCCGCGGTGGCGCGCGTCGCGACGACCTTCGCGCCGATCTCGTCGAAGGACAGCAGCCGGAACAGCTCCCCGAACCCCGGCAGTTGCTTGTCGAACAGTTGCCGCGTCGCCTCGACGGTGACGTCGTCCGGCGTCACGCCGGTGCCGCCCGTCGAGACGACCGCGTCCACGTCGTCTCTGCCGGCGAGGTTGTCGACGCTGGCCTGCACGCGGTCGTAGCTGTCCCCGACGAGTTCCCGCGTGACGACCTCGTGGTCCTCGGCCTCGAACGCCGCCGTGATGGCGTCTCCGGCGGGGTCGTCGTCCAGCGACCGCGAGGACGACACGGTGAGGATGGCGACGCCCACGGTGTCGGCGTCGTGGTGGTGGTGGTCGTGGCTGTCCGCGTGCTCGTGGTCGTGTTCGTGGTCGTCGCTGGGGTCGTCGTGTTCGTGTTCCGCCTCGTGCGTCTCCTCGACCGGTTCGTCCGCCGTTTCCTCGTCGTCCGTCCGGCGGGTGTCCCGGGACTGGAAGTCGACCATACCCCCGCGTTCGGCACCCGGCCGGAAAAGCGTAGACCCCACAGTTTTGGTGGCCGGCCGCCACGTCCGACCCATGCAGGCCACTGTGTTCGACGGCCACGGCGACACCGACGTCATCGACTACCGCGAGGTAGCCGACCCCGACGTCGGCCGCGAGGAGGTGCTGGTCGACGTGAAAGCCGGCGCGCTCAACCACCTCGACGTGTGGACGCGCCGCGGGATGCCGCAACTCGACCTCGAGATGCCCCACGTCCCCGGGAGCGACGGCGCGGGCGTCGTCCTGGAGGCGGGCGCGGACGTCACGCGCTTCGAGGCGGGCGACCGGGTCGCAGTGTCCGCGGGCGTGTCTGCGGGGACTGCGAGTTCTGTCGGAACGGCGAGTACCCGCTGTGTACGTCCTTCCACGTCCTCGGCGAGCACGTCCCGGGCGTGCACAGCGAACTCGCCGCGGTGCCCGAGGACAACCTCGTGCGCGTGCCCGAGCACGTCGACTGGGAGACCGCGGCCGCCGCGCCGCTCGTGTTCCAGACGGCGTGGCGGATGCTCCAGACGCGCGCCGACCTCCAGGCGGGCGAGAACGTCCTCGTGCTCGGCGCGAGCGGGGGCGTCGGCCACGCCGCGGTCCAGATCGCAGCCCACGCCGGCGCGGAGGTGTACGCGACGGCGAGCACCGACGAGAAACTCCGGTACGCCGAGGAGATCGGCGCCGACCACGTCATCAACTACGCGGCGACGGACTTCGCGGACGAGATCCGCGACTACACGGGCAAGCGCGGGGTCGACGTCGTCGTCGACCACGTCGGGGAGGCGACCTGGGATAGCTCCTTGCGCTCGCTCGCGAAGGGCGGCCGCCTCGTGACGTGCGGCGCGACGACCGGCGGCCGGCCACAGACGCACATCCAGCGGCTGTTCTGGAATCAGCTCAGCGTCCTCGGGTCGACGATGGCGACGCCCGGGGAGGTCGACGACGTCCTCCCGCTGGTCTGGGACGGCACGTTCGACGTCCGCGTGCGCGACGTCGTCCCGATGAGCGAGACTGCGCGCGCCCACGAACTACTGGAGAACCGGGAGGGCTTTGGGAAGGTAGTGGTAAAACCCGACAGCGAGTACTGATGGTGACCTACGACCCCCGCGAGAGCGCGGACGACGACGCGGTGACCGCAAGCGACGCGCCCGGCAGCGAGGCCGCTGGCGAGGGCGCGGACGCGCACGCCTGCGCAGACGCCGGCGCGCACGGGGGGATGAGCGACCGCGCGCAGTGGCTGGTCGTCGTCGTGCTGTTCTTCGCGGGGATCGTCGCGCCGCTGTACCTCTATCTCGTCGGTCCGGGGAGCTTCGGCCTGGGGTTCCGCGACACCTACCTCGCGGTCCCGATGATTCCCGCGCTCGTTCTGGGTGCCGTCGGCGTCTGGACGGCAGTCCGAGGACGCTGAGGCCAGGATGCGGCATCGAAGCGGGCCACAGGAGCTGCTACGTGTCGCGGACGGCGACGTCTTCGCGCTCGAAGGACTCGCCGGTCCACGTCCACCCGTCCAGAATCGGCGGTCGCGCCGCCAGCGACGCGAGCACGTACACGTACCCGGGCCACGACGCCTGTTCGCGGTCGGTCTCGCTCATCCTGGCGGGTCCCGCCGGGTGAGAGTGATAGAAGCCGACGACCTCGCGGCCCGTGGCGGCGGCCTCGTCGAACACTGCGAGCGTCGCCTCGGCGTCGAGTTCGTAGGTCACGCGGGGCGCGTCGGCGACGTTCGCCACGCGCCGCACCGTGTCGGCGACGACCGCCTCCCCGTTCTCGCGGCCGACGAGTGCGCCGCAGGCTCGCGGGGCGCGTCCGCTCGGGCGTGGTCGAGAATCGCGTCGTAGGCCGACCGGCTGAGCGCCAGCACGACGCACCGTTAGTCGCGTAGCCGGAAAAATCCCGACGCACGCTCGGGGCGCGTGACTGGTCGCCGCTGGGGGTGGTCGTTGCTGGGTGGCTACTCCCGGGTGCCGTCCGGCACGGGGTCGGCGTCGCCCTCGAAGTCGCGGCGCATCGCGATCTCGAACCACGGGCAAAGGCGGAGCTGGCGGTAGTGCCGCGGGTTCTCGTAGATGTCCTCGTAGTCCGCCCAGAGAACGCCGCCGACCTCGTCGGGGTCGCGGTCGAAGCTCGTGTCCGTCAGCGTCGCCTGCAGGACCGCACAGACCTCCCACTCGAGGCCCTCGTCGAGGTAGTAGCGCTTGTACTCGAAGCGGTCGGTGACCTCGAGGTCGTCGTACTGGTCGGCCGTGATGCCGAGTTCCTCCTCGAGGCGCTCGCGGGTCGCTTCCTTCTGGGTCTGGCCCTCGACGGGGTGGCTGGCGACCGTGCCGTCCCAGTGGGTGTCCCAGAGGCGCTTGCGGGCGGCGCGCTGCGCGAGCATGACGTTGCCGTCCTGGTCGAACAGCACGCACGTGAACGCGCGGTGGCGGACGCCGTCACCGGTGTGGGCGTCCAGGCGGTTCGCGAGTCCCTCCTTCTCGTCGTAGGCGTCGACGGCGACGACGTCCTGCTCGGCGTTCTCCGCGGTCTCGTCGTCCCGCGTGGACTGGACGGGCGCGTCGGACCCTGATTCGCTCATGGGGTGACCGACGGGAACGTGCGTAAATAGCGCTTCGACTCGTCGTGCGCGGCGTGGTCTCCAGGAACGAGGGTTGGCGAGACGTGGACAGGGTACTGCGGACGCTCCCGCCGTCACCCCATCTTCTCGTCGAGGATGAGGCGTGTCTTCGTGGAGACGACTTCCTCCTGCTCGCGGGCCTTCGTGACGAGGTCGTTGACGCCGCCGGTGTCCGCGGCGTCGACGACGAGGACGATGTCGTCCTCGCCGGAGACCTGCCAGACGAAGTCGACCTGGTTCCAGTCGACCATGCGGTCGCCGACCTCGTGGGTGTCGACGTCCATCGCGACCCCGATCTCGATCATCGCTTTGACGTTCCCGGTCGAGGTGGAGACGGTGAAGCGTTCGATGACGCCCTCGTCGACGAGGCTGTCGACGCGGTTGCGGATCGTGCCCTCGCTGACGCCGATGTCGTCGGCGATCTCCGTGTACGGGGTCCGGGCGTCCCGTCGGAGGGCGTCGAGGATGCGCCGGTCGATGTCGTCCATGTCCGGACATCAGGCCGACGCACAAAAAGGATTTCGAAATTCGTAACTCAGCTACGAAAGCAAGATTTATACTCCCCACACTCGTTTGAATCTCGTAATGTCGGACGCGTACCTCGCGCTAGAAACCGGCGACGTGGTCGAAGCCAACGCCCGTGCCCCCGGACGGGCACGAGGCGAACTCGTGTTCACCACGGCGTACACCGGCTACGAGGAGAGCCTCACGGACCCCTCGTACGAGGCACAGGTGCTCACTTTCGCCTACCCCCTCATCGGGAACTACGGCGTCCGCGAGGACCGATTCGAATCGGACCGCGTCCACCCCAGCGCCGTCGTCGCGCGCGAACTCACCGACGACGTCGCCGACTGGCTCACCGAGGAGGGCGTCCCCGCCGTCGACGGCCTCGACACCCGCGACCTCGTCCTCGACATCCGCGAGGGCGGCGCGATGAAGGTCGGCATCGCCGCCGGCCCGGACGCCACGCCCGAGGCCGCCCGCGAACAGCTCGCGGACTGCCCACACATGAGCGACCTCACGGACATCGGCAGCCGGGTCAGCGTCCCGGAACCCGAAGTCCACGGCGACGGCGACGTGGACGTCGCGCTCGTCGACTGCGGCGCGAAGGGCTCCATCGTCTCCTCGCTCGTGGAGCGCGGCGCCACCGTCCACGTGCTTCCCTACGACACGACGCCCGCGGAACTCGCGGCGCTGGACCCGGACATCCTGTTCGTCTCGAACGGCCCGGGCGACCCCGCGAACTTCGAGGCCGCGGAGGCCCTGGTCGGCGAATTCGTGGGGGATCTCCCCATCGCGGGCATCTGTCTCGGCCAGCAGGTGGTCGCGCGCGCCCTCGGCGGCGCCACCGAGAAGATGGACTTCGGCCACCGCGGCGTGAACCAGCCGGTGCTAGACTACGAATCCAAGCGCGTCGTGATGACCACCCAGAACCACGGCTACACCGTCGCCGACCCCGGCAAACTTGAGGTCACGCAGATCAACGTCAACGACGACACGCCGGAGGGCCTGGACTCCGCGGAACTGGACGTCATCACCCGCCAGTACCACCCCGAAGCCAACCCCGGCCCCCACGACAGCCTCGACTTCTTCGACGACGTGCTCGCGATGGCGGACTGCTGTCGAACGCCCGTCACCGCGGACTGACACTCGCTTCCTCCGATTTTCTGCAACGCAGCGACGGCCGGCGTCGAGACGCCCGAAGCAGTACATTCCGCGCGAGTGGAGTACGAATAACTGTCGGAGTCCGTGTTTTCGGCAAACCAGTTGACGTTCCACGAGTGGCACGCCGCCGTGCGCGGCGCCACCGTCGGCGCGTTCTCGACGGCCCTCCACGCGCTCTCCTATACGAGGCTCGGCGTCGCGCTCTCGGTGACGTTCGTCGCGGCGGCGCTGGGCATCGCGCGCTACGGGAGCGTCGCCGGTCGGACTGTCAGGAGAGAACCGTGGTACGCGCTCGCCGCGTTCGTCGGCTTCGGCGCCGTCGTTCTCGCGGTAGCGTGACGAGGCGCTAGCCCCAGCGCTCGTCGCGGATCGGGCGCTCGCTCACCGGCGCGACCTCCAGGTCGGCGTCCTGATACGCCAGGGCCTCCACGAGGGCTTCCGCGCTCTCGGCCGTCGAGAGGTACGGGACCTCCTCTTCGACGGCGGTGCGGAGGACGTCCTCGTCGCGTGAGACGACGAAGTCGACGTTCCCCTCGCGGATGGCCGCACTGGTGTCCTCGAACGTCTCGAGGTCGAAGTACTCCGCGAAGCCGTCCACGTCCAGGTCGACGACGGCGGTGCCGCCGACCTCCGGGGCGTTCCCGGCGGCGCGCTGGGCCTTCCAGTACGCCAGGCCCGGCGTAGACGCGGTGCCCATCACTTCGCCCGTGGACTTCATCTCCGGGCCGAGGCGGGGGTCCGACCCCGGCAGGCGGTCGAACGGCAACACGACCTCCTTGACGCTGTACTCCTCCGGGACGCCCTCGCTGACGTCGAGTCGGCCAGCGAATCGCCCGCCATCACCTTCGCCGCGAGCTTCGCGATGGGGACGCCCGTCGCCTTCGAGACGAAGGGGACCGTCCGCGACGAGCGCGGGTTCGCCTCGAGGACGTAGACTTCACCATCTTGAACCGCGAGCTGGACGTTCAGCAGGCCGACGGTGTCCAGCGCCACTGCGATCTCCTCGGTGACCTCGCGGACGCGCGCCAGCGTGTCGTCGGACAGCGACCGCGGCGGAATCACGCACGCGGAGTCCCCGGAGTGCACGCCCGCGGACTCCACGTGCTCCATCACGCCGCCGATGAGCACGTCCTCGCCGTCCGAGACGGCGTCCACGTCGAGTTCGACGGCGTCCGCGAGGAACTCGTCGACGAGGATCGGTTTGTCCGGGCTGACCCGGACGGCCTCCTCCATGTAGTGCTTGAGCTCCTCGTCGTCGTCGACGACCCGCATCGCGCGACCGCCGAGCACGTAGCTCGGGCGGACGAGGACCGGGTAGCCCAGGTCGCCGGCGAGGTCGAGGGCTTCCGCTTCACTGGTCGCCGTCCCGCCGGCCGGCTGGGCGATGCCGCGCTCGTCCATGAGGCGGTTGAAGCGGTCGCGGTCCTCCGCGAGGTCCATCGCCTCGACGGCGGTGCCCATGATGTCGCAGTCGACGCCGCGGCGCTCGAGTTCGTCGCGCAGCGGTTCGCCGATGTCGACGGAGGTCTGGCCGCCGAACTGGATCATCACGCCGTCCGCGCCGGCCGCCTCGACCACGTCGGCGACCTCCTCGGCGGTGATCGGCTCGAAGAACAGGCCGTCGGAGGTGTCGTAGTCCGTCGACACCGTCTCGGGGTTGTTGTTCACGACGTGCGCCTCGATGCCCATCTCGCGGAGTGCGCGCACCGCGTGGACCGAGCAGTAGTCGAACTCGACGCCCTGTCCGATACGGATCGGGCCGCCGCCGACGACCACCACGCTCTCGGTGTCGCGGTTCACGCGGAGTTCGCCCGCGGCCGCGTCGCCCTCGTAGGGCCCGGAGAACCACTCGGGGGAGCGCGAGGAGTAGTAGTACGGCGTGGACGCCTCGAACTCGCCCGCGCACGTGTCGACCTGCTTGTACGTCCGTCCCGGGACGTCCGCCTCGACCTGGCCGACGCCCGCGCGAGCGGCGGAGACGGGGACGCCCTCCTCGGTGGTCTCGACGGCGGCCTCGCCGCCCGCGTCGCCGGCGACCGCTTCAGTCGCCTCCGCGGTCCGCCACGCGCCGCGGGTCTCGGGCAGCCACGTCAGGCTGCTGTCCTCGAAGACGTTGCCCGCGAGCGCGCTGATCTCGGCGTTCGTGAAGCCCGCCGTCGCCGCGGGCGTGAATTCGCCGTCGACGACCTCCTTGCTGGCTTCGACGATGCGCGCGAAGCGCTCGACGTACCATTCGTACATCCCGGTCGCCTCCACGACCTCCTCGACGTCGAACCCGCGCTCGAACGCCTCGAAGATGGCGTACGGGCGGTCCGGGCTCGGGCGTTCGAGGTACTCCCTGCGGAGCTCGTCGTCCTCGACGGCGCCGAAGTCGACGGCGGGGTCGTACTCGGAACTGCGCAGCGCCTTCAGGAAGCTCTCCTCGAACGTGCGGCCGATGGCCATCGCCTCGCCCGTGGACTTCATCGCCGTGGAGAGCGTGAAGTCGACGTCCTCGAACTTGTCGATGGGCCAGCGCGGCACCTTCGTCACCACGTAGTCGATGGCCGGCTCGAACGCTGCGGTCGTCTCCCCCGTGATCTCGTTGGTGATCTCGTGGAGCCGTTTGCCGAGCGCGACCTTCGCGGTGACGCGCGCAATCGGGTAGCCGGTCGCCTTCGACGCGAGCGCGGACGAGCGCGAGACGCGCGGGTTCACTTCCACGACGCGGTACTCGCCGCCGGGCGTGCCGTCGTCGCGCCACGCGAACTGGATGTTGCAGCCGCCCTGGATGCCGAGGTCGCGGATGACCTCCAGCGCGACGTCCCGCATCGCCTGGTGGCCGTCGTCCGGGATGACCTGGCTGGGCGTGACCACGGTGGATTCCCCCGTGTGGATGCCCATCGGGTCGATGTTCTCCATGTTGCAGATGATGACACAGGAGTCGTCGGCGTCCCGCATCACCTCGTACTCGAGTTCGACCCAGCCCTCGATGGACTCCGTGACGAGGACCTCGTCGTTGCGGGAGAGGCGCAGCCCCTTCCGCACGCGAGCGACGAGTTCGTCCATGGTGTCGACGACCCCTGACCCGCTGCCGCCGAGCGTGTACGTCGTGCGCGCGATGACCGGGAGGCCGCCCACCTCCTCAGCTGCGTCCTCGACGCGCTCGCGGAGCGCGTCCTCGTCGAAGTCCGAGACGGATTCGTCCTCGTCCAGCGAGATGGTCGTGGACGCGGGGACCGGCTCGTTCAGTTCCTCCATGCGCTGGCGGAACAGGTCGCGGTCCTCGGTCGCGTAGATAGTCTCCAGCGGCGTCCCCATGATGTCCACGTCGTACTCGTCGAGGACGCCCTCCTCGGCGAGCTCCGCGGTGACGTTCAGGCCGGTCTGGCCGCCGAGTCCCGCGATGACGCCGTCCGGCTTCTCCTTCGCGATGACGTCCGCGATGGCGTCGGTGGTGATCGGCTCGATGTACACCGCGTCCGCCATCTCCGGGTCGGTCATGATGGTCGCGGGGTTGGAGTTCACGAGCACGACTCGGGCGCCCTCCTCTCGGAGCGCGCGGCAGGCCTGCGCCCCCGAGTAGTCGAATTCAGCCGCTTGTCCGATCTGGATTGGGCCACTCCCAATGAGCAGTACCGTGCGGTCTTCGTGCTCGCTCATTGCTACTCGTGTGGAGTTCGCCCATCGTAATAAGTTGCGCGGAATACTCAGAGCATCGCAACCCAATTACGAAATTCGAAACATCCGGCGGTGGGTCGGCGGCCAGGACCGGCCGTCATTCGACCTCGCGGCGGAAACTGTAACAGAGCTTCTCGTAGCCGCGATTCTCGTAGAAATCGTGGGCCTCCTCCCGCCACAGCCCAGACTCCAGTTCGACGTACGAACACGACTGCTCGCGCGCGAACTCGTGGACGTACTCGAGGAGTCGACTCCCGTAGCCTTCGCCGCGGTGCTGCTCGTCGGTCACCAGGTCCTCGACGAACACGTGGCGGTCACAGAAGAAGTTCCGGCGCACTACCAGTCCGACCACCGCCACCACGTCGCCTTCGTCGAACAGCGCGAACAGCCGGTAGCCGTCCTCGCGCATCACGTCGAGTTGTTCCAGGAACGTCTCCTCGGTGAGGTGGTCGCGCAGTTGCGAGAGCACGGGGTACGCGTTCCGGAACTGCGGCGTCGTCGATAGCTCGCGGACCTCGCTCGCTGCCATGCGCTACGAAACGCGAACTGGCGGGAAAACCGTTGGCGAACCGGCGGCACTTCCGCGACCAAATCGGTCCGTCGAACGTCCAAGCGAACCCGGGGCCGGATACTACGCGGGCGTGTCGTACTCGTCCTCGAATTCTCTGGCGTCCCGGTAGCGGTCCACGAACGTCGAGACGTCGAACTCCTGCATCTGTTGCTCGAACTCCGCGGCGGTGTCGTCGCCGTCGGCGTGGCTGACCGCGTGGTCCATCAGCTCCACCACGAGTTCGACGACGACCTCGTGGAGTTCCCGGGCGTCCATGTCGGTCACCCACAGCAACGCGTACCCGACGCTGCCGTTCTCGCTGCCGTCCACGGCGACGACGTCCTCGGGCAGTTGCTCCATCACGGACCCCATCAGGTGCGGGGTGCCGAACTCCTCGAACTCGTCGTCGGGCGCGGGCGTCACCGCCTCCTTGAGGACGGCGACGATCGACTCAGGCACGAACCGCGACGGCGGATGCATGTCCATCACCACGGCGTGAGTGCCGCCACAGGAGCACTCGTACTCGCGCATCCCCAGGTCGAAGTCCTTCACGTGCGCCTGCTCCCCGCAGGGGAGGTCCACCCAATCGTCGTCCTCGGTGCCCGGTACGCGCGGCTCGGTCATTGCTCGCCGATTGGCTGTGCGGCCGGTTAAGCCCCCCGGAGCGATATTCGCGCTGCGGGATCCACCAGTGTGTGAGTCCGGCCGGAGAAACGCCGCCCCCCGCGGTGTCGACCGAGCCCGCGGGGACGAGCTCGCGGACACTCCGCGGTCCGAGGCGGTGCCGGACGCGAGGGTCGCACTGTCGGCTGGCGGCGTTCCTGGAGCCGACAGCACTGGCCCATTGCAAGCCCGGGGCAGTCGATTCTCACAGTGTGAGTGCAGCCGGTGGTTTTTGCTGGCGGCCGACCGCAGTTTCCCGCATGAACTCGGACAGGCGCGCGTTCCTCAGGGCCGCCGGCGTCACGGGTGTCGTCGGTCTCGCGGGCTGTTCGACGCTCCTCGGCTCCCGCCCAGACCTGGTCTTGACCATCGAGAACTATCGATCGGACGACGTCCGACTACTGGTGGGGGTGTTCGACGAGGAGGCGACGGACTACAACGACGGCACTGTCTATCGGTCGACTGTCGACGTCCCGGCGGAGGCGACCGGGGACGACCGGTGGCGCGAGCCGGCCGTCGGGCCCGCTCGGCGGTACCGAATCGAGGTCGGCGTCGGCGTTGAGCACGCGACCTACCACTATCACTACGTGCCCGACTGCCTCGGCGACGACGCAAGCTACGACCCGCAGGTGAACGTCATCGTCAACGATGCACCGGGCGTGACGTTCGGACAATCCGCTTGCGGGGAGAACGTGGACTTCGGACCGTGACGCGTCCGCAGGGCGACCGCGGTGCGGTGTCGGCTACGGCCAGTCGTCGCGGACTTCGGCTTCGTCGTCGTCGGCGTCGTCGGCGTCGTCGGCGAGCTCCCAGTCGGCTTTCTCGGCGGCGTCCTCGAGGGGGAGGTACTCCCAGCCGACGCTCTCGGCGAGTTCGCGATCCTCGTCGTCGACGCCGACGAAGACGTGGCGTTCGGTGTCGAACTGGCGTTTGACGGATTCGAGGCTCTCTTCGCGGCCTTTCGGACCGGAGAAGAAGTCCTGGCGGATGCGGCGTTTGCGCGTGAAGTTGGTGACGACGTACGTGGGTTCGTCTGAGACGACGCCGACGTATTCCGTCCACTGGCGTGCGCCCGCGAACGCGGTGCCGGGTTTCGCGAGTTCCTGCAGCGCGGACAGCTCGAACGCGAGGGTCATGTCCGTGCTCCCGCCGGATTTGCTCATGGCGGAACGTGGGGTGCGGACGGGAAAAACCGCTTCGGTCGCGCGCTCCGTTACCGCGCGATGGAAACGCGATAGTAGCCGGTGAACCGTACGACCTCGCCGTCGGACAAGCCCTCGGCTGCTTCTTCGGGGATGGCGATGGCGTCGGCGTCGACCGCGTCGGGGAACGCCGCCTGTGCTCGGTCGTCGAGTTCGTCGTAGTCGCGGACCGTGCGGTCCGCGGTGGGTGTCGTTTCGGTCGCTTCCAGCAGTGGGTTCATGTGGTCACCGGCATTCGTGTGCCATGCCAACGTATGGCATGAACGTATATAAGCGTGCTGGTAGGCGAAATCTAGAACTGCCCGACGGCGGTCTGCCGCACAACGTCCGACGGAAGACACGTTCAACGGCCCTGGGACGTCACTGCGACGCTGGTGCGACCCGCGAGACGATGCCCCCGATGCGAGCAGACGGGAGGACGTCTCTACCGATCGGTGGTCGAATCTCCGAAGCCGAGCGGACGGACGAAACTCGTCCCGAGAAGCGCGGAGAGAACAGCGAAGAGACGGCGTTCGCGTCGGCCCTGGACGGCTTACTGCTCTTGCGGGATGGCGAGGTCCTCGAGGTCGAAGTTGTCCTGCAGGAGGACGTCCTTCTGGTCGGCGACGACCGCTTCGTCCTTGATGAGTTGCTTGTACTTCGACTGCGGCGCGAGATTCCCGATGAGCACGCCGCCGATGAGTTTGCCGTCCTTGAACGTCAGGCGGCGCCACTCGTTGTCGCTGTACTTCCGTTCGGCCTCGTCGTCGCCCAGCGTCGGGAAGCCGAAGGAGAGGAAGGGGAAGTCGAAGTGCGTGATGGAGTACGAGGACACCCAGCGGAACGGCTCCGTCTCGACGTCGTGGCCCGCGTCCTCGAGCATCACGCGCCCGGCGAGGTTCCCCTGCTGTTTCGCGGAGCCCCACGAGCCGTTCTGCGCGCGCTCGCCGAGAATGGTGTCGTGGAACTGCGTGATGTCGCCCGCAGCGTAGACGTCCTCGACCTCGGTCCGCATGTACTCGTCGACGTGGACGCCGTTCTCGATGGTGACGCCCGTGTCCTGGAGGATCTCCACGTTGAAGTCCAGACCGATGGCGACGCCGACGAACTCCGATTCGTGGCGAACGCCGTTCCCGTCGATGGTCGCGACGACTTCGCCGTCGTCGTTCGTCTCGAAGCTCCCGGCGCCGGACTCGAAGACCGGTTCGACGCCCTTCTCGCGGAGGCCGTCGTGGATGATCTCGGCGCCTTCCTCGCTGAGCGCGTACCGCCACCAGCGGTTCCCGCGCATCAGGTACTTCGCGTCGACGTCCTGGCCGCCGCAGATGGCCGCCAGGTCGATGCCGAGCAGGCCGGCGCCGACGACGACGCCCGTGTCGGCTTCCTCGGCGTGCTCGCGGATGCGCCGTGCGTCCTCGAACGTCCAGAAGTGGTGGACGCCCTCGGCGTCGGAGTTCTCCACGGGGAGCTGGTTCGGGGTGCCGCCCGCGGCGACGAGGAGCTTGTCGTAGCTGATCTCGTCGCCGTCGTGCGTCTCGATGGTGTGGGTGCCGGGGTTGACGTCCGTGACGAGGGTGTTCAGCCGGAGGTCGATGTCACGGTCGTCGTACCAGTCCTCTTCGTGGATGCTGATCGGGGCCTCGGGCAGTTTCCCCTTGGCGAACTCTTTGATGAGAATCCGATTGTAGAGGGCTTCACCCTCGTCTGTGACGACGGTGACGTCGACGTCGGGTGCCTCCTCGCGGATGGCTTCGGCGGCGGAACTACCCGCAATTCCGTCACCGACAATCACGTAGGATTCGCTCATGGCTGAAGTGAGGCATTCGGGGTTAAAGTGGATTGCTATCTGCACGAGACGCTTGCTATTCGGACACAAACCCCGAATAGACGGCCGATAGTGTGCGGGCCCTGTGGACACACCTGCTGTCAATCAGGGAGTGCCAGTCCCTGTCGCTGTCCGTCGAGAGGCAGGGACGCGCCCAACCGTTTCAGCGAACCCCGAACGCCGGCCGGTATGTTGCCATTAACCGTCCGGGACGCCGACTCGCCGACTCGGGACGCCCCACACCGACACCGGGGTAGGATACCACGAGAAATGCGGTAAGACGGCGTTAGAAAGGCTCTCGCCTTGAAACTCGAGTTAACTATCAGTGGCCTTTATCGCCGCCCGCGTTGACGTGAACACTGTCCCAAGCGGTCGGGACGGATCCATGATGTACGACCAACCGTCGTTCCAGCAGCCACAGCTATCGGGGACTGGCCACCAGTCCGCGGTCCCCGGACAGCCGTCACAGTTCGCCGCCCAGCAGCCACAGTGGGCGAGCCAGCAGCAGCACCCAGTCAGCCAGCCACAACAGCCGCCACAGCAACAGCAGATCCCACAGCAGCCGCCACAGCAACAGCAGGCACCGCAACAGCAGCCGCCACAGCAACAGCAGGCACCGCAACAGCAGCCGCCACAGCAACAGCAGCGCACACACAGCAGCGTC
>NZ_WUUU01000071.1 GCF_009831555.1 Halobacterium bonnevillei | reverse complement strand
CCGCGGACTTCGTGTGGCTGTCGTTCGCGGTGACGCTCGTCGCGCTCGCGGTGGTCCCGCCGCTGTTGTTCCGGCATCCACGCGCGATGCTCCCCTGGGAGGTGCTGGCGCTGGCCGCGCTTCCGCTGTTCGGACGCGCGCTCGCGGCCCCCGGCCTGACGAGTAACGTGGCGACGTACCTTGCGATCGCTGCGCTCGCGCTCGTCGTCGCCGTGGAACTCGACACGTTCACGAGCGTCCGGCTCGCGAACTGGTTCGGCGTGGTGTTCGTCGTCGTCGCGACCATGGCAGCCGCCGGCTTCGTCGCGCTGCTCGGCTGGGGGCTGGACCTCACCGTCGGTGCGACGTTCGTCCTCCCCGCGGAACCGCCACTGACGGCCGCCGAGGAGGCCGCCGCGGTCGAGGGGCTCGTCCGGGACTTCGTCGCTGCGACGGCCGCGGGCGTAGTCGCCGGCGTCGTGTTCATCGCGTACTTCCGCCGGTACCCCGACGCACGCATTCGGCTCCCGGAGGAACTGGAGGGGGTGTTCGAATGAAGCTCCGCGACCGACTCCGCATCTCGGAGCGCCGCCAGCGCCAGGCAGCCCGGGGGATGCAACTGGCGCTCGTCGGGTTCGTGGCGCTCGGCGTCCTCCGGGCGAGCGTCGGCATCATCGTGAACGCGGGCCTCGCGCTCGCAGTGACGTACCTCCCTGCAGTCCTGGAGCGCGACTACAGCATCCCGATGGACGCAGGGCTGACGCTGTGGATCACGACGGCAGTCTTCCTGCACGCGCTCGGCATCGTCGGCGTCCCCGGCGTCACTGGAACCCTGTACGGGCCGAACTGGCCGACCTGGTGGGACCACCTCACGCACTTCCTGTCGTCGACTGTCGTCGCCGCCGCGGGGTACGCGACCGTCCGCGCGCTCGACGAGCACGACGACGGCATCGTGTTCCCGCCGAAGTTCACGTTCGTGTTCGTGGTGTTGTTCGTGATGGCGCTGGGCGTCCTCTGGGAGATCCTCGAGTACGCCATCTGGGTCGTCGGTTCCAGGGTCGGCGCGAGCGTCCTGACTGTGTACGGGGTCGACGACGTGATGCTCGACCTCGTGTTCAACGCCGGGGGTGCAGTCGTCGTCGGCGTCTGGGGGACGGCCTACCTCGCGGACGTCTCCGACGCCATCCGAGACGTCCTCGCCGCGGCGAGCGAGTAGTCCAGTTGCCACCGCCTCGGGCGCGTGTCAGCCGTCGGCTCCGACGCTCGCACCTCTCCCTGGCGGATACCTTTATGCGGTCGGCGGGGGAACTGTCAGGCGATGGTATACAAGAAGATACGACTCATCGGGACCAGCGAGGACAGTTTCGACGCGGCCGCCGAGGACGCGGTCGACCGCGCGGAGGACACCCTCCAGAACGTCAAGTGGGCGGAAGTGGTCGAACAGGGCGTCGAGATCGCGAGCGTGGAGAACAGACAGTACCAGGTAGAAGTCGAAGTCGCGTTCGAACTGGAGGACTGACCGCCGAGTGGGGCGCGGCTACGTGCGGAACGACTCGCCGCACCCACACTCGCTTTCGACGTTCGGATTCTGGACGTGGAACCCCGCTCCCTGGAGCCCGCCCTCGTAGGCGAGCTGGCTGCCGCCGACGTAGTTCAGGCTGGACTGGTCGACGAACAGCCGGATGCCGTTGCTGTCGAAGATGCGGTCCTCGGGCTCTGGTTCGTGCTCGAAGCGCATCCCGTAGGACAGCCCCGCACAGCCGCCCTGCTGAACGTACAGGCGGAGGCCTGCCTCAGCGGGGTCCATGCCCTCACTGTCCATGAGTTCGCGGGCCTGTTCCGCGGCCGACTCCGTCGCAGTGACGACGACGTCTTCCTCCCCGTTCTCGGCGGTGGCGCTCATGTCGAACACGTTCGTCTTAGGGCGGGATAAGCGTGGCGCCCGAGTTAGTCGTTCACACACATGTCGGGCGGGACGCCCGAGCGGCCATCACTCGTATCGGAGTGGCGCGCGTCCGTCCCGACGTGAACAGAGCAAACGGCCTGCTAGCGGTCGGCGCACTCCTGTTCGTCCTGCCGATACCGGGAACGTTTCTCACCGGGGCCGCGGTGCTCGTCGCGGGCGGCGTCGACAAGCTCCGCTGACCCGCAGTGGACCGCCAGCCCGTCCGAGTACCAACGTGACGACGCCGGAGGCGGACAGCGACCAGCCGAGCGTCCTGCGGTAGGAAACAGCACGACGACTGAGCGAGCGCGGTAAAATCCCGGCCCGACCGTCAGTCGTCGTCCTCGAAGCGCGCGTCCACGCTGGCTTCGTGCGCCTCGAGGCCTTCCGCGTCGGCGAGCGTCGTGATCGTGTTCCGGAGGTCGGCGAGCGCGCCCTCGTCGAGTCGCTGGACGGTCGTGGAGCGCACGAACGTGTCCACGGAGAGGCCGCCGACGACCTTCGCGCGGGCGTTCGTCGGCAACACGTGGTTCGTCCCGGTGGCGTAGTCGCCGGCGGCGACGGGGGCGTACGGCCCCATGAACACCGACCCCGCGGAGTCGATGCGGTCCAGCAGTTCCTCGTCGTCGGCCGCCTGGATGGAGAGGTGTTCGGCGGCGTACTCCTCGGCGAACAGCACGGCTTCGCTCATCGACCGCGCGACGAACACGCCGCTGGCGTCGGTATCGAGGGCTGCCTCGATGGTGTCGGCGCGCTCGCGGTCGGCGACCCGGGCCTCGACCTCGCGGCAGATGGCGTCCGCCGTCGCCTCGTCGTCCGTGACGGCGACGACGCTGGCCTCGGGGTCGTGTTCGGCTTGTGCGAGCACGTCGGCAGCGACGTACCCGGGGTCGGCGGTGTCGTCGGCGAGGACGAACAGCTCCGAGGGCCCGGCGAGGAAGTCGATGTCCACGTCCCCGCGCACCTCGGCTTTCGCCGCCGCGACGAACTTGTTCCCGGGGCCGACGACCTTCTGGCGCGGTCGATCCGTCTCAGTGCCGTACGCCAGCGCCGCGATGGCCTGCGCGCCGCCGGAGGCGTACACGCGGTCCGCGCCCGCGACGTGCATCGCCGCCAGCGTCACCGGGTTCATCTCCTCGGCGGGCGGCGTCGCCACCGCCACCTGGTCGACGCCCGCGACCTTCGCTGGAATCACGCCCATCAGCACGGACGAAGGATAGGCCGCAGTGCCGCCCGGGACGTAGACGCCGACGCGCTCTATCGGTCGGAACCGACGGCCGAGTTCGCGGCCGTCGGAGAACTCGCGGCGCCAGTCCTCGGGCACCTGGGCGTCGTGGAACTCGCGGACGTTCTCTGCCGCGTCCTCGATTGCCGCACGCACGTCGTCGTCGATTTCCTCGTACGCCCGCTCGGCGTCGTCGGTGACGTCGACGTTCCCGAGTTCAACGTCGTCGAACTCGCTGGCGTACCGGCGCAGCGCCACGTCGCCCTCCTCGCGCACGCTCTCGACGATGTCCCGGACCGTCGACCGGACCGCGTCGACGCCGGCCGTGCGCTCGAACAGCGCGCGCCGGCGGTCCGGTCCCAGGTCCGAGACGGCTTCGTAGTCCATACCTCGCGTAGCAGGCGGCGGCGAAAATGCGTTTCCATCCCCGTGACGCCAGCCAGCGACGGCGCCAGCCGGTAGCACCGCGGAGTCAGTCGTCGGAGACGCCCGCCTTCAGGGAGTGGAGGTGTTCGGTCGCTCCCTCGCGAATCACGTCCTCCGGGCCGTGGACGCACTCCTCGCGCATCCCCGGGTACTGGCCTTCGAGGAGGGACTCGATTTCGCCGTCCAGGCCCGCGAGCGCCTCCACCGGCCGCCCCTCGAGGTACTCCGCGAGGATGCTCGCGACGGCGCTCGAAACGGCACACGACTGGCTCACGAACCCGATGCGCTCGATAGTGCCGTCCTCGGCGACGTCGACGTGGAACTCGCCGTCGTCCCCGCAACTCGTCTCCTCGGAGTGCTTGCGGAACGTCGGGTCGCGGAGGCCGCCGGCCCCGGTGGGGTCCTCGAAGTGTTCGAGAATCCGGTCGTGGTAGCGCTCGGAGGCCAGCATCGCGTCCCGTTTGCCGGCGGCGTCCTCGATGGCGTCGAGGAGCGCGTCGACGTCCTCGCGGGTCGTGTAGGCGTAGAACGAGGCGCGCACCGACCCGGGGATGTCGAGGACGTCGTGCAGCGGCTGCGTACAGTGGTCGCCGGCGCGCACGGCGATGCCCCGGTCGTCCAGCAGCTCCGAGAGGTCGTGGCCGTGGACGCCGTCGACGTTGAACGCCACGAGACCGGACCGCTCGACGCCCGGCGGCGGACCGTACGTCTCCACGTCGTCGCGGTCCTCGAGTTCCGCGAGGAGGTACTGCGCGAGGTCGTTCTCGTGCTCGCGAACGGCGTCCATCCCGAGTTCGTCGAGGTAGTCGGCGGCCTCCGCGAGCGCGATGCCCTCCGCGATGGGCGGCGTCCCGGCCTCGAACTTCCAGGGGAGTTCGTTCCACGTGGACTCGTCGAACGTGACGTGGCGGATCATCTCGCCGCCGAACAGGAACGGCTCCATCTCTTCGAGGAGTTCCTGCTCGCCGTACAGGCAGCCGATGCCCGTCGGGCCCGCCATCTTGTGACCGGAGAACGCGAGGAAGTCCGCGCCCAGGTCGTCGACGTCCACGGGTCGCGTCGGCACTGACTGCGCGCCGTCCACGAGCACGGCCGCGTCGTGGTCGTGAGCGAGGTCGGCGAGTTCCCGCACGGGGTTGACGGTGCCGAGGACGTTCGAGACGTGCACGACGGACAGCAGTTCGACGTCGTCGTCGATGACCTCGCGAGCGTGGTCCATGTCGAGGCGGCCGTCGTCGTCGACTTCGACGTAGCGGACGTCCGCGCCGGTCTGCTCGGCGATCTGCTGCCAGGTCACCAGCGACGCGTGGTGCTCCATCTCCGTGGTGACGACCGCGTCGCCTTCGTCGAGGTGCTGCACGCCGTAGCCGTACGCGACGAGGTTGACGGCTTCCGTGGCGTTCTTCGTGAAGATCAGTTCCTCGCGGCCCTCGGCGCCGACGAATTCGGCGAGGCGGTCGTGGGCGTCCTCGTATGCGACCGACGCCTCGTGGCTGAGCGTGTGGATGCCGCGGTGGACGTTCGCATTGTACTCGTCGTAGAACGACTTCTCCGCAGTTGATACCCGCTCTGGGGTCTGCGTCGTGGCCGCGTTGTCGAGGTAGACGAGCGGTTCCCCGTCGGCGACCGTGCGCTGGAGGATGGGGAAGTCCGCCCGGACCTCGTCGGCGTCGAAGCTCATACCGTAAACGGGGCGAGACTCGCCGATAAGTGGTGGGGTAGCGGAGGCGTTCTCGGTCCGACCGGGACCCGGACGAGGCGGGGTTTCGGCACAGTCCCGAGCCGCGCCCTGGATTCGGGGCTCGGGTGCGACGAGCGCGAATCCAGCCGCAATTGCGAGTATGTTCGAGCGTAGGTTTAACGCGGCTCAGCGCGTACATTCCCGTATGAGTCAGTTATCTGATGCGTCCGCGTCCGAGTCGCGCACGGCGATTCACTGGCTGGCCGTCCTGCTCGTCGTCGCCACCGGCGCGATTCACGTCTACGCCGGCCTCGTCGAGGGCCGGATTCCCGTCTTGCTCGCCGGGGTCGGGTTCTTCGGCGGGATCGGGCTCTTCCTCGTCGACTTCCGCCGTCCCCTGCTGTACCTGGCGGGCGTCGTCTACACGGCCGTCCAGTTCCCGCTGTGGTACGTCGCGAAGGCCGGCGAGTTCACGGCAATCGGGTACGTGGACAAAGCCGTCCAGGTCGTCCTCGTCGTCACGCTCCTGTACCTCTACTGGCGGCGGCGCACGACGACTGGACGCGGCCGCGGATCGCCGAACGTCTGACTCTGGCGCGCCCGAACGCGGCGACCGAGTTCGCTCAGTCCGTCCGCAGCCAGGCGTCTCGAAGCCGCTGGACCTCCGTCTCGGTGACGCTCTCGCTCTCGACCGCTGCGGCGATGTCCGCGTCCGTGACCGCGCCGCGCTCGATGACGCGCTGGAAGACGTCCGCGACGACGGTGACGGCGTCGTCGCCTCGGACCGGACGGCCGCCGTCGACGGCCTCGACGACGCCCTGGAACTCGAAGACGTCGCCATCGCGCAGTTCACCGGGTAGCTCGACCGTATACTCGACCGTCGCAGCGGCCCGTCGCTCGTCGACCGCCCAGTACACCGACAAGCGGCCGTCGCGCCGATTCACGGCGACCGGGTCAGGCGTGACGGCCAGCGACACGACGTCGCCGGGGATCGTCTCCCGGAGGCACGTCCTGTCGGCGACCTCGCCGACCGAAACGGTCACTGGGACCGCCTGGTCCGGCAGCGCGTACGGCCGGTCTATCGTCCGTATCGGGCCCCCACCGGCAGCGACGGGTCCGTCGCCCGACTCCGTGGCTGCGGACTCGCCGCGACCCACGACCCGAGCCCAGACGACCAGCAGGCTCGGCAGGACGAACACGCTCGCGAGGAACGCGAACACGATGGTGACGGCGGTGATGAGCCCGAACGACTGCAGGAACGGGAGCACCGCGACGAGCAACACGGCGAACCCGCTGGCGGTGGTCGCCGCGCTGGACAGCAGCGCGCCGCCGGTGCCGGTGAGGGTCTCGTGGAGCGCGTCGGCGACCGTCTCCGCGTCGGCGAGCTCCTGGTTGAATCGCTCGCTGACGTGGAGGCTGTAGTCCACCCCGAGCCCGATTGTCAGCCCGGTGATCATGCCGGTGACGATGTTGAACGGGATGTCCAGCAGCGCCATCGTCCCGAGCACCCACGTCAGCGTGAACGCCACCGGGACGATGGTGACGACCCCCAGCGACGCGCTCCCCTCGGTGAGCCGGTAGGCCGCCGCGAGGACGACCAGCACCGACAGCAGCGCGACGACCAGGCTCAGGAACGCGGTCTCGGCGAGCTGGTCGGCCGTGATCTGGTTGACGATGACGTCGCCCGTCGCAATCGCTGAGACCCCGTCGCCGTGGACGTCCGCGGCGATCCACTCCATCTGGTCGCGGACGGTGCCGTCGTCGACCCCGCCGGCGAGCGTCACGACCATCCGGGCGGCCCGGTACTGGCCGTCCTCGCGGTGCACGACGTCGCCGGCGTCCTCGGGCGCGACCCGGTAGAGTTCGTCGTAGACGGCGGTTACGTTCTCGTCGGGGACGCCGTCGCCGTTCGTGTCGGCGCTCGCGTACGTCTCGTTGAACGACTCGTTGGTCGCCGCGACCCGGTCCATCACGGTCACCGGGTCGGTGATTGCGGCCTCCCCGTCGGCGTACGTCTCCGTCGCCGTCAGGTCGCTGGCGTTCGCGCGCGCCGAGTCGATGCGGGCCAGCGTCCCCGAGTCGGTCACGTCGCCCCTGACGAGTATCGTGGCCGTGGTGTCCTGCCTGACGAAGTCGGCGTCGAGCGTCTCGATTGCCGTCTCCGCCGTGTACGTCCCCGGTGCGACCGGGCCGGGCAAGTCCTTCAGCCACTCGTCGGGGTCCTCCGCCAGGAAGTCGGACTGCTCGAAGCTGGCGTCGATGTCAGTCGCGCCGTACGCGCCCACGCTGCTGACCACGACGGCGACAATAATCACGACGTACGGCGCCTTCGTCGCGAGCGTCGCGCCGACGCCGAGGACGCGATTGATTGGGCCCGCGCCCGTCCCGACCGCCGGCTTCACGCGGTCGACACCGCGGGCTTCGAGGACCGCGTCCAGTTCGACTTTGAGCGCGGGGACGAGCAGGCCGAAGACCAGCAGCGTCGCGACGATGCCGATGGCGCTGACGACACCGAGTTCGCGGAACACCGTCAGCGGGCTGATCAGGTTCGACAGGAAGCCGATGGCCGTGGTCGTCGTCACGTAGACGAGCGCCACGCCGACGCTGCCGAGCGCGACGGCCATCGCGCGACTGGGCGACGCTTCCGGGGTCTCTCGGGCCTCCCGGTAGCGCATCACGACGTGGAGGCCGTAGTCGATGGAGAGCCCCACCAGCAGGACGAGCACGACGACGAACGGCTGGCTGAACGCGATGTCGAACCACCCCATCGCGCCGAACGTCCACACCAGCACGAGCGCGATGCCGAGCAGCCCCAACAAGATGTCCAGCAGGTCCCGGTAGACGATCACGAGCACCAGCAGGACGAACGCGACGGCCAGCGGCCCGACCAGCAGGACGCTGTCTTTCATCGAGTCGGTGATCTCCGCGGACACGATGCCGTCACCGTAGAGCAACACGGACGTGACGCCGTCGTCCGGTGTGAGCGCCGCCATCGCCGCCTGGGAGTCTTCGATTTCCCCGGGCGCGTCGCCCGGTGCGAACGACCCGCCGGGCGTCTCCTGGGTCACCACGAGCAGCGTCGCGTTGGTCTCGGTCGAGCCCGGTTCGTAGTAGTCGGGCACGAACGCGAGCGCCTGCGAGGACTGTTTCTCGTTGCCAGCGAGCACGTCCGCAGCGAGCGTTTCGACCTGCGAATCGTTCAGCGACCGGAGTTCGTCGACCTGCGCGGTCAGCGTCGGGTCCAGGTCTGCCAGGTCGTTCCTGTCCTCGGCGAGGGCCTCGTACTCGTCGGCGAGGATGCGCCGCGTGACGTTCTCCGTCGTCCCACGCTGACCCTCCGAACCGTCGGTTTCTCCGCCGTCAGCCCGGCGCTGTTCGACGGCGTCCTCGAAGTGCGCGTAGTCCTCGTCTGTGAGGGTCACGGCCGTGTTCGCGTCGACGTCGTCGAACGCCGACTCGACGCCGGCGTTCGGATTGCGGGCGAGGGTTTCGACGCTGTCCGCGAGCGCCGCCGCCGTCGCTGCGAGTTCGCCCTCCCGGGTCTGGAGCTCCTCGACCCGGTTCCGTCGGATGGACGCCGTTGCGACCAGGTTCGCGACGCTGCGCATCGAGTCGCTCTCGACGAGCGTGTCGTTGACCGTCGCGTTGGCTTCCAGCGCCTGTTCGTACTCGAGTATCGCGAGGAGCGTCTCGCGGTCCAGGACGTCGTCGTCCTGCACGACGACCTGTGCGGACGTCGTGCCAGCGGTGCCCCCGGAGAAGTTCGCGTCGGCGTAGTCGAGGGCCTCGGCCTCGTCGGCGTCGGTCTGGAACTGGCCGAGTGACGTCGACTGGTCGACCATCGGGACGCCGGCGGCGGCGACGGTCGACGCCACGAGCATCACCGCGAGCACGACGCGAGTGTTGTCCGCGATCCACTCACTCACACCCAGCCTCATCGCCGTCCCACCCGTCGAAGGTGTGGGCCGTCCCCCGGCGCGACGTCGTTCCGTACGACAGTGCCTGTCAACATCGAGTAGGGCTTGGAGCCTAGGCTGGTTAGTCGACAGCGCGAACGCTCGGGGGAGGTGCGAATATATTCGCACCACCCGTTATGGAGAGGCTGCCCCTAGCTGACCTCACAGGCGATGCCGCACGCGAAACTCACCATCGACATCCCCGACCAGACCTGGATCGGCGACATCTCCGCGGCCCATCCCGAGTTGGTGTTCCAGGTCGTCACGAGCATCCCCGCGGCGGACTCCGGCATCGGCCTCGTCCGCCTCACGGCCGCCGACCCACTGCCCATCATCACCGACATCCAGGCCCGCGACGACGTCCAGAGCCTCGAGTTGCTCTGGAAGCACGACGACGAAGCCCTCCTCCAAATACAGACGCTGAACCCCCTCCCGCTGCTCCCGGTCTGGCGGGCGGGCGTCCCGCTGAAGATGCCCTTCGACATCCAGGACGGCGAGGCGACGTGGGAGGTGACGACGTCGAACAGCCGGCTGTCCAGCCTCCGCACGCACCTCGACGACATCGGGATCGACTTCGACATCGAGTTCGTTCGCGAAATCGGCGCGAGCCAGGCCGACCAGTTGCTGACCGACCGCCAGCAGGAGGTACTGCTGGCGGCGGTCGAGGCCGGGTACTACCGGTCACCGCGGGAGTCGACGCTCGGCGAAGTCGCGGAAACCCTCGGCGTCGCGAACGCGACCTGCAGCGACGTCCTGCACCGCGCGGAGGGACACGTCGTCCACTGGTTCGTCGACGAGCACGTCACGGGTTCCGGTGGGCTCTGACGAACGCGCGCCGCAGGACAGTCAGGAGGACGTACGTCTCGTACTTCTGGGTGCGGCAGTGCTCGCAGGGCTGCATGTCCGCGACGACGTCATCGATTTCGTCTCCGTACTCGGTCGTGAGCGTTTCGAGCGCGTCCCTGACTGCCGGCTGGACCGCCTCCGTCATCGCCTCGACTGCGGGTGCTGCAGAATCCGGCAGCGAGTACGAGAGCACGATGGTGTTGGCGTGGTAGTACTTCGTGGTCCCGCCACGCCCCTCCTCGAAGCGGACGACGTCGACCAGGCCGGCGTCCCGCAGTTCGTTGATGTGGTGGCGGATGGTGTTCTCCGTGCGGTCGAACCCGCGGTCTGCGAGGCGCTCGTGTACCTCGGCGGCCGTCAGCGCTTCCTCGTCGAGGATGTCGAGAATCATCGCTCGCATCGGTTCGTCGATCGCGTCCGAGACCTCGGGGTCGCGGATGGCGATGTCCTCGAGTTCCGGGTCCGCGTCGGACGTGCTCATACCTGGACGAAGGGCTGGCCCGGAGAAAAACCCGCCCGTCCGCTCGCAGGGACTGGGATACGCGCAGCGGCCCCTGCGGGGTGCCCCGCCGCGAACCACCCGAAGCCCTAGACGGGTCGTTTGCCCACCGATACGAGTTGTTTATCTACTCCAACATATCATCTAAAAAATACTTTAGGGGGTGGCCGCCCTCCGATCGAGTGTAATGAGCGAAACGACACAGTACCGCGTCATGGACTTCGACTGCCCCACCTGCGCGACCACCGTCGAGCGCGCCCTCTCGGGTGTCGACGGCGTCGAATCAGTCGAGGTGCACTACTCGACCGGCCGCGTCGAAATCGACTACGACGACGACGTCGCGGACCCGGGGACCTTCGAGACGACCATCGAGAACCAGGGGTACACGCCCCAACCCGCCTGAACCACGATGGAGACACGAACAATCGAGCAGTACGTCCGCAAACACCGCACCGCCCTCGTCGCGACGGCCAGCGGCATCCTCTACGGCGGCGGGTGGACCCTCGGCTACTTCACCAGCCTGAACACGGCCAGCGCCGCCGTCCTGATCACCGCGGCCGTGGTCGGCGGCTACGACATCGCCAGGGCCGCCTACTACGAGGTGAAGAGCCGGACCCTGGGTATCAAGACGCTTGTAACGCTGGCCGCCGTGGGCGCCATCGCCATCGGCGCCTACTGGGAGGCCGCCGCGGTGGTCTTCCTGTTCAGCTTCGGGAGCTACCTCGAAGGCCGGACCATGCGGAAGACCCGCAACGCCCTCCAGGAACTGCTGGAACTGGCGCCCGACACCGCGACGGTCCGCCGCGACGGCGAACTCGTCGAGGTGCCCGCTCACGAAGTGGCCGTCGGCGACGTCGTCGTCGTCAAGCCCGGCGAGAAGATTCCCGTCGACGGCGACGTCGTCGAGGGCGAGAGCACCGTCAATCAGGCGCCCGTCACCGGCGAGAGCGCGCCCGTCCGCAAGGCGCCCGGCGACGAACTCTACGCCGGCACCGTCAATCAGGACGGCGCCCTCGAGGTCCGCACGACAGGGTCGGGCTCTGACACCACGCTCCAGCGCATCATCGAGCGCGTCGAGCACGCCCAGGAAGCCCAGTCCCCCACGGAATCGCTGATCGACCGCTTCGCGAAGTACTACACGCCGGGCGTGATCGCCCTGTCCATCGGCGCGTACGCCGTCACCCAGAACGCGATCCTCTCGCTGACGCTGTTGGTCATCGGCTGCCCCGGCGCGCTCGTCATCGGGCCGCCGGTCAGCATCGTGAGCGCAATCGGCAACGCCGCCCGCTCCGGCGTCCTCATGAAGGGCGGCGAGCACCTCGAACGCGCCGGAAAGATCGACCTCGTCGCGTTCGACAAGACGGGCACGCTCACGAAGGGGGAAGCCACCGTCGCCGACGTCGAGGGCTTCGGAACCACCGCCGACGACGCGCTGGAACTCGCGGCAATCGCCGAGAAGAAGAGCGAACACCACCTCGCCGACGCCATCGTCGAGGCAGCCCGGAAGCCCACGTCTGTAGCGTCCGACGGCGGCACGACGACAGCCACGGACGGCGGCACGACGACCGCCCGAGAGGCCGACACAGCTGCCGCTGGCGCCGAGCAGCCGCCGGTTCCGGACCCCGAGGACTTCAACGTGGTCCCGGGCAAGGGCGTCGTCGCCCGCTACGACGGTCACGAACTCCTCGTCGGGAACCGCGCGCTGCTGGAGGAACGCGACGTCGACGTCTCCCAGGCCGTCGCGGATCCGTCCGCGCCCGCGAGGACCGCGGCGACACTGCCATCCACGTCGTGCGTGACGGGACTGTCGTCGGCGTGATCGCCGTGCGCGACGAACTCCGGGCGGCGGCGCCGGCCGTTATCGAAGACCTGCAGAACGCGGGCATCGAGACGGTGCTGTTGACCGGCGACAACGAGCGGACGGCCGCCGCGGTAGCCGGCGAGGTCGACATCGACGACGTCCGCGCCGAACTCCTCCCGGCGGACAAGCAGACGGCCATCGAGGATCTCCAGGACGACGGCCACGTCGTGGCGATGGTGGGCGACGGCATCAACGACGCGCCCTCGCTGGCGACGGCCGACGTCGGCATCGCGATGGGCGCTGCGGGCACGGACACCGCTATCGAGACGTCGGACATGGCGCTGATGGCCGACGACCTCGAGCGGATTCCGTACGCTGTCAAACTGAGCAAGGCGACCCGCTGGAACGTCATCGAGAACGTCGGCCTCGCCGTGGTGACCGTGACGCTGCTGCTGGCGGGCGTGCTCACCAGTTACGTCACGCTCGCGCTCGGGATGCTCGTCCACGAGGCCAGCGTCCTCGCCGTGATACTCAACGGGATGCGCCTGCTGCGGTTCGAATGACAGCCGATGCGACCACGCCACACACAATGACAGCCAACGCGACGACCACGCCACCCACGAAGAAAGCCAACGCCACAGCGACACCCCACCAATGACAGACAGCGAGACAGCGACAGACTCGAACCACACGACGACGAACCTGGCCATCGAGTACGACGCCGACCCAATTCGAATCCGTGACCCGGTCGCGGAAGCACTGGGCGTCCTCGACTCCGGCGACCCGTTCGTCGTCAGCTACGAGGACGTGGTCAAAGCGGCTGGACACTCCTGTCCGACCGCCTCGGGCGCGTTCCGGATCGCCCAACTGGGGCTCGACGCGCTGTACCCCGACGACCGCCCGGTCCGCAGCGAGGTCGAAGTCCACGCCGCGGGACCGCGCGAAGACGCCACCTACGGCGTGATGGGGCGGCTCGTCTCGTACGTCACGGGCGCCGCCCAGGAGGACGGCTTCGGTGGGCTCGCGGGCGGCATCGGCGACCGCCGCGACCTCCTGCAGTTCGACGCGTTCGAGCCAGAGACGCCGGCGCCGACGTTCCGGTTCCGGCGGACCGACACGGGGAAAACGGTTCAGGTGACCTACCACGTGAGCGAGGTTCCGGACGGCGGTCCGGCGTTGGGCGCGCTGCAGCAGATTCTCGACGGCTCCGCGACCGCCGAGCAGCGAGACGCGTTCTCGGACGCGTGGCACGGGCGCGTCCGGGCCGTGCTGTCGGACGACTCGCTGTTCACCGTCGAGGCAGTCGACGCCGAGTGAGCGCCCCGGGCCGGGCGGACCTGACAGGCCGGCATCGTAGTCCAGTTCACTTCGCCCCTACACCAGCCGACAGTTCCGCAACGTACCGAACGGCGGGTCCACTTATTTGACGCTGCGGCGGGAACACACGGCCGATGCTCCGCCGACTGCTCCACGGACTCGGCTACCTGATTTCGCCCGTTCTCTTTCTCGGCGCGAACACGCCGTCGGCAGTGGTGCGGCGACTCCGCATCGCGTACCGCCTCGTCGGCGTTCGCATCGTCGAAACGCCGCGCGTCGACGACGTCGAACGGACGGTCTTCCTGTGTCCGTACCGGAATCTGGGTGCGACGTGGTTCGGGGAGAAGTGGGTCTGCCACGACGTCCTCGACCGCGTCGACGACGGCTACGTGACGTACCTGCGCGAACACAAGGACATCGACTACCAGCGGCCGCGCGGCTGTGCGGACCTGGCGTACTGCGAGGAGTCCGCGCACTGCTACTCTGAGGTCTCGGACCTGGAGTGACGCGATGGGCGACGACCAGCTCCGCGACCGGATCACCGACCAGTTCTCCTACCGGGGGTCGCGGGCCGACATCTGGCGCGTGTTCGACCGGTTGTTGGACACCGACGCGTTCCTGAATCTGGGGTACTCGAGGTGGTACCAGCCCCACGTCGGCGCCGCGAGTCAGCGGCGCCTGGTCACGCTGCTCGGCGAGCGACTCGCCGCGTACTGCTCGACGACGCAGGACGCCCGCCTCCTCGACGTCGGGTGCGGACGCGGCGGGCCGACGGTCCACCTCGCCGAACAGTTCGGATTCCGGGCGACCGGCGTCGACCTCGTGCCGTACAACGTCGCTCGCGCCCGCGAGAACGCCAGGAAGCGCGGCGTCGACGCGACGTTCGTCGTGGGCGACGCGACCAGCCTCCCGTTCGCGTCCGCGTCGCTTCCGGCCTGCGTCGGCGTCGACGCGTTCGTCTACCTCCCGGACCGCGGGGCCGTCTTCGCGGAAATCGCCGACGTCCTCCAGCCGGATGGCGTCCTCGTGTTCTCGGACCTCCTCGCCCGGGCGGGCGTCGACGACGCCGACAGTCGGGCCGTCTCGG
>NZ_WUUU01000070.1 GCF_009831555.1 Halobacterium bonnevillei | reverse complement strand
CGTCGATCGTCCAGGCGCCACGACCACGGTGCGTCCGCGTCGACGAGCCAGTCCTGGAGGTAGCGGAACCGCGCGTGGCGGATGTCGCCGAGCGCGCCGGCGTCGACGAGTCGCTTCGCGTACCGGACGGCGGGCACGAACCGGTAGTTGAACCCGATTCCCGCGTGAGCGTCGCTGGACGCCGCTGCGTCGGCCATCCGCTGGGCGCCGTCGAGCGTCGGTGCCAGTGGTTTCTCGCAGAGCACGTGCGTGTCCGCCTCGAGAGCGGCAATCGTCGGGTCGACGTGCACGCTGTTCGGACCGAGGTTGTAGAAGACGTCCGCCTCGTCGACGACCTCCCGCCAGTCGGTCGCGACGCTGTCGAACCCCAGGCGGTCAGCGGCGTCGCTGACGGCGGCCTCGTCGCGGCCTACGAGCACGTCCAGGGACACCGCCGGCGCGTCCGCAAAGAACGTCGGGAGCGTCCGGAGCGCGTTCGCGTGCGCGTCGCCCATGAACCCGTACCCGAGCACGCCGACGGAGAGCGCGTCGTCGGTCACGACTACTCTCGCCCCCCACCTACTGCACCACCCACTGCACCACTCACGGCTTGCGCATCGGCTCGTACAGTCACGACTACTCGTTCACTCGACACTCAGTAAGTGTTTACGGGGCGGGCGCACGCCGCCGGGGTTACCGCGTCTCGACGGCCAGGTCGACCGACCGCCGCTCGCCCTCGAGGTCAGCGACGACGCGCTCGACGACGCGCTCGCCCTCTTCGACGACGAGGTCGACGACGCGCTCGACCACCCAGTCCAGGGACACGAGCGGCGGCAGGTTCAGGACGCCGCGTGCGCTCCCCGCGTCGTAGGTCACCACGAGAGAGACTCGCGACCCCTCGGGCGTCTCCTCGACTTCCCAGCGACCGTGTGCGTTCAGACTCCCGACCACCTCCCAGGCGATTCGATTCGGCGGGTCGGTGTCGGTGACGCGGGACGTGATCGTGTGCGCGAGTTTCCACCACGCGAACGTCAACTCGTAGGTCGTGCCGGGTCCGCCGTCCCCGCGCTGGTGGACCGACTGAAGGTACGCCGAGTAGTTCGCGTACCCCGGGAAGTCCGCGAGGAACGCGTACGCCTCAGCTGGTGGCACCCGGACGTCCGTACTCACCTCGACGGTGTTCACGTGCCGTGTTCGGGCCAGAGCGGGAAAAGGCCTGCCGCGGCGCCGTTCACCGTCGGCCCACACTCGTCGATTCAGTCGGCATCGGACCGCGGTCTTTGTGTCCGTCCAGCACGAACCGACGCGCATGACACAGCGAGTTGCCGTCGTTGGGGGCGGGCCAGCGGGCCTGACCGCCGCCATCTACACCGCCCGTGCAGGCCTACAGACGACAGTCTACGACGCCGGAGAGCCGATTCTCGCGCGGAACGCCCACCTGGAGAACGTCCCCGGGTTCCCCGCGGGCGTGAACGCCCGGACGTTCCTCGAGAACACCCGCGAACAGGCCGACCGGGCGGGCGTCGAGTTCGTCGACGCGCGCGTCGAACACGTCGAGCGGGACAACGACGGCAGATTCGTGGTCGATACCGACGCAGGAGCCAGCGGGGCGGCGGATTTCGTCGTCGCGGCGTCGTGGCCGGACTCTTCGTACCTCGAGGCGTTCGAACTGGAGCGCATCGACCGCGGTTCGAAGACGATGCTCTCGACCGACGAGTTTGCGCGCACGGACGTCGAGGGGCTGTACGCCGCTGGGCGGCTCGCTCGCCAGTACCACCAGGCCGTCGTCGCGGCGGGCCACGGCGCCACCGCGGGCCTTACAGTCGTCGACGACAGCGACGTCGCGTACTACCACGACTGGGTAGCGCCAGACGGCTACTTCACGGGTCGGGGCCGCGAGCTGCCGCCGGGCTGCGAAGAAATCGAGGAGACCGAGCGCCGGGAGCGAGAACGCGAGAGCCTGTCCGCGCTGCGGGCGCTCTCGCCCGCCGACTCGCCGACACAGCATCCGAGCGTCGACGACTGACCGAACCGTCTTGTAGGACGGCGGGACCAACCCGGGGCGTGACGTAACCGTCGACGCCCGGCAGCCCGCGAACGCGCGACCCACTGCCGGGCGCTCCGAACCCCCGCTCGACCGCCGGGTCGCCTGCCAGCCCCGAATCACCGGTTTCGCCGGACCTGCATCCGTGGTCCCGACAGACCCGCATCCGCGACTCCGACCGCCCCGATTTAAGTCGCTACCGGACCGACGACCGCACGAATGCTCTCCGGAGTGAACGTCGCCGTCGGCGTCACGGGCAGCATCGCCGCGGTGAAAGTCGTGGAACTCGCCCACGAACTCCGCCGCCGCGGTGCCGACGTCCGAGCCGTGATGACCGACAGCGCGCAGCGCATCGTCCACCCCTGGGCGGTCGAGTTTGCGACCGACAACCCCGTGGTCACCGAAATCACTGGCGGCGTCGAGCACGTCGACCTCTGCGGGACGACGGGCTGGGCGGACGTCTTCCTGATTGCGCCGGCGACCGCGAACACCGTCGGCAAGGTGGCGGGCGCCATCGACGACACGCCAGTGACGACGTGCGCGACCACGGCGCTCGGCGCCGGCGTGCCGGTCGTCGTCGCGCCCGCCATGCACGAACCGATGTACGACCATCCCGGCGTACTGGACGCAATCGACACGGTCGAATCCTGGGGCGTCCAGTTCGTCGACCCGCGCGTCGAGGAGGGGAAAGCCAAAATCGCCAGCGAGGAGGCAATCGTGGTCGAGACTGCGCGGGCAGCGGGCGAGCAACTGATGGCCGGCGACCACGTCGTCGTGACTAGCGGTGCGACCAGTGAACCCATCGACCCAGTGCGCGTGCTCACGAACCGGTCGTCGGGACGAACCGGACGCGCCATCGCCGCAGCGTGCTACGTCCAGGGGGCGGACGTGACGCTCGTTCACCAGGGCGGCGACGTACCGTACGCCGACACCGAGCGCGTGGAGACGGCCGAGGACATGCTCGCGGCGACGCTGGACGCCTGCGAGTCGGCCGATGCGCTCGTGTCGGCGGCAGCGATCAGCGACTACACCGTCGAGGCCAGCGACGAGAAGCTCCGCTCCGGCGAGGACCGTACCCTGGACCTGGAGCCCACGCCGAAACTCATCGACTCTGTCCGCGACCGCCACCCAGCGCTCCCCATCGTCGGATTCAAAGCCGAGACCGCGGGGTCGGACGACGCGATGGTCGACGTCGCACGCGACGTGCTGGAGCGCGTGGATCTCTCGTTCGTCGTCGCCAACGACGCCAGCGTCATGGGCGACGAGGAGACCCGGGTGTTGTTCGTGACTCGGGACGACGTCTCCGAGTTCGCGGGTAGCAAGCGCGCACTCGGCCACCGCGTCGCGGACGAGCTCGCGGACGCGATTTGAACGCGCGCCACGGCAGTAGTGCTCCCTTCTACGCCCGTTCGCCGCCACTGAATCGCGGGTGAAACCGAAGGTATCATCATACGCCACACCCACTCGCCGAACACGAAAATGACGCCAGCTACGCGGCCGCCGTCGGCCCGGTGGCCCGAACTCCCGGAGGTGACCTGATGGGCGGCGACCTGCTGGTCCCGGTCGACGACTCGGTGACCCTCCGGAAGACGGTCGCGCACGTTGCGAACCGGGGTCGCGACGCACCCGGCCGGCCGACGCTGCACTTCGTCTACCCGCTCTCGGAGCGCCTCGACGCCGGCGAGGAGACTACGGCCGCAGCGGACGCCGAAGAACTGCTCGCCCGCATCGAGGTCTGGGTCGAGGAGGACCTGGGCGACGACGCCGACCAGGTAGCGGTCGAAACCGCTCTCATCGGCAGCGCGGAGTACCTCTTCAACCCAGGCGACTACGCCGACGTCATCACGGAGTACGCCGCCGAGCGCGGCATCGAGACGGTGGTTCTGGACCCCGAGTTCAACCCCCAGGGGATGGCGCCGCTGCTCCCGCCGCTGGAGCGGGAACTGTCCTCGGCGGGCCTGGACGTCGACCTCGCACCGGTCGAACGGCCGACGCGACGGAATCCGCTGACTCGGCCCGCGGGCCTCGGGCAGTTCGTCGTGTTGTTCTGCTCGACGTACGCGTTCTACCTGGTGGTCGGCGGCACGCTGTCGACGTTCGACCTCGCGACGGGCGCGGTCAGCGCCACCATCGTCGCCGGCCTGTTGTGGCGCATCACGACCCGCGGGGAAGTGGACCTGACAAGCCTCGCGTGGCGGCTCGCTCGCATGACGCTGTACGTCCCGTTCCTGCTGTGGGAGATCGTGAAGGCGAACTTCCACATCGCGTACGTCGTCCTCCACCCGCGGCTCCCCATCGACCCGCGGGTGGTGGAGTTCGACGCCGCGGTCTGGTCGGAGATGCCGGCCACGACGCTCGCGAACAGCATCACCCTGACGCCGGGGACGCTCACCGTCGACGTCTCCCAGCGCCACTTCACGGTGCACAGTCTCACGCGCAGCGCCCGCGAGGACCTGCTGGACGGCGGTCTCGAACGCGCGGTCAGGTTCGTGTTCTACGGGCGCAGCGCCGCCCGTATCGCGACGCCCCGCGAGCGCGGCGCACGCACCGGCGAAGAGCGCACCTCGGCCGAAGAGACTGCGCCCACCGAGGAAGCCGCCGTCACGGAGGGCGAGAACGCGTGAGCCTCGTCCCCGACATCCTGCTAACGGGTGCTGGCGCGTTCATCCTGGTGTCGCTGGTCATCGTCTTCCGCGTGGTCCGCGGACCGACGATGCAGGACCGCGTCATCGCGGTGAACGCCATCGGCACCAACATCGTCGTCGTCCTCGCGCTCGTCGCGGCGGCGACGGGGAACCGGGCGGCGCTGGACATCGCCATCGTGTACGCGCTGTTGAACTTCCTGATGAGCATCGCCATCTCGAAGTTCACCGTCGAACGGGGTGGTGTGCTGTGACGCCTCAGGAGATCGCGGTCGCAGTGCTCGTGGCCGGGGGCGCGTTCTTCGCGCTCGTCGCCGCCGTCGCGCTCCTGCGGTTGCCGGACATCTACACCCGCACGCACGGCGCGTCGAAAAGCGACACGCTCGGCGCCGGCCTGGCGCTGGCAGCGGTCGCGCTCACCTTCGGCGCGGAGATCTCCACGGTGAAGGCGGCCCTGCTCATCCTGTTCATGTTCCTCACGAATCCGACCGCGGCCCACGCGATTGCTCGCGCCGCTGCCGACCAGGGAATCGACCCGTGGACCGTCGACGAGGAGGGTGAGTCGGAATGAACGTCGAACTGCCGCTGCTGGCGTTCGTCCTCGGGGCCGCGCTCGCCACCGCCGTCCTCCGTGACGTGCTCGGCGCCATCATCGCGTTCGCGACGTACAGCCTCGGCATCGCAGTCGTCTGGGTGGTCCTGCAGGCGCCCGACGTCGGCCTCACGGAGGCCGCTGTCGGCGCCGGCGTCACCACCGTCTTGTTCCTGTTGACCATCGCGAAGACCGTGCGGCCATCGGGCGAACGCGTGATCGAACGCCTCGACTGGCCGGCGCTCGGCGTCTCGGTGCTGCTCGTCGGGGTGCTGTTGACGACGCTCGGCGCGCTGCCCGAAATCGGGAGCCCGGACACGGCGGTCCTCACCTCCGAGGTGACGACGTACTACCTCGAGAACGCGTACTCGGAGGTCGAAGTGAAGAACGCGGTCACGGCCGTGCTCGCGGCGTACCGCGGGTTCGACACGCTCGGCGAAGCGGTCGTCGTCTACTCGGCGGGCGTCGGCCTGCTGGTCGTCCTCGGCAAGGAGGTGTTCGCATGAGCGAGTCCTCCCCAGAGACCATCGGCGAAGTCCGCAACTACGTCGAGAGCCCGATCATCATGGCGACAGTCCGAATCGTGTCGCCGTTCGTGTTCACGTTCGGGCTGTTCATCATGTTCCACGGCGCGGACTCCCCCGGCGGCGGCTTCCAGGGCGGCGTCATCGTCGCCACCGTAATGCTCATGTTGGGGATCGCGTTCGGCATCGATCCGCTCCGCGAGTGGGTCGGCGAGTCCGCGCTCGTCGCCATCCTGTCGGTCGGCGTCGCCGCGTTCCTCGCGATCGGCGTGGGCACCGTCGCGCTCGGGGGCGGCTTCCTCGAGTACCACGTCATCGAGACGGAACTCGGTATCTACCACGCCACGAAGTACGGCATCGAAGCGGTCGAACTGTTCATCGGCGTCATCGTGGCCAGCACCATCACGGGGCTGTTCTTCGCCATCGACGCCGGCAAGAACGACGGTGATTCAGAATGATGGACCTGCTCGTCTCCCGGGACTACTACGTCGCGACGTTCCTGCTGCTGGGCATCGGGACGTACGTGATGATCGCATCCCGGAACCTCGTGAAGAAAGTCATCGGCATGAACATCTTCCAGACCGGAATCTTCCTGTTCTTCATCGCGGCGGCGTACGTCGAAGGCGGGAACCCGCCCGTCCTGACGATGGACGCGCCACACGTCAGTCCACTGCCGCACGTCCTCATCCTCACCGCTATCGTCGTCGGCGTCGCGCTGACGGCGGTGGCCCTCGGGATGGTCGTCCGCATCTACGCGGAGTACGGGACCCTCGACGAGGAGACGCTCCAGGAGGTGCGTGGCAGTGAGTGACCTCGCCGCGCTCGTCGTCGCACTCCCGATCTTCGGGTCGCTGGTCGCGTTCCTCGCGGCGCTCGTGCGCTCGAAGAGCGGGTGGCCGGTCGCCGTTGCCGCGACCGCCGCGCAGCTCGCCGTCACCGTCACACTCGCAGTCCGGGCGTTCGGCGAGGGCACAATTACGTACGTCGTCGGCGGCTTCGAAGCGCCGTACGGCATCGAACTGGTCGTAGACGGCCTCACTGGGACGATGCTCGTGTTGATCGCAGCTGTGTCCCTGGGCGTGCTCGCGTACGCCCGCCGCGCCGGCCCGCGCTCGAACCCGTTCTACGCGGTGTTCATGCTGCTGGTCGCCGGCCTCACCGGGATGAGCGTCACCGCGGACCTGTTCAACATGTACGTCTTCCTCGAGATCACGGGGCTGTCGGCGTACGCGCTCGTCGCCAGCGGGGACCGCGGTCGGTCGGCCGTCGCCGCGCTGAAGTATCTCCTCGTCGGCACCGTCGGCGCGTCGCTGTTCCTGCTCGGCGTCGGGTACGCGTACATCGACACGGGGACGCTGAACATGGCCGACCTCGCGGTGAAACTCGCGGCGAACGGCTACACCGCGACGCTCACGCAGACTGCGTTCGCGCTCATCGTCGTCGGCCTGTTCATCAAGGTCGCCGTGTTCCCGCTGCACACCTGGCAGCCGGACGCGTACGCGGGCGCCCCCGACACGGTCAGCGGCCTCATCTCCGCGCTCGTGTCGACGGTCGCGGCGTACGCGCTGTTGCGGGTCGTGTTCACGGTCTTCGGAACCGCGTTCCTGGACGCGAACCCGTTCGCGCACGCCCTCCTGGTCGGCGGCGCAATCATCAGCATCCTGCTCGGCAGCCTGCTGGCCGTCTCGCAGTCCGAGGTCAAGCGCATGCTGGCGTACTCCTCGGTGTCGCAGTTCGGTCTCATCGTCGCCGCCATCTCCATCGGAAACGTGACGGCGCTGACCGGCGCGGCCGTCCACCTCGTCGGCCACGCCATCATGAAGGGCGGCCTGTTCCTGACCGCGGGCCTGGTCGCCACCGAAACGGGCGCCCGGAGCGTCGACGAGTACGAGGGGCTCGTCAAACGGTCCCCCGTCGGCGCGGGGGTCTTCGGCGTGCTCGCCGTCGCGATGGTGGGCGTCCCGCCGACTATCGGCTTCGCCGGCAAGTGGTATATCGCCGTCGGCGCGGCCGAAGCCGGGTCGTGGACGCTGCTCGCGGTCATCGTCGGGAGCACGCTGCTGACGCTGGCGTACTTCGCGCGCCTCGTCGAACGCATGTTCTTCCGCGAACCGACCGCGGACCTCGAACCCGCCGTCGAGCGGGCCGACGGCGCGCTCCCGGACGGCGGCGACCTGGGCGGCAGTGACCCCGGTAGCGCGTCGCTCGGCATGTACGCCGCAGTCGTCGCCGCTGCCGTCCTCGCAGTCGCGCTCGGGTTCGCCGTGTTCGGATATGGAGACGTTCTGCAGTCCACAATCGAGGCACTCCTCTCATGACTGACATCACTTCACTCCGGCCGCTCGCTGCAGTGCTCGTGTCGGCAGTCGCCGTCGTGCCGATTCTGGCGTCCTACCGCCGCCCGAACCTCCGGGAAGGGTGGACCGTGCTCGCCGCCGTCTGCAAACTCGGCCTCGTCGCGAGCATGGTGCCCGCCGCGCTCCGCGGCGACGTCTACGTGACGAAACTGGGGCCGTTCGTGCCGTACATCGACCTCACGCTGCGCGCGGACGCCCTCGGCCTGCTGTTCGCACTCGTCGCGAGCACGCTGTGGCTGGTCACGAGCTTCTACAGCATCGGCTACATGCGCGGCCTCGACGAACACAGCCAGACGCGGTACTTCGCGGCGTTCGCGGGCAGCGTCTCCTCGGCCGTGGGCGTCGCGTTCGCGTCGAACCTCGTCGTCCTCTACCTGTTCTACGAACTCCTGACGGTCGCGACGTACCCGCTGGTCGCCCACGACGAGACCGACGAGGCGCGCGCCGCCGGCCGCAAGTACCTCGCGTACACGTTCGGCGGCGGCGTCGCCGTCCTCGGCGGGACACTGCTGGTCGTCCACCTCGCGGGCACGACGGCGTTCACCGCCGGCGGCATCGCTGGCCTCGCGAACTCGGATCCGACGCTCGCTCGCGTCGCGTTCGCGCTGCTCGTCACCGGCTTCGGCGTGAAGGCCGCACTCATGCCGCTGCACTCCTGGCTCCCGGACGCGATGGTCGCGCCGACGCCCGTCTCGGGCCTCCTGCACGCAGTCGCCGTCGTCAAGAGCGGCGTGTTCGGGGTCGCGCGCGTCCTCCTGGACGTCTTCGGCATCGACCTCGTCGCTGAACTCGGCGTCGGCGGTGTGCTCGCAGCGGTCGCCGCGTTCACCCTCCTGACCGCGAGCGTCATCGCGCTCCGCCAGGACAACCTCAAGCGCAGACTGGCGTTCTCCACCGTCAGCCAGCTATCCTACATCGTGCTCGGTATCGCCGTCGGCGGCGCCGCCGCGCTCGGTACCGGGGACGCCGCGAAGTGGGCGCTCATCGGCGGCCTCCTGCACATTCCCGCGCACGCGTTCATGAAGCTCACCCTGTTCTTCTGCGCGGGCGCGTCCACGTCGAGACTCACACCGACGACATCTCGAACATGGCCGGCATCGGCAAGCGCATGCCCCTCACGATGGGCGCGTTCGCAGTCGCCGCAGCCGGCATGGCGGGCATCCCGCTGGTCGCCGGGTTCGTGAGCAAGTACTTCCTGCTCATCGGCACCGTCTCCAGCGGCTACGTCCTGTTCACCGTCGCGCTACTCGTCTCCGGCATCCTCAACATCGCGTACTTCTGGCCCGTCGTCTACACCGCGTTCTTCGAGACGCCCGAGCGGTCCGACGAGAAACCGCTCGTCGAAGCGAACCTCGGCGGCTACTTCGGGCGCGAAGCGCGCGCCGACGGCGGCCACGAGGAGGCCGCTACTGCGGGCCACGACGACGGGCAGGGCCACGGCAATGGGAGCGGCCACGGCCGCGCCGTCGGCTGGGAGCGGTTCGCGCCGAACGGCAGCGAGTCGACGTGGTTCATGCTCGGCCCGATTCTGTTCGCCGCCGCCGGCTCCGTCGTCCTCGGGGTCGTTCCGGACACGGCGGTGTTCCTGCAGGTCGTGCGTGAAATCGTCGCGGGCGCCACCGCGATGGGGGTGGTGGTCTGATGGACGCCCTCGTCCCGCCGTTCCTGCCCGTCCTGCTGGCCGCCGTCGTCCTGCCGTTCCTCGGTCGGCGGGCCGGACACGCGCTCGGCGTGCTCGCAACTGCGGCCGTCGTCCCGTACGTCTGGCTCGTCGCCGAGGGCGCCCACCTCCCGGTGTCGCTGTTCGGGTTCGACGCGGTGCTGTTCAACGTCGACCCGTTCTCCACGCTGATGGGCGTCATCTTCGGGTTCATCGGCGCCGTCGGGGTGCTGTACTCGTACGCCAGCGACGCCGACAACCTCCAGACCGCGTTCGCGCTCGGGTACGTCGGCACCAGCCTCGGCGCCGTCTTCGGCGGCGACTGGCTCTCGCTCGTCTTCTTCTGGGAGCTGATGGCCGTCACCAGCACCCTCCTGGTCTGGCACTACGGCGGCCGCGCCGTCCGCGCGGGCTTCCGGTACGCGGTGCTGCACGGCATCGGCGGCACGCTGTTCCTCGGGGCCATCGTCTGGCACTTCGCCGAGACGGGGACGTTCCTGTTCGGGAGCGTGCCCGGCGGCCCCGAATCCGTCGGCCTCGCCGGCTCCGTCGCGCCCGTGCTCGCGGGCCTCGGCGTCGGCGTGAACGTCGGGTTCATCGGCCTGCACGCGTGGCTGCCGGACACGTACCCGCGGCCGCACATCGCCGCCAGCGTCTTCCTCTGCGTGTTCACCACGAAGACCGGCGTCTACGGGATGTACCGCGTGTTCCCCGCCGACGGCAACGTCGCCGTCGCGTACATGGGCGGCGCGATGGCCGTCTTCGGCGCGGTCATGGCGCTGTTCCAGAACGACATGCGCCGCCTGCTCTCGTACCACATCCAGTCCCAGGTCGGGTACATGGTCGCCGGCGTCGGCATCGGCTCCGCGCTCGCGCAGGCCGGCGCGTTCGCGCACGTCTTCAACCACATCCTCTACAAGGGCCTGCTGTTCATGACCGCCGGCGTCGTCATCTACCGGACCGGCGAGGAGAGCCTCAAGAAGGTCGGCGGCCTCGCACGCGAGATGCCGATTACCGCCGGGGCGTTCACCGTCGCGGCGCTGTCGATCGCCGGCTTCCCGGGGTTCAACGGGTTCGTCTCGAAGGGCATCGTCATCTCCGCGAGCCACTACGACTTCGGGTACGGCCCGTTCTCGGTGGCCGGCTACACCAGCCTGGAGATACTGCTGCTGGTCGGGGGCGTCGGCACGTTCATGTCCTTCATCAAGTTCGGTTACTACGCGTTCTTCCACGGCAGCTACGACGGCACAGTGAAGGACGCCAACCGGGGCCAGGCCGTCGGCATGGTCGCCGTCGCGGCGCTGTGCGTGCTCTACGGTCTCGCGCCGGACGCGCTGTTCGCCGTGCTCCCGTTCGATGTCACCAGCGAGGCCGTCGTCTCCCACGTCTACCACACGTACACCGTCGACCACATCCTCGAGGGCGTCGTGCTCGCCGTCGCGGGCCTCGTCGGGTTCGCGCTCGTGAAACGCCCGCTCTCGGGCGTGAAGTACGTCCCCGACGTCGACGACGTCTACAACCCGCTGACGTTCCGCGCGACCCGCGTGCTCGTCGTCGGCGTCACCGAACTGTACGCCGCCGTCGACCGCCTCGTCGTCCGCGCCGCGACGGACTCGGTCGCCGTGGTCCGTGCGCCGGGCGCGCCGCGGCCGCGTCGTCGGCGAGGACCGCGTCTCGCTGCGCGCGGACACCAGCGCCAGCATCTTCCTCGTCGTCGTGATGCTCGCAATCGCCGTCGTCGTGACGGCCATCCTCTGAGCGGCCCCGACGAGTCTGGTTCCGTCAGCTTTTATTGCCGGCGCAAGTACTTCCGGCATGGATAAGCTGCAGCAGTCGCTTCTCGACGCGCCCATCATCGAGAAAGAGGGGTACCACTACTTCGTCCACCCGATCAGCGACGGCGTCCCGATGCTGGAGCCGGCGCTCCTCCGCGAGATCGTCATCCGCATCATCCGGAAGGCGCAACTCGAAGACGTCGACAAGATCGTCACCCCGGCCGCGATGGGCATCCACATCTCCACCGCCGTCTCCCTGATGACGGACATCCCCCTGGTCGTCATCCGGAAGCGCGAGTACGGCCTCCCCGGCGAAGTCCCGCTCCACCAGGAGACCGGCTACTCCGAGAACCAGATGTACATCAACGACGTCACCGAGGGCGACCGCGTGCTCGTCCTCGACGACGTCCTCTCGACGGGCGGCACCCTCGCCTCCATCACCACGGCGCTCGACGACATCGGCGCGGACGTCGCGGACGTCGTCGCCGTCATCAAGAAGACCGGCCCGAACGAGCTCGAGGAGAGCGGCATCGACGTGAAGACGCTCATCAACGTCGACGTCGTCGACGGCGAAGTCGTCATCGTCGACGAACACGGCGACGGCTGACACGACGGGTCCGCTATTCTATCCGGCCGTCGACGCGACGCTTCCGTCCGCCACCTGACGGCTGCCGGGACGCCACTCGCGTTCGATTCGAGAAGCGGCACTACGGACGGACGGACGGCTGTTTTTTAGTCCCCGCTCGTCTACTGGCGTCCATGCCGGCTGCACTATTCGTCGTCAGCGAGGAAGGCTACTGGGGAGAGGAATGCGTCGAACCGCTCACGACGCTGGACAGCGAGGGCTTCGACATCACGGTCGCGACGTCCAGCGGCAGCCCGCCCGTCGTCGACGAGCGCTCCGTCGACCCCGAGAACGTGGGCGAGGAGACCGCAGCGTGGGTGCGCGAGGTCGACGAGACCGACGAACGCCTGAACAACCCGGTCTCCGTCACCGAAGTGGACGCCGCGGACTACGACGCGGTCGTCTTCCCGGGCGGCCACGGGACGGAGTGGGACGTCAACCAGGACCGTGACGCGCGACGCCTCCTCCGAAACGCGGTCGAGGGCGACAGCGGGAAGGCGCTCGTCGTCTGTCACGCCGCCGGACTCCTCGCGTTCACCAGAGCTAGTGACGGGGACTTCCTCGTCGACGGCCGCGACGTCACCGGATTCCCGAACGAGTGGGAGGACGGCATCGTCGACGACCACGACCGCATGCCTGACGGTCGCAAGCTCCCGTACTGGGTCGAGGACGAAGTCAAAGCCGCCGGCGGGAACTGGGACGCCGAACTCGACGACGACGTCAGCGTTACTGTCGACGGCGACCTCGTCACGGGACGCGGCCCCGGTTCCTCCAGCGCTGCCGCTGACACGCTGCTCGAAGAACTCGGTGTCTGAGTGTGGACTAACTCCCACACGGCGACCGAAACAGAACCCTTAACTGACGGAGCGGGCTACGATGGAATGCAGCGGGATGGGATAGCCAGGAGATTCCGCCGGGCTCATAACCCGGAGACCGGTAGTTCAAATCTACCTCCCGCTACTTCTTCGACGAAACCGACCGCGGAGGTACATCTCCGAGGCCGGTTTCGACTGCAGTGGTCGGTGTAGAATTGAACCCTGCCGGACCCAGCCGAGCGGAGCGAGGTCCGTCTACCGGGCGGTTCAAATCGACCCGTCACAGCAGCGTGCTGGGAGCGCGAATCCGCCCGCCGATTCAGAACTGTGTAGCGTCGCGGATGCGAGCGCGGTACCGACTCGACAGTTCTTCGACGACAAGCCGGTCCCGTGGGTCGATGCCGATCACTCGAAGCGCTCCCGAGTACGCGAGTAGCCCGGCGACCACCCCGATGGCGACGGTCAGTCGGCTGTCGACCGACGTCTGCACGGCGAACATCACGGCGGCCATGGCGACGCCCGCGGCGATGGGGCGGAGGAAGGACGCGTCGAACGGCCACAGGCCCTCGAAGCGTCTGAGCAACAGCGCCTGGAGGAAGTTCTGGACACCGACGGCGATGGAGGTGCCGAGCGCGGCGCCGGCGAGGCCGAATTCGCGGACGAACAGGAACGTCAGGGCGACGTTCAGGACTGCGAGCAACCAGTCGAGGGCCATCCGGGCGTACTGGTGGTCGGTCATCATGAGCAGCCAGCCGGTGGCCCCGACGGCGCTTCCGACGAACACGCCGCCCAGGTAGACGACCAGCGGAACGTACCCGCGGACGTAGGCCGGGCCGAACAGCGCGAGGAACTCCCTGCCGAACACCAACTGGACGGCGATGATGGGGACGACGCTGGTGACGATGAGGCGCGTAACCGACGTGTAGACGTCGTTTAGCGTACCGACCTGGCCGTCGGAGTAGAGTCGCGAGGCAACCGGCGGCAGCAGCTGATTGAACGAGAGCAGCGGAATCCACGCGATCGCGACGAGGACGAGGACGACGTTGTAGATGCCCGCCGCCACCGCTGTGAGGAGCGCGCCGACCAGCAGGAGGTCGACGCGGTTCTGGAACACCTTCCCGAGGCTGCTCATCGCGACCGGCGCGGCGTGGTCGTAGAACTGGCGCGCCTCCGCTCGGCTCCCGCGGAGCGTCGGCCGCACGCCCGTCACGCTCACTGTTATGGGGAAGCCGACGACGACGAGCACGAGCAGTCCGACCACGAACGCGCCGGCGACGCCGACGACCGAGTACCCGAGCGCCAGCGCGGCGAGCGCGCCGACGACGAGGACGAACGCGCCGCTCCCGAACACGAGCAGTTCCCGGACCGTCGCCGTCCCGAGCGGCGTCGCGACCGGTTTGCCGAGCCCGGGCGCGAGCACGCTCAAGACGGTGGCGACGATGACCAGCAGCGCTGGCAACACGAGCAACACGATGAACAGTTCCGCGACCAGTTCGAGGAAGCCGGCCGCGCGCTCCCGGGTGCGCTCGCGGCGGTTCGCGAGCATCCGGGACTCCAGTTCGAGGTACTGGGAGACTGCGTCCGGTCCCTGGGCGGCGTGCTCGCGGAGCTTCAGGAGGAACGGCGCGAGCACCTCCCTGCTGGGCGTGTCGCGGGCGACCACGCGCAGTCCGCGGTCGACGCTCCCGGTGAGGTCGGCGGTGTTCAGGACGTCACGGAACGCGGCCGCGGTTTCGCCGTACGCGGCCGGTCGGTCGGCGACGCGGGAGAGCAGGTCCCGTTCGTCCGTGGTGCCGGACGCGAGCACGGACAGGTAGCGGACCGCGCCCGGGAGGGTGCTCTCGATGTCCGAGCGGCGGGCGCGCGCCAGCAAGCCGAGGTAGTGGCCGCCCGCCCAGACGGTCCCTCGTTCGCAGCGAGGCCGGCGGGCAGACCGACGACGACAGCGGCTGTGACCGTCGGAGGAGAACGGGGACACGTCGGC
>NZ_WUUU01000069.1 GCF_009831555.1 Halobacterium bonnevillei | reverse complement strand
CGCCCGCGGCGATGCCGCGGCTGGCAGTTCGGACCACGCCGTCGGGCGCGGCGAGGTGCGGGGTCAGCCACGCGAGCGACCCGGTGAACAGCGCGATGCTGGCCGCGAACTTCGCGGGCTTGAGCCACACTGGCTCACCGGCCAGGGTCCTTGGATCGGTCGCGGTTCCGACCAGGAAGCCGGCGAACAGCGCCGACATGAGCACGGTGACTGCGGCGAGCGACGGGTTCCGGTCGTGGAGTTCCACGAGTACTGCGGCGGGGCCGTACCCGGAGGACGTACCGGGCGTGACGGTTTCGACCATCGAATTTACGGTGGTTCGACAGTCACGTAGTCCCTACCCCAACATGTTGGTTCGAGTGCGTGGTGGTGGCGCGTGATTCGCGCGCAACTCCGCGTCCAGCTACCCCCTGAGACGTGGATAGCGGAGGTCTCCCGCGAGTTCCCGGACGCCACGTTCAGGCTGCTGACGGGACTCAGGGACGAAGATGGCGCGGTCGAACTCGGCGAGGCTCGGACCGCTGATCCCGACGCGGTCGCCGACGCCTTCGACGCACACCCGCAGGTCGTCTGGCACGAGCCACTGGACGTCACCGCCGACCGGCTGCTAGTCCGGTACCGGACCACAGAGACGGCGCTCTACGAGTTCGTCGAGCAGTCGGACCTGGCACCCGAGTACCCCATCGTCGTCGAGGACGGGTGGTTCGACTTCGACATCACCGGCACGCGCGCCCAGCTGGACCGCGTGCGAACGGGTCTCGAGGACAGTCCGCTGGCGTTCGAGGCCCAGTTCGTGGTCGGACACGAGGACGGGGGCGGGCTGCTCACCGACCGCCAGCGGGACGTGCTGGAGACGGCGCTCCGGATGGGGTACTTCGAGGTCCCGCGAGAGACGAGCCTCGCGGACGTCGCCGAGGAGCTCGACGTGGACAAATCCACGGTCAGTACTGTCCTTCGGCGCGGCGAAGCCAGCCTGCTGAAGTGGAAATTATCCGGCCCGGAGGGGGCCAGCGAACGCGAGTAGGGAGGCAACGTGGCCCGACGACCTGGTAGCGGACCGAGGACTGCGAGTCTCCTGGTTTTTATACGAGCCAGTCCCCTGGGTCAGGTATGCAGACGCACGTCGTCCCGGTCGGGTTCGACTACGACCGGCTCATCGCGCCGCTGGTGCGCGAGCAGCTGGTCGTCGACCGCGTGATTCTCCTGGAGGGCGCGGTCGGCAGCGAGGCGAACGTCGAGTACAGCCAGCGCATCTCCCAGAAGCTCGAGGACGACTTCCGGAACCTGCTCGGCGCCGAAACCGAGCGCGTGTCGGTGTCGGACGTCTACGACTACGACGCCGCCTTCGAGCAGGCGTTCGACCTCATCGAGGACGAACTCGACGCCGACCCCGAGGGCGAGGTCTGGGTGAACATCGCGTCGATGCCCCGGACGGTGTCGTTCGCGTTCGCGACCGCCGCACACTCCATCATGGTCGAGCACCCGGAGGACCGCGAGCGCATCCACACGTACTACACGGCCCCCGAGAAGTACCTCGAGACAGAGCTCGCCGAGGAGCTGCGCGCGAGCGCCGACCTCCTGGAAGCGGTCGCGGACGGGGACCTCGACGAGCCGGCCGTCACCGACCAGTTGCGGGACGCCCGCGACCTGCTCGCGGAGTTCGACGAGCGCGGCACCACAATCGGCGCGAAGGAGATCGACGGTAGTCACGTCGTCGAGCTCCCCGTGGCGTCGTTCTCGAACGTGAAGCCCTTCGAGGAGCTCATCCTGTACACGCTCGGCGAGCACGGGGAGTTCGACTCGGTCAGCGACCTCGCGAAGACGCTGGCCGACGACCTCAGCGAGGAGTACACTGACAGCTTCCGATCGAAGGTCACGTACACCGTGGACAAGCTCGGACCCGGCGGGAAGGGGTACGTCGAGCGCGAGGAACACGGGAAGTCCTACCGGACGCGGCTCTCCCGGATCGGGGAGCTGTGGGTGCGCGCGCACCGGGACGACGAGTAAGCGACGCGGCGTCGCGGGGCGTCGCGTCTCCGTCACGGAAGGGCGCGCCCATTCCGCCGGGCCTGCGTCACGGCTCCGCGCCGACTGCCGGTTCGCTGTCGGTTGGTGCGTCCACATCGACGTCCATCCCCAGCTGGTCCACTTCCCAGGCGAGGTACTCGCGGAGGCCGTCCTCCAGGGGTCGATGTTCGATGCCGAGTTCCCGCTGGGCCTTCGCGTTGTCGACGAGGACTGGTCCGGTCCCGAAGAACCGCAGCATTTCGCTCTCGAACCCCTCCGGGGGCCGTACCATCGGCTCGAGGATGCTGACGCCGCGACCGAGCCAGCGGAACGCGGACCCCGGGACGGACCGCGGCATCTCGACGCCCGTGATGTCGGCGGCGACCTCGAAGACGTCTGTGATGTTCCGCGGTTCGCTCGCGACGATGTACTCCTCGCCGGGTTCGCCGGCCTGCATCGCGGCGGCGAGGGCGGCCGCGGTGTCCGCGACGTAGTCGAACGGCAGCACGAAGTCGTCTGGAACCATCGGGAGGTCGCCCCGGAGCAACCCCTGGAACCCGGTTCGGGGCGTCCCGCCGTAGCTCTTGTCGCCGGGGCCGTAGATGGCGCCGAGCGAGGCGACGACGAGCGGGAGGCCGTCGTCCATCATCGGTTCGGCGACTTCGTAGTGGGCGTCCCACTTGGTTCGCTGGTACACCGACGGGAACGACCGCGGGGAGCGGTAGGACTCGTCGACGTACTCGCCGCCGGTGTTCCCGTAGACGCCGACCGTGCTGACGTAGACGCCTTTCGGCACGTCGAGTTCGTCCAGCAGTTCGAGGACGTTCCGGGTGCCGTCCACGTTGATGCGGCGGGCTTTCTCGGCGTTCCACGGGCCGGGACCGATCTGGAACCAGGCCGCGAGGTGGAAGACGCCGTCGGCGCCCGCCATCGCGTCCCGCATCGTCTCCTTGTCCGTGATGTCGCCTTCGGCCACGGTGACTGCGTCGGGAAGGTGGTCGGCGTTCCAGCGGTCGCGGGTCAGTGCTGTCACGTGGTGGCCGTCCGAGACGAGGCGCTCGACCAGGTGTGTTCCGATGAACCCGGTCGCGCCGGTGACGAAGTACTCCATAACTTGTGGTACGCTAACAAACACCAAATTCTTGACGACGCCGGGTCGACAGACCCCGCGACTAGTCGAACCCGAAGCCGACGTGGCCCCGGGGTACCGAAATCGGGCTCTTCGGGGGATTCTCCGGGAGGTCCGGGTCGTTGTAGACGCCCGGCGCGACGTCGTTGGGCCCCGCGGGATAGAACAGCGAGGCGAGCTCCTGAATCTGGCCGCGGCCGACGCCGAGCTCGAACTGGCCGCCGCCGTACAGCGCCACGTCCTCGTCGAACGCCCACGCCAGCGTCTCGAACAGGGACTCGAGCGTGCCGAACCTGGAGGGTTTGACGTTCAGCCAGCGCACGTCGAAGGGGGCGTCCAGCACGTCGCCGAGGCCGTGAATCGGTGCGTCCCACGCGACGCGGCCGCTGTGCGCGGCGACGACGTCCCTGGTCTCGTCGGTGACCGCGGGGTCCTCGACGGTGGCGTCCGGGAACGTCTCGAAGACGGTCTCGTAGAGTGCTGGGTCGGCGGACTGGTCGACGTCGGTGTCCTCGTAGTGGCCTTTCAGGTCGAGGACGCGAACGGCGTCGGTGTCCGCGAGGTAGTCGAAGGTCTCGCCGGGCCAGTCACCAGTCGGGTCCAGTTTGAGTTCCGCGTCCGGGTAGCGCTCCAGGAGCGTCTCGACGCGGGCGGCGTCGCCGTCCGGTAGCCGACTGCTGATTGCGAACCGCACGGGGTCGAACTGTCGGTCGAGGACGGCCGCGAGCGTGGTGTCGTTCTGCCGGAGCGCGAGGTCCAGGCCTGCGGCCTCGAACGCCCAGCGGCGGTAGTCCCGGAAGTCGTCGCGCCCGGGGTCGTCGACCGGCCACAGGTCGGTGTCGTCGAGCGCGGTGGAGAACCCCGCGAACGTGTACTCGCCGGCGAGGTCGAACACTTCGCCCTCGGCGGTCTCCGCTTCGTGCGCCCGGAGGGCGTCGTGGTGCTCGGTTTCGTAGGTCACGTCCTCGCCGCGACCAGTCTCGCCAGCGCCCGACAAGGCGACGATGGTCGTCGCGCGTGCGAACGCCGGCGTCTCGCGCTCTAGTCTTTCCAGGGAGACTGCGTCGACAGTCAAGGGCAGGTCCGCGACCGCGTCGTACATACCCGTGGTCTCGTCGCCCGGAGTGAAAAAGCCACTCCAGCCGTCCTACCGCGTCCTCGGCTTCACGCACCCGCTCGGAGACCGCCGGAACGCCCCGGGACGCTCGCGTTCTGTCCCGCCCTGCTGGGCAGGTCAGCCCCTTTGTCGCGCTTCCAGGTACTTCACGCGCGTCGCGAGCGCGAGGAACGTCGCGAGCAGCGTGAGGACGACTGCGCCCGCGGCGGCGTGGTCGTGGGCGGCAATCGAGTGGTCGATGCCGCCGGGGAGGATTTCCGCCCGCAGGAGCGTGTGGTGGGGGCCGTCCAGGAACGCGACGAAGTAGTCCACGACGTCGTTGAAGCCGTACCAGGCGAGCGCGACGGCGACCGCGGGGACGGAGAAGTTCGCGTATCGGTGCACGAGGAAGGCCTCGGCTGCCATCCCGAGGTGGCTCAGAACGAGGAACCAGTACATCGCCCACCAGAGGTCGCCCTGGCCGTTCACGACGAGCTGGACGAACGGCGTCCAGAAGCCGAGTTTGATGCAGCCGAAGAAGGCCAGCGCGTGCAGCCAGTCCGCGTCGAAGTCGAGTTTGTACGCGGCCAGCGACAGCGCGATGAACAGCGTCGCCACGGGGCTGTCGGGCACCAGCGGCCACGCGAGTAGCGGCGTCGCCTCGAACTGGACGCGGTAGTACCAGAACCCGAACGCGGTGCCAGCGAGGTTGATCGCGACGATGAGCCACGCGAACCGGAGCGCGAAGTCCTCCAGCCGCTCCGGGAGCGGCGCGACGTACCACGGGACGTCCGACCGGACCGGCGTCGACATATCGTGGACGCCGTCGGGATTACAGATAGCTCTGACGGTCGGAGGCACGACGATAGCGTCCGTGAGCCGTCGAAACCAACGCGGACGGAGCGGAGCGAGTCGCGGGTCGCGAGGCGGAGTCGGCAGTCGGCGCGCTACCGGCCGAACAGCCGCTGGAGGATGGTGCGGTCGGTGGCGCGCTCCGCGAGAATCATCGACGTCTCCGTGTCGTTGACGATGTCGTAGTGCAGGGCGTTCCTGACGAGACGCGAGAGCAGGCCCTGTGAGGTCGCGCCGATCAACAGCAGCGTGTGGTTGCCACACTCCGCGGCGATGGCGGACTCGACGTCCCCGGAGTCGTCCACGAGCAACGTCGCGTCATCGAGGCCGTGTTCGGCCGCCCAGTCCGCGAGGAACTGCTTGCCCGCGGGCCGCTCGTCGGGCGAGTCCACGACCCGGAGGAGCGCAACCTCCGACCCCTCCGTCTGGCGGAGCGACCGCGCGACCTCCGCGTTCAGGTCGGCGTGGGGGTTGTCCGCGACCGGGAGGAGGACGCGGGACGCGTCCAGTCCGCGGTCCCGGAACACGAGCACGTCGGCGGGCAGCCGGTTCGTGAGTTCGTCGATCGGGCGTTCCGCGCGACCGCTCGACCAGAGGCGGTCGTCGCCCCACCCCATCACCAGGAGGTCCGCGCGCTTCCGGTCGGCGACGTCGAAAATCTCCTCGAAGGAGCGATGCGAGACCACCGTCGACGTCTCGCAGGGGATGCCGTGGTGGTCCGCGATGTCCCGGATGCCGGCCATCAGGCCGTCGGACGTCTCCACGATGCGCTCGTGGCGGTCCGCCCGGTAGCCGGTGGGCGTCCGGTCCGGCATCTGCACGATGTGGACGACGTGGATGGTGGCGCCGGCGTTCTGGCTGGCGAGCGTGCACGCCAGTTCGACGAGCGCGGTCTCCGTCCGCGGGTTCGATATCGGGACGACGATGCGGTAGTCGTCGGCTTCCGCGAGCGCGTCCTCGCCGGTGTGGTCGATCAGGGGGACGTACGACCGCCCGACGAAGCCGCCGTAGAGCCACTCGCGGACCGAGAGCTGTCGGTCCGCGCCCTCGAAGCGCGCGGACGCGAGACGGTGCTCGGTCGTCTGGAAGTAGTTGACGACGGTGACGAGCACGACGCCGCCGATTGTGTTCCCGAGCAGGACGGGCAGCACGAAGTCCCAGAGGCCGACGGCGACCGTGAGGTCGCCCTGCAGGACGAGGTAGACCATCTCCGTGAACGAGACGACGGAGTGGTAGAGGCCGCCGAGCGGAATCGCGAGGAACGCGATGTAGACGACGACCATCCGCGAGATGGTGTCGCGGGCGGCGTACTCCACCCAGACGACGCCGGCGACGATGAGGCCGGCGAACGCGGCCTTCGAGAAGAGGCTCCACCACGCCGTGTCGACGCCCTTCTGAGCGACGTCGACCGCGACGGCCGCGGCCTCCGGGGAGAGGACGCCGCCGAACGCGAGCGCGGTCGCGCCGAGCGCGCCCCCGACGAAGTTCCCGGCGAGCACGACCACCCAGTTCCGCAGCAGCGCGGGGATGCTGGCGAGTCGTTCGAGGGTCAGCGCCACCGGCGGGAGTGTGTTCTCGGTGTACAGCTGGTAGCCGCCGATGATGATGTAGATGAACCCCAGCGGGTACAGCAGCGCGCTGAGCACGGGGTCGCCGCCCGTCTGCGCGGACAGCGAGACGTACAGCATGAACGTGATCGTGATCGCGAACCCGGCCGCGAGCGCGCTGAAGAACAGTTCGCGGCTGCCCGACGTGATCTCCTCGTCGGCGGCGGCGATGATGCGCTGGAAGATCTCGTTGGACGTGAACCGGTCGCGGACCACCGACCCGACCGCGGGCGCGCCGCTGCGGGAGCGTTCGATCGCCTCGCGAACCGACTCCTCGGGGTCGGGGGCCGCCGCCGACGCCAGCGCCGGCTCGGAGTCCGCCGTCCGTCCGGCCGGATGCGTGGAACCGCTGTCCGTCTGCGACGCCGCCCCGCGCCCCGGTTCGGACCCCCGGTCGGCGTTCGCGGTCGAGTCAGGGCCGTCGGCCGACTCCGAGTCGAAGTCGTCTCCGTTAGCCATCACAGGTGCGTCGGAGCCGCGACCCTAATCCTTTGGCATCCAGGCGGACCGCAGGACCGTCGAGTCACCGGACGCCGCCGGGGGTGGCCGTTCGTTCCGCAACCAACTGTTTAAAGCGGCGTCGCATGCAAGACCATGGTATGGCTACGGAGACCGACCTCGAGGACTTGCGGCGCGGCAGCGAGCTCGTGAAACGCGGGTTCGCGAAGATGCAGAAGGGCGGCGTCATCATGGACGTCGTGAACGCCGAACAGGCCCGGATCGCGGAGGAAGTGGGTGCGGTCGCAGTGATGTCCCTGGAGGCCGTGCCGGCGGACATCCGCAAGCGCGGCGGCGTCGCGCGGATGGCCGACCCCGCGGACGTCCAGGAGATCATCGACGCCGTCTCGATCCCGGTCATGGGGAAGTCCCGCATCGGCCACACGAAGGAAGCCGAGATTCTGGAGGCCGTGGGCGTGGACATGATCGACGAGTCGGAGGTCCTGACGCCCGCCGACGACAAGTACCACATCGACAAGCGCGAGTTCACGTCGCCGTTCGTCTGCGGCGCTCGGAACCTCGGCGAGGCGCTGCGCCGCATCGACGAGGGCGCGGCGATGATCCGCACGAAGGGCGAGGCCGGCACGGGCGACGTGAACCAGGCGGTCCACCACCAGCGCACCATCAAGAGCGCCATCCGGGAACTGGAGGGCATGACGTACGAGGAGCGCGAGCACTACGCCCGCGACATCGAGGCGCCCGCGGAACTCGTCCACGAGACCGCCGAAATGGGGCGGCTGCCGGTCGTGAACTTCGCGGCTGGCGGCATCGCGACGCCCGCGGACGCGGCGCTGATGATGCACCACGAGTGCGACGGCATCTTCGTCGGCTCCGGCATCTTCGGCGCAGAGGACCCCGAGTCGATGGGTCGCGCGGTCGTCGACGCCGTGAACAACTGGGACGACCCCGAGCGCCTCGCGGAGATTTCGTCGAACATCGGCTCCGGCATGAAGGGGGAGGCGAACGTCGACCTCCCCGAAGACGAGAAGATGCAGGGCCGCGGGAACTGATCGCGCGAGTACCCCGTATTTCTTCGGCTATCGCGATCCCGAGGTCCGATAGTCCCGTCGTCGATTGATCTCCCGACAGGCAGCAATCAGAGCAGCTAGCCGGCGGGTGGGACTGAAAGGGGCGGCGCGCTCGCGATTCGAGACGACGCAAGCACTGCAGCGAACGGAGTGAGCGGAGCGCACAGCGAGTCGCAGACCGCGAGCGCGCCGGGGCTTTCGAGGACGGGTCGTCCACTGGATCCGGTGGCACGTCGTCTACAGGGACTAGAAGCCGCCGTAGCGGATGTACACCATGGTGGCGACGACGCCGAGCTGGAGGAGGCCTTCGACGCCGGCGAGCCTGGCGTTCCGCAGGCCGATGTCCCCGATGAGTTCGGCGTCGGGGGTCTCGGAGATCATCTCCTGGTACATGCGGACTTCGCCGGGCATGAGGACGCCGAAGCCGACGATGGAGAGGCCGGCGACGATGGCGAGCGCGGCGACGAATACGGGTTCGGTCCACGCGAAGTCGGGGAGCGTGGCGGCGAGATAGGCGCCGCTGACCGCGAGGACGACGGCGAACCAGGCTTGCCAGCGCCAGTCGCGGAAGGCGTCGAACTGCCAGCCGATGAGGAGCAGCGTCGGGACGAGCGCGGTGGCGGTGAACAGCGCGAGCCAGACGTGTGCGTGGTCGAAGACCGCGGGGATGCGGAGTGCGAGCGTGATGCCGCTGGCGATGGTGACCGTCGCGAGCGTCGGCAGGAGGAACGACGTTTTCGGCGTGAGTCTGCTGAAGACGCTCGCGCGGTCCTCGACGTCGAGGCCGCCGATGACCGGTCCGAGCACGAGCGCCATGAAGAGGTCGATGCCCGTCCAGAGCACGCCCGCCATGACGTGGACGTACGTGTGTACCTGGAGGGTGCCGGCGGTGGTGGCGTAGGCGAGCGCGGCGAGCGGAGCGGCGACGATGCCGGTGGCGAAGGCTGGATTCGCGCGGCCGGCGAGGCCGCGGATGGTGCTCAGTACCGTCATGCCGCGCGTTCTGTCGTCGGTCGTCGGTTGCGGTCGGTGCTCCGACAGCAGTCGTACGGATGGTCCATACCCGTACGTTTCAACGGTGTTTCATAATCGTTTGGTCACCGGAAATCGGGAGACGTGGAGGGGGTGGCGACGCAATCGGAACCGTCAGGTCTGCGGGCCAGGGCTGACAGTGGGAGTTCGGGAGTCCGTCGGTCAAGGGCTGTCCGCGTCCGGTGTTCTGTCGGTCGAGGGCCTGCAGTCCGAGTCCGACATTCCGGGCGTCGAATGGGTCACTGTACGGGCGGGGCGGCCTGATTCGTCTGGTGTGCGAGTACACCCGGGATACCTGATCCGAGTGGTGCTGGAGCACGCCCCGGCGTGCCGTGGTGAGCGCGCGCACGCCGCGCACCCCCACAGAACCCCCGAAAACAGGGGCAAAACCTGCGAAACGACCGCGAGCTGAGTATTCAGTCCTTCCCCTGCTACCCAATACCTAATATCCCCTTTGACGTACCGCCGTCCTGCGGTTTTCGAGTCGTCCCCGAACGAACGTGTGGAATCCAGTCGCGGCGGCGTCTGTCAGGGGGAAACACGTATATAGGCGGGGGAGCTGTGGATGGAACACGATGTCTCACAACGAGGCGCCCGGTGCAAGTCCGGGGGAACGGGTTCTTCGAGGGCACGTTAGCCCAGCGTAACGAGTTCGAGACTGTACGGATTTTCGACACCACGCTCCGCGACGGCGAGCAGACGCCACGCACTTCCTTCAGCTACGAGGACAAGCGCCGGATAGCGGCCGCCCTCGACGACGCGAACGTCGACGTCATCGAGGCCGGGTTCCCGGCGAACAGCGAGCAGGAAGCCGACGCCGTGGCGGACATCGCCGAGTCCTGTACCGCCACCGTCTGCGGGCTCGCCCGCGTCGTGGAGTCGGACGTCGAGACCGCCGTGAACGCGGGCGTGGACATGGTCCACGTGTTCGCGTCCACGAGCGACGTACAGATCGAGGATTCGATGCACAGTACGAGAGAGCAAGTCGTCGAGCGGTCCGTCGACGCCGTCGAGCAGGCGAAGGCCGCCGACGTCGAAGTGATGTTCTCGCCGATGGACGCCACCCGGACGGACCCGGACTACCTGGCGGAAATCGTCGAAGCCGTCGACGACGTCGACGTGGACTGGATCAACATCCCGGACACGTGCGGCGTCGCGACGCCGCGCCGGTTCGGCGAGCTGGTCGAGTTCGTCAGCGAACACACGGACGCCCGCATCGACGTGCACACGCACGACGACTTCGGGCTGGCGACCGCGAACGCGCTCGCTGGCGTCGAGGACGGCGCTCACCAGGTACAGGTGTCGGTCAACGGCATCGGCGAACGCGCCGGCAACGCCGCGTTCGAGGAGGTCGTGATGGCGGCCGAGAGCCTCTACGGCGCTGATACCGGCATCGAGACGACCGCCATCAAGGAGATCTCGGACCTGGTGTCCGACCGGTCGTCGGTCCCGGTGCCGGTGAACAAGCCCGTGGTCGGCGCGAACGCGTTCGCCCACGAGTCCGGCATCCACGCCGCGGGCGTCATCGAGAACAGCGAGACGTTCGAGCCCGGCGTGATGACGCCGCAGATGGTGGGCGCCCAACGCGAGGTCGTGCTCGGGAAGCACTCGGGCACGCACGCCGTCCGCCAGCACCTGGTAGACGAGGGGTTCGACCCGACCGAACAGGAGGTTCGCGCGGTCACGAAGAAGGTGAAAGCCCACGCGGCCGACGACGAAGTCGTCACGAAGTCCGTCCTGCGGGCGTTCGCCGGCGAAGTCGGCGTCGAACGCGAGCGAGGTGAGGTGACCGCGTGATGTGCGGCAAGCATTGCGCGCCCAGCAACAGCTTTATTCGCGGCGCCACAAAGACGGGTCACGATGCAGCCGCACACCGCACGTTCGGTATTCTTCGCGGCCAGCGGTGTGGCTATCGGTATTGTAGGGGCGTAAGCACCCCTACCAATATTCTCCATCGAACCGGATTGCACCGAGAACACCCGACAGCCACCGCAGTATCCACGACGGGTCCCGGACGGGACCGCCGCGAAATGAACCACACACCCACCAACCGCGACACCACACCGCACGAGGGGTATCGATGACAGAACAGGGCGCAGTGCCGGACTTCGGCGACAGCGAGCGTCCACCCGGGGACGAACAGGGCGACGACGCCCAGCGACAGACGGACGACGACACGGACTGCTCGGCCGACGCGGCCGAGGAGGGCGCCGACGGCGAGACGAAGCGCACAGGCGCGACGTCGGTCGTCGAGTCGCTGGAGGCGGCGGGCGTCGACACAGTCTTCGGCGTGCAGGGCGGCGCGATCATGCCGGTCTACGACGCGCTGTACGATTCCGAGGACATCCGGCACGTGACGATGGCCCACGAGCAGGGCGCCGCACACGCCGCTGACGCGTACGGCATGGTGACCGGCGACCCCGGCATCTGCATGGCGACGTCCGGGCCGGGCGCGACGAACCTGGTCACCGGCATCGCCGACGCCGACATGGACTCCGAGCCGATGGTCGCGCTGACCGGCCAGGTGCCGACCGAACTCGTCGGCAACGACGCGTTCCAGGAGACGGACACGGTCGGCGTCACGACGCCGATCACGAAGTCGAACTACTTCGCGTCCAGCCCGGACACGGTCGGCGAGGACGTCAGCACGGCGTTCGCGCTGGCCGACCACGGCCGCCAGGGGCCGACTGTCGTCGACCTCCCGAAGGACGTGACGCAGGGCGAGACCGACGCCGAACCCAGCGAGCCGGCCGTCCCGGGCACCGTCTCCGTGCAGGAGCGCGCGCCCACCGCGGACGTGGCGGCCGCCGCGGAGACCATCGCCGACGCCGACAAGCCAGTGATTCTGGCGGGCGGCGGCGTCGTGAAGGGCGAAGCCACCGACGAGGTGCGCGCGTTCGCCACCGAGTTCGACGTCCCCGTGGTCACGACGATGCCGGGCATCGGTGCGTTCCCCGAGGACCACGACCTCGCGCTCGAGATGGCGGGGATGCACGGCACCGGCTACGCGAACATGGCGGTGTCGCTGACCGACTGCCTGGTCGCGGTCGGGACGCGCTTCGACGACCGCCTGACCGGCGGCGTCGACTCGTTCGCGCCCGACGCCGAGGTCGTCCACGTGGACATCGATCCGGCGGAGATCTCGAAGAACATCGAAGCCGACCACCCGCTGGTCGGGGACGCCGGCACCGTCGTCGAGCAGTTGGCCGACGCGATGCCCGCCGCGCCCGACACCGAGGACTGGGTGGCCCAGTGCCAGGAGTGGAAGGTCGAGTACCCACTGGACTACGCCGTTCCGTCGGACCAGTCCGACGACGGCTCGACGCCGTCGAGGCCGCCGGAGGACGAACCGGTGAAGCCGCAGTACGTCGTCGAGACAGTCGACGCGGCCACCGACGACGACACCATCGTCACGACGGGCGTCGGCCAGCACCAGATGTGGGCGTGCCAGTACTGGACGTACACCGAGCCGCGGACGTGGGTGTCGTCCCACGGCCTCGGCGCGATGGGGTACGGGGTGCCGTCGGCCATCGGCGCGCGCGTCGCCGCCGACGACGACCAGTCCGTGGTCTGTTTCGACGGCGACGGCTCGTTCATGATGACCTGCCAGGAGCTGGTCGTCGCGGTGCGCGAACAGATGGACATCACGGTGTTCGTGTTGAACAACGAGGCCATCGGGATGGTCCGCCAGTGGCAGGACGCGTTCTTCGAGGGCCGACGGATGGCCTCGGAGTACCCGTGGGTCCCGAAGTTCGACAAACTCGCCGAGGCGTTCGGCGCCGACGGCTTCCGCATCGAGGACTACGACGACGTCCCGGACACCGTCGAGGCGGCGCTGGCGGTGGACGGCCCGGCCGTGGTCGACGTCTACATCGACCCGACCGAGGAAGTCTACCCGATGGTGCCGTCGGGCGGCGACAACGGCCAGTTCGCGCTCTCGAGGGATCACCTATGAGCGGGCGCCAGGACCAGGAGGGGCTGCCCGGCCCCGCACCGACCGACCGGCAGCGGCCGACCGGGCGACGGAACGCCCAGGGCATCCGCATCGACCCCGAAGCCGAGGCGGAACACCCGCCGCGACGCACGGTCATCTCCGCGCTCGTGGAGCACGAACCGGGCGTGCTGGCGCGGGTCTCCGGGCTGTTCAGCCGGCGGCAGTTCAACATCGAGTCGCTGACCGTCGCTGACACCCAGAACGACGACTGGGCGCGCATCACCGTCGTCGTCGAGGAACCGGACCCCGGCATCGACCAGATAGAGAAGCAACTCGAGAAAGTCGTCCCCGTCATCCACGTCCGCGAACTCGCGGACGACGCCGTGACTCGGGAGCTCGTGGTGGTGAAAGTCGACGCGGAGCGCCCCCACGAGGTCCACGCGATCACGGAGATGTACAGCGGGAAGACCCTCGACGCGGGTCCGCGGACGATCACCGTCGAGTTGACCGGCGACGAGCAGAAGATAGACGACGCCATCGACGCCTACCGGCAGTTCGGCATCCGCGAGATTGCGCGGACCGGACAGACGGCGCTGGCTCGTGGCGAAACCAAGACCGCAGTCGTTCCAGACCACCTCAAATGACAGACGCAGATTTCACGCAGCCAGTGTACCACGAATCGGACGCAGACCGACGCTACGTCGACGACAAGACTGTCGCTGTCCTCGGCTACGGGAGCCAGGGACACGCGCACGCGCAGAACCTCGACGACAGCGGCGTCGACGTCGTCGTCGGCCTCCGCGAGAATTCGTCGACGCGGTCGGCCGTCGAAGCCGACGGCCTCCGCGTCGAGACGCCCGTCGAGGCCGCCAGCGAAGCCGACGTCGTGTCGGTGCTGGTGCCGGACACCGTCCAGCCGTCGGTCTTCGAGGCAATCGAACCGGAACTGGACGCGGGCGACACGCTCCAGTTCGCGCACGGATTCAACATCCACTACGGCCAGATCGAGCCGCCGGAGCGCGTCGACGTGACGATGATCGCGCCGAAGTCCCCCGGCCACCTCGTGCGCCGGAACTACGAGGCGGGCCAGGGGACGCCCGCGCTGCTGGCGGTCTACCAGGACGCCTCCGGACACGCGAAACAGGAGGCGCTGGCGTACGCCGACGCCATCGGGTGTGCGCGCGCCGGCGTCGTGGAGACGACGTTCCGCGAGGAGACCGAGACCGACCTGTTCGGCGAGCAGGCCGTCCTCTGTGGCGGCGTCGCCGAACTCACGAAGGCGGGCTACGAGACGCTCGTGGACGCCGGGTACAGCCCCGAGATGGCGTACTTCGAGTGCATGAACGAGCTGAAGCTCATCGTCGACCTGATGTACGAGGGCGGCCTCGGCGCGATGTGGGACTCGGTCTCGGACACGGCCGAGTACGGCGGCCTGACGCGCGGCGACGCCGTCGTCGACGACTCGGTCCGCGAGAACATGGAGGAGGTCCTCGAGCAGGTCCAGAACGGCGAGTTCGCGACCGAGTGGGTCGCGGAGAACCAGGCCGGGCGGCCGTCGTACCGCCAGCGTCGCAAGGCCGAGAAGAACCACGACATCGAGGACGTCGGCGAGCGCCTGCGCGACCTGTTCGCGTGGGCCGAACAGGAGACCGAGTCCGAATCCGAGCGGGAACCGGAGGTGTCCGCCGATGACTGAACAGCGGATGCGGGACGTCAGCCAGCGCAACCCGGCCGAGCCGCGACCCGCCTCCGACGACGTGTTCGGGCGGATGTTCCAGCGCGGCCCGAGCGTCGCGGCTGACGGCGGCGAACACGGCGCCAC
>NZ_WUUU01000068.1 GCF_009831555.1 Halobacterium bonnevillei | reverse complement strand
GCTGGTGGACGGTGCGGACGTCGCCGGCCTCGACGACGAGGCCGACGCGCGCCCGCAGGCCCTCGCGGACGAGGTGGTGGTGGACAGCGCCCGTCGCGAGCAGGCTCGGTACCGGGATGACGTGCTCGCCGGCGCCGCGCTGGGAGAGCACGAGAATCTCCGCGCCCGCCTCGACCGCGTCGGCGGCGGCCTGCTGGACGCGCTCGACGGCGGTCTCCAGGTCCTCGTCCGGGTCGAACGTGATGTCGATGGGCTCCGTGGGCCGGCCGGCGTTCGTGACGGCGTCGAGGTCCGGGTCCGCGAGCACCGGGCTGTCGAGGACGACCTGCCGGGCGTGCTCGCGGGACTCGTCGAGGAGGTTGCGCTGGCGGCCGAGCCGCGTCTCCATGCTCGTCACGAGGTCCTCGCGGATGTAGTCGATCGGCGGGTTCGTCACCTGCGCGAACAGCTGGCGGAAGTACGACGCCAGCGGGTGGTTGAACTCCGAGATGCCCGGGAGCGGGGCGTCGTCGCCCATCGACCCGACGGGGTCTTTGCCGTCCTGGACCATCGGCGCGACGAGTTCGTTCAGTTCGTCCTCGGTGTACCCGAACATCGCCTGTTCGGCGCGCAGCTCGTCGGTCGGGTCGCTGGGCAGGACGTCGCCACCGGTTTCGAGGCGGCGCTGTTCGGCGTCGACCCACTCGCCGTACTGTTCGTCGGTGAGTTCCTCGAAGACGTCCTCGTCGTCGACGACGCCGCGGCCGGGTTCCGCGAGGAACAACTGGCCGGGCTGGAGGCGGCCGCGTTCCTCGACCTCGCTGACGTCGCCGTCGAGGGCGCCCTGCTCGGACGCCATCACGAGCGTGCCGTCGCTCCGGACCTCGTAGCGGCACGGCCGCAGGCCGTTCCGGTCGAGGACGCCGCCGACGCGGTCGCCGTCCGTGCCGATGACGAGCGCGGGGCCGTCCCACGGTTCGACCAGGTTGGCGTGGTAGTCGTAGAACTCCCTGCGGGCGTCGGACATGTCGTCGTCGCCCTGCCAGGCTTCGGGGACGAGCATCCGGAGCGCGTGCGGTAGCGACCGCCCGGTCTGCATCAGGAGTTCGAGGGCGTTGTCGACACTGGCGGTGTCGGACTGGTCGGGGTCGTCGATGACCGGGAGCACCGTCTCCAGTTCCTCGTCGGTGAAGCCCGCGGCGTCCAGGTCGGCCTCGCGGGCGCGCATCCAGTTGACGTTCCCGTCGATGGTGTTGAATTCGCCGTTGTGGATGATGGTCCGGTAGGGGTGCGCGAGGTGCCACGCGCCGAGCGTGTTTGTGGAGAAGCGGGCGTGCACGAGCGCGAACCCGGTCTGGACGCGTTCGTCGGTGAGGTCGGGGTAGTAGTCGGCGACCTGCTCGCCCTTCAGCAGGCCCTTGTAGACGACGGTGTCCTCGTCGAGCGAGCAGACGTAGAAGCGGTCGTGGTCGACGGCGGCCTCGACGGCCTGACGGCCGACGTACAGCGCTTTCTGGAAGCCATCGCAGCCGTCGGGGTGGACGACTGCTTGCGCGACGTGGGGCTCGGACTCGAGTGCGGTCTGCCCGAGGTCGCTGTTGTCAGTGGGGACGTCGCGCCACGCGTGCACGCCGAGGTCGTGGCTGGCGAGCGTATTCTCGACAGTCTCGACGACGGCAGCGCGTTCGTCCGGGTCCTGCGGGAGGAAGAGTGAGGCGACGGCGTACGTCTCGGGGAGGTCGTCGAAGACGGCGGCGAAGAACTCGTGGGGCGTCTGGACGAGGGCGCCGGCGCCGTCGCCGGTGTTCTCCTCGGCGCCGGTCGTGCCGCGGTGTTCGAGGTTCTCCAGGACGTCGAGCGCGTCGGCGAGGACGCGATGGGACCGCCCGCCGTCGAGGTCGACGACGACGCCTACCCCGCAGTTCGCCCGTTCCTCGTCGGGGTCCGCGAGGAGGCGGCTGTTGCTCGTGGTGTCGGACTGGCTCATGTGCCAGCGGATGCCACACCGGACTAAAACCCTACTCCTGAATGACTAAGGGCAATATGTACACCAATAAGGAGATATTAGGTGTAAGTAGGGGCGCTCTCCGTGCGATTCCGCGACGAAGGTGGGGCGGCGTCAGTACGACTTCGCGAAGAACGCCGTCTGCTCGGCGGTCTCCCCGCAGACCGCGCAGTCCTCGCCCTCGTGGTCGGGTTCCGGGAGGTGCTCGTCCTCGAACTCCGAGGCCGCGCGCGCCGCGCTGTCCTCGGCCAGGGGCACGAGCACGATCTCGGCGTGGATCTGCTCTTTGATCTCTGCCTCGCAGTCCACGTCGCCGCACCACGGCGCTTTCACGTAGCCGCCGTGCTGGCCGATGGTGCCCAGGATCTCCTCGCGGCTGGACGCCTCGCGGACGTTCTCGTCGAGGCGCTGTGCGTTCGCCTCGTAGAGCTTGTCGTAGACCTCGTCCATGTGGTCGTGGACCGCGGCCGTGATGTCGGCGCGGTCCTCCAAGCTGCTCTCTCCGTCCGGACGGTGGACGACGGTGACCTCCTCGTCCTCGACCTCGTTCGGGCCGATTTCGAAGCGGACGGGGACGCCCTTCAGCTCCCACTCGTTGAACTTGAACCCGGGGTTGCGCTCGTCGCGGTCGTCGAGGTGGACGCGCACGCCCTGGGCCTCCAGTTCGGCCGCGACCTCCGAGCAGTACTGGAGGACGTCCTCCCTGGTGTCCTCCTGCCAGATGGGGACGATGACGACCTGCTTGGGCGCGACCGTCGGCGGCAACACGAGCCCCTGGTCGTCGCTGTGACTCATCACGAGCGCGCCGATAGCGCGCCACGACAGCCCCCACGACGTCGTGAACGCGGTGCGGTCGTTCTCGTCCTCGTCGGAGAACGTGATGTCGAACGCGTCCGCGAACGACTGGCCGAGGTGGTGGCTGGTGCCGCCCTGCACGGACTTCCCGTCGGGCATCAACGCCTCGACGGTGGTCGTCGTGTCCGCGCCCGGGAACTTGTCGTGGTCGGGTTTCCGTCCGCGCAGCACGGGCATCCCGAGGACGTCCTCGTAGAGGCGCTGGTACTGGTCGAGGCGCAGCGTGGTCTCCGCCCACGCGCTCTCGTCGGTGGCGTGGGCCGTGTGCCCCTCCTGCCAGAGGAACTCCTTCGTGCGGAAGAACGGTTTCGTCTCCGTGGCCTCCCACCGAACCACGGAGTTCCACTGGTTCACGCGCAGCGGCAGGTCGCGGTGCGAGCGCACCCACTGGGACATGTACGGCGCGATGATGGACTCCGACGTCGGCCGGACCGCCAGTCGCTCTTCCAGTTCGTCGTGGCCGCCGTGGGTCACCCACGCCACCTCGGGGTCGAACCCTTCGACGATGTCCTTCTCGCGTTCGAGGTACGACTCCGGGATGAACAGCGGGAAGTAGGCGTTGTCGACGCCCGTCCGCTTGAACCACGTGTCGAGGTTGTCCTGGATGGCTTCCCAGAGGGCGTACCCGCGGGGCCGGGTGACGATGAATCCGCCCATGGGCGCGTAGTCCGCGAGCTCCGCCTTCTGGACGACTTCGGCGTACCAGTCGCCGGGGTTGTGCTCCTTGGACTCGGTGATGCCGAGTTCCTGTTCGTCGCTCATTACACCAAACCTCGCCTGACTCGCTCTTAAATCCCGTGAAGGTGGGTTGCCACGAGAGTACCGGGGACGACGAACCAGGCTGCCACGATACGCAGCGGCGGACGAGACGTACACGTACGCCGTCCCGCTGTTGGTTGGCAATAACCAACTCTCCGTATAGTCTCTGCAGGAGCACGCCTACCACTGATGGACGGCAGTCTCTGGGTGTTTCGGCGAATCCAGCCCCTTAGCAGTAGCTAAATAACGGGTGAGGACCTACCGCAGGTCGTGCGAGAGTTCGAGTTCACTGTCGCGTTCGAACCGGGGAGTGACGCGCTCATGGACGTGTTCGTCGAACACGACAGCCTCACCGCGTGGACGTCGGTCTGTTTCACGACGCGCGAGCGCATGTGGCGCATCGACCACGCGGCCGGGTCCGAGGCGGCGCTCGCGGCCTTCGAGGACGTCTTCCTCGACGAGTCCCGCTGCAACGAGTGCCTGGACCGGCCGAACTGCGAGACGTACCGCGAGTACCACCTCCTCGACGAGTCGACCAACGCCCGCACCATCTACACGTTCCGCGAGGAAGTCCACAACTGCCACTCGATTCCGCACTACGTCCACGACCACGTCGGCGCGGGCGTCGTCTTCGAGTCCCGGCGGCAGGGCAACGAGTACCAGTGGCGCGTCCTCTACCCGGACGAACAGCCGGTCGGCGAACTGTACGACACCATCGAGGCCCAGCTCAGAGACGGGCTCACGCTGTCGCTGTCGCGGCTCTCCAGTGCGGGTAACTGGGACGCGGAGTCCCGGGTCGCCGCGGAGCTGACGCCCGAACAACGCGAGGTGCTGTCCGCCGCCGTCGACAACGGGTACTACTCGCGGCCCCGGGCCGTCACCGTCGACGACCTCAGCGAGACCCTCGGCGTCCCGCGGTCCACGGTGCAGTACCGCCTGCGGAGCGCGGAGGACCTCGTCGTCTCCCAGTTCGTCGAGAAGGGGCTGTGAGTGCTGAACCCTCTGCTGTCGTTGTCGAGGCGGATAACAGTATCGGCGAGAGAACTAAGTGGCGTGGGGGCGACCCACACACTATGGGTGACACGAAGCGTGGCCGCGAACGCCAAGGCCAGAAGAAGCGCGAACAACTCCGCGAGCGCGAGGTCGAACGCACCCTCGAGGCCACAGAGGAGCCGGCAGACGCCCCTGAACTCCCCGACGAGGAGATAGAGTTCGGCGAAAAAACCTCGACGTAACCTCCGACCCGCCAGTTTTTTCGACGCCGCAACTCCGCCGAGCGCCCGCTGTATCGGTACTCGGGTGCCCTGCCGCGTCAGACTCGGTAGTGCCCGCCTACAGGGCTACTCCCTAGAACATCTCGGCGCCGCACTCGGTGCAGACCAGTTGCATCACACCCTCGTCGTTCGGCGGATGGACGTCGTGGCGCGTCTCCTCGCCGCAGTCCGCACACGGCGCCAGCGACTCCAGGGCCGACCAGTCGTGGCGAGCCCCCGGTGCGCCGATGGCCAGCGCGCGGACGTCTGCCTCGGAGTGGTTGTGGCCGCTCTGGAACTCCCCCGGCGGGAACCGCACGAGTTCGCCCGCCTCGACGGTGACTTCCTCGCGGTCCACGCCAACCTCGAACGTCGCCGTGCCCTCCAGCACGTAGAAGATCTCCTCCTGGTCGTGGTGGGCGTGCATGCCGCCGGCGAACTGGTCGCCGGGCGCGAGCTCGTACTCGACGACGGCGACGTGCTCGGCGTCGAGCGCGCGCGACAGCGGCAGGCGGACGTCGTGGACGTTCATCGGGTTGGGACGGCTCTCGACGGCGTCGACGGTCACTTTCTCCATGGTAGAGCGCCCGGGAGCCTGCTGCAAAGGATTATCGCTGTTTCCGGGGGACGCCGAAGGGACTGTCCGTCTCGATCCACGACCACCCGGGGAGTCGCGTCTGGAAGCCGGCCGCCAGCGCCGCGTCCAGGTCGTCGGCGCCGGCGCCGCCGTCGGTGTCGGTCGCTGTCACGTCCGCGTAGTGGAACGTCGACTCCGCGAGCAACCGGAGCGGCTGCTCGCCGGCGATCATCGCTGCGAGTTCGCGGCCGAGCAGTTCGTCGACGACGAACCCCGGGTAGTCGCCGCTTACGTCGAGGTCCTTGAGCAGCGCGACCAGCGCCGCGACGTTCACCGCTCGGTCGCCGGCCGCGAACACGTCGTCGACCGCGCGCTCGTACTGCTCGACTGACACCGGGTCGACGTGCGTGTCGAATTCGTCACCGAGGCTCGCGCGTACGTCGTTGACCAGCGGGACGACGACGGTCGCGCGCTCGCGCACCCAGTCGCGCTCGCGCTCGACTGCTGTCGGCGTGAGTTCCATGCACGTCGTCGAACGCCGACACCTACCAACTTTGCGAAGGCTTTTATAACCGGAAACGCATATCACCGGGTAAGCGGGTTCTCCTGTACTAATCCCCGCGGTCCGGCCGTATTCGGCTGGAACGAACGGTCTCCCTACTGGTATGACGACAACGTGTGACTACTCGCCACGTTCTGTGAACTGCTCGCTAGCCGGCGTTAGCCGTGCTGGGAGTGTCACCAGCCGGGACCGAGACGCGGAGGCAGGAACCTTCAATCCCCGATCATGAGTACTGTAGACCAGCAACTCGAGGAGTTACAGGACCAGATTACGAACGAGATTCCGCCGGACATCTCGGTGACCGACGTCAAGTACGAGGGCCCCGAACTCGTGGTTTACACCCGGGACCCCAAGCAGTTCGCCCAGGACGGCGACCTCGTACGCCGCCTCGCGAGCAAACTCCGGAAACGCATCACGGTCCGCCCGGACCCCGCGGTGCTGTCCCGTCCGGAGAAGGCGCGCGAACGCATCATGAACGTCATCCCCGAGGACGCCGGTGTCACGGACCTCGACTTCCACGAGGACACCGGCGAAGTCGTCATCGAGGCAGAGAAACCCGGCATGGTCATCGGTCGCCACGGCTCGACCCTCCGGGAGATCACGGAGGCCGCGGGCTGGACGCCCGAGGTCGTTCGCACGCCGCCGATCGAATCCTCCACCGTCTCGAACGTCCGGAACTTCCTCAAGTCCGAGCGCGACGACCGCCGCGACATCCTCGAGAAGGTCGGCCGCCAGATCCACCGAGAGGAGATGAGCGACGACGAGTACGTCCGCATCACGACGCTCGGCTGCTGTCGCGAGGTCGGCCGCGCGGCGTTCATCCTCTCGACCCCCGAGACGCGCATCCTCATCGACTGCGGCGACAAACCCGGCAGCGACGACGAAGTCCCGTACCTCCAGGTGCAGGAGGCGCTGGGCGCCGGCGCGAACTCCATCGACGCCGTCGTGCTCACGCACGCGCACCTCGACCACTCCGCGTTCATTCCCCTGCTGTTCAAGTACGGTTACGACGGCCCCATCTACACGACCGAGCCGACGCGGGACCTCATGGGTCTGCTGACGCTGGACTACCTGGACGTCGCGGCGAAGGAAGGCCGCACGCCGCCCTACGACTCCGAGATGGTGCGGGAAGCGATCAAGCACACCATCCCCCTGGAGTACGGCGACGTGACGGACATCGCGCCCGACGTGAAACTCACGTTCCACAACGCAGGCCACATCCTCGGGAGCGCGGTCACGCACTTCCACATCGGCGACGGGCTCTACAACGTCGCGTTCTCCGGCGACATCCACTACGAGGACACGCGCCTGTTCAACGGCGCCGTCAACGACTTCCCGCGCGTCGAGACGCTCGTCCTCGAGTCGACGTACGGCGGCCGCAACGACTACCAGACCGACCAGGAGGACTCCGAGCGCAAACTCAAGCGCGTCATCAACGAGACCTACGAGAACGGCGGCAAGATCCTGATTCCGGCGTTCGCCGTCGGGCGCTCCCAGGAGATGATGCTCGTTCTCGAGGAGGCGATGCGCAAAGGCGACATCCCGGAGATGCCGATCCACCTCGACGGCATGATCTGGGAGGCGACGGCCATCCACACCACGTACCCCGAGTACCTCCGCGACGACCTCCGGGACCGCATCTTCCACGAGGACGAGAACCCGTTCCTCGCGCCCCAGTTCAACCACATCGACGGCGGCGAGGAGGAACGCCAGGAGGTCGCCGACGGCGACCAGTGCATCATCCTCTCGACGTCCGGGATGGTCGAGGGCGGCCCCATCATGTCCTGGATCCAGCACATCGGTCCGGACCCGGACTCCACGATGACGTTCGTCGGCTACCAGGCCCAGGGGACGCTGGGTCGCCGCATCCAGTCCGGCTGGGACGAGATTCCGATGCCGGACCGCCAGGACGGCGGCCGCACGGAACGCCTCCAGCTCGAGATGGACACCGAGACCGTCGACGGGTTCTCCGGGCACGCCGACCGCCAGGGCCTCGAGGACTTCGTGCGCACGATGAACCCCCGGCCGGAGAAGGTGCTCTGCGTGCACGGCGACGAGTCCTCCACGCAGGACCTCTCGAGCGCGCTCTACCACGAGTTCAACATGCGGACGTTCGCGCCGAAGAACCTCGAGACGTTCCGCTTCATCTGAGGCGCGCACGGCGGCGACGGACAGCCCGTTCCGCCCGCTCCCCAGATTCGAGCAATCGCCGACGGCGACGGATTTTTCGAGTGAGCCGCCAGGTCTATACTCCGCGTTCCGGTAGGTACGAGTGTGAGACGCACGCGATTCGCGCGGGTCGCCGTCGCGGCGATGGTCGTGTTGACGGCGTTCGTCGGCGCCGCCGCCGCGCAAGCCGGGACGGACGCGCCAGTGGCGGGCGACGGCGGCTACCGCTTCGACGTCGGCAACGACAGCCCCCGGATTACGTTCTGGGTCCACCTCGACTTGTTCACGAACCTCGGTGCGCCGGGCGACTTCGGATTCAGCGCGGTCGGCACGGCGATGGACACCCGGGTCATCGTCATCGACATTCAGTTGCAGTTCGACGGCGTCGGCAACCTCGGTGACTTTCTCTCGAACCCGTTCTCGCGGTTCGCCGTGGTCGCGGAGTGGGAACTCAACCTCCCGTTCCTGTCGACCGGCCCGGCCGCCGACGACGACTTCACGTACCGCGACAACGAGACGATAAACGGGAGCAGCGGCTGACAGAGCCGGGTTCACAGTCCCTCGCCAGCGGTCCACACCCGGAATCCGGCCGTAGCTTTCAAACCGGGTGGCTCGGTAGCATGTAGCATGCTGGGGGAGGACACACTCGTCGACGAACTCCGAGCGCTCGCTGGAGACGGGCTCCGCATGGTCGCCGAGTACGACCGGGACGGCTACGAGATTCGGTTCGTCCGGGACGACGTCAGCGCCCGCCTCGCGGAACAGGCAGACGACATCCACCGCGACCTCGTGCTCGAAGGCATCAGCCGCGAGCACCTCGAGGACCTCTTCGACGCGGGGGACCTCCACTGCACGATGCACCGCTTCGACGACCTCACTGCGTTCCACTTCGCGGAAGCCGAGTACCGGGGCCTGTTCGTCAGCGTCGACTCCGACGCCGACGTCCCGATGGCGTCGTTCGCGGACACCTGCTGGCACAGTCTCAGCTGACCCGTAGTGCGGCGGTCAGTCGTCGGCAGCGTCAGCCGGGTCGACGACGTCCTCGGCGAGTTCGTCGACGCCCACCCTGTCGCAGAGGTCGTACAGCGGGCAGGCTTCGGGGCCGTCCAGGCACGCCTGCTTTCGCGCGCTGCAGTACTCGCGGCCGAACTGGATCATTGCGGTGTGCGCGAAGCCGCACTTCTCCGCGGGCACCTCTGCTTCCAGCGCTTCCCTGACGGCCTCGTGGTCTGCCGCCGAGTCCGCGAGGCCGAGGCGGCGAGCGATGCGGTGGACGTGCGTGTCGACGGGAAAGACGCCGCTGCGGCCGCCCGCGAACAACAACACGCAGTCGGCCGTCTTCGGGCCGACCCCCTTCATGTCGAGTAGCGCGTCCCGGACGTCGCCGGGGTCCTCGGTGCGCACGAACTCGTCGAACTCGTCCTCCCCGCCGTACTCCTCGCTGATTCGTCCCGCGAGCCGAATCAGCGTCGCGGACTTCTGGTTGTAGAGGCCGGCCGACGAGATGGTCTCCGCGAGTTCGTCCTGGTGGGCGTCCGCCAGCGACGCCGCGAGGTCGCGCTGTCCGTCTCGCGGGTCGTTTCGCTCCCCGCTCGAACGTTCGGAGGCGCGGTGCGCCTCGCTGTCGTATCGCTCCATCAGCGCGTCGTGAGCGGGCTGGCTGGCGACGTCGCTCGTGTTCTGGCTGAGAATCGTGCGGACGAGACACTCGAAGGCGTCCCGGCCACCGTACGTCTTCTGCCAGTAGATGTCGCCGAGGCGGTCCGCGACGGCTTCCGCGCGACTCGTGCCGTCGCCCGGTTCGAACTCCGTGAACCGGCCGGCGTCGGCGTCGCCGCCGGAGATGTTCTCGGCTGGCTCGTCCTCCATGTCTGGCCGTGCGGCCCGCGGGCAGGAAAAGACTGCGCGACGCCCCCGGAGAGCGGGCTACTCGACGCGGAGGGCGGCAGTGAGGTCGGCGCCGTCTGCGAGCGCGGCGACGAGGTCGCGGTCGAGGTCAGCGGCGGCTTTGTCGGCGTCCACGAAGATGGTGCGGTCGTCGACGTAGGAGCTGGTGCGACCGACCATGCTGCGGTCGTTCGTGCACTCGATGTCGGAGTGGCCACTGCCGGTGACTGTCTCGCGGTGACCGTCCGCTTCGAGGACGAGCGCGATCGTGGCGTCGGCGTCCTGGCAGGCGGCGACGAACTCGCGGTCGAAGTCCGCGGGCGCTCGGTCGGCTTCGATGCCGAGAATGCAGTCGCCTGCGGGCGTCAGGTAGTCGTCGGTGGTGAGTTCCAGGGTAGACGCGTGCTCGGCGGCGACGTGCTCGTGCCCGTGCGCGTGGACGACCTCTTGCGTGCCCTCGGGTGCTTCCATGCCCCCGGATAGCCGGGTCTGCCACTTGTGTGCGACGTTCCGCGCCCGGCCTTTAAGTACTCGCGGGGAATCCGTGGTGTGCTTTGACACGGCGTATACGGTCCCTGCCAACTGTTTACACGGTACACCTCGTCGGAAATTTTAAGTGGCGTGGCGGAGTACTACCTGTCACCAGAACGCTGCGAGCGTTCTCGCACAGCCCGAGAGAATGACAGGACGTTCTCCTTCCGACCGGGAAGTAACGCGCTCCGAGCGACGGCTGTCGACAGCGCCCCAGCGGAATGGCATCGAGGTTTGAACAATGGCTGAGGAAGAACAAACTATTGACGTATCGACCGCAGAAGAACTCATTACTGACGAAGAACTCCAGGAGAAATCCAAGGGCCAGCTCATCAAGAACGCCGGTCAGTTCCGCGACCGACGAAACGAGCTGAACCAGCTCGCGAGCTCCCGAGCCTCCAAGCGCGACGAACTCAACGCGAAGACCCGAGAGAAGGTCGACGAGGCCCAGGAACACCGCGAGAAGCGCGACGAGCTCAACGAGCGCGTCCAGGAGCACAAGGAAGTCCGCAACGAGCTGAACGCGGAAGCCAACGAGCTCTTCGACGAAGTCGAGCAGCGCAAAGAGGACCTGGAACTGGACGAGGGCAAAGACCTCGAGGAGCTCAAAGAGGAGATCGAGCAACTCGAATTCAAGCAGCAGACCGAAGTCCTCTCCACGGACGACGAGCGCGAACTCATCGAGAAGATCGAGGAGAAGCGCGAGGAGTACCAGGACCGCAAGGAGAAGCTGGACGAATCCGGGAACCTCGAGGAACTCGTCGAGGAAGCCGAGGAAGTCCGGGCGGAAGCCTCCGAGCACCACGAGAAGGTCACTGAGCTCGCGGACAAGGCCCAGGAACACCACAACGAGATGATCGAGGCCTACCGCGAGGCCGACGACATCCGCGACGAGGCCGACGAGATGCACGAGAAGTTCGTCGAGGCCCAGGAAGCCGCCGACGCCCACCACGAGGCGTTCGTGCGCGTCCAGAAGCGCCTCCGCGAACTCGACAAGCAGGAAGAAGAGGAGCGCGAGGACGAGCGCGCAGCGGAGCAGGCCGAAGCCCGCGAGGAAGCCGAGGAAATCTACGAGCGGTTCAAGGAGGGCGAGACCCTCGACACCGAGGACCTCCGCAAACTCCAGAAGTCCGGCCACCTCTGAGGACGCCACTGACTGCAGTTTTCTCCGTATTTTCCGCCGCGTAGCGCCGGCGCCGCGAATCGTTGTCGCCGACCGTTTGCGTTGTCACCGTCGCCGAGCGCGTTTCGCCGACTGTTTGCGTATACGACACAGATAGACCGCGACTGGTGACTCGCGAGGTGGCGTCGGCTCGGCCCCGTGAATTATCGGCTCGGCGACCGTTTTCTCGCGCATGGACACGCTACCGAAACGCGTGGGTCGGGTGGTCGTCCTGGGAGCGGGCGCACTCGTCGGCACCGCGACAGGCTGGGGGTTGTTCGTCTGGATTCCGTCCGACAGCCCGTCGATTCTCGGAGTCCTGTTGACCATCGCGACCGCACTGCTGTTCCTGCGGCTCGCCGCCCGGATCGCTGACAGCCTGCTCGGCGCACACGACACCGCCGAGGTCCGCGTCGATGGACCGATCGCTCGGGACGGCGGGGAATCGTTTCCCGCGAATCCGCGACAACTTCCCGCTGACGCGGTCGTCGACCAGATCGAACGCGCGGATGCCGACCGGAACGTCGAGGCGCTGGTCGTGCGCGTGAACACGCCCGGCGGCGAGATCGTGCCCAGCGACGACATCCGCCGTGCCGTCGCCGACTTCGACGGTCCGACCGTGGCGTACGCGACGGACGTCTGCGCCAGCGGCGGCTACTGGATTGCCAGCGCCTGCGACCACGTGGTCGCCCGCGAGAACAGTCTCGTGGGCAGCATCGGCGTGCGCGGGTCGACGCTGAACGCCGCGGACCTCGCCGAGTACCTCGGCGTGGACTACGAGCGGTTCGTCGCCGGCGAGTACAAGGACGCCGGCACGCCGCTGCGGGAACTCCGGGAGGACGAACGCTACTACCTCCAGGGGCTGGTCGACGACCTCTACGAGTCGTTCGTCCAGCAGGTGGCGGCGGCCCGCGACCTCTCCATCGGGGCGGTCAAGGACACCGAGGCACGGGTGTACGTCGGCCGGGACGCCGCCGAGCGCGGCCTCGTCGACGAACTCGGAACGCGAGACGACGTCGAGACGCACCTCGAGACGGTGCTCGGCCACGAAGTCGCGGTGCGGGAACTCGACCCGCCGCGCGGCCTGCTGGTGCGGGCGCGTCGGACGGCCGCTGCGGCGGCGTACGCGTTCGGCGCCGGCGTCGGGTCGGTGTTCGGTGACGGCGACGGGACGAACCTGGAGTTTCGGTGACCCGAGCGCGGGGTTTTTATCCCGCCGGCGTAACTCTCAGCACGATAGATGCGCACGCTGGTGGTCTCCGTGGACCGGACTGGGGACATTCCCCGGAAGACGGGGCTGCACACGCCGGTCGCGGGGTGGGAGGCGGTGCAGTCGCTGGTCACGGAGATGGGGCTCGCCGACCCCGAGGACTCGGCCGTGAACTGCCTGCTGGAGGCGCTGCGGGTCACCCGCGACCTGCGCGACGAGGACGACGACGCGGTGGTCGCGGCCGTCTCCGGGCGCGGCGACAGCGTCTCCGCGGACCGCTCGCTGGCCGCGCAACTGGACGACCTCATCGACCGGTACGACCCGGACTCGGCTGTGGTCGTCATCGACAGCGCGGAGGACGAACGCGTCGTCCCAATCGTCGAGAGCCGCCTCCAGGTCGACGCCGTCGACCGCGTGGTCGTCCGGCAGGCCCGCGACCTCGAGTCCACCTACTACCTCCTCAAGCAGTTCCTCGCCGACGAGGAGCTCCGCCAGACCATCCTCGTGCCGCTGGGCATCGTCATGCTGGTGTTCCCTGCGCTGATGATGGTCACGGGGAGCCTCGCCATCGCGGCGGCCTCCATCACCACCGTCATCGGCCTCTTCCTGCTGTACAAGGGAATGAGCGTCGACGACTACCTCGCGGAACTCCCGACACAGGCCCGGAGCGCGCTGTACTCCGGCCGGGTGTCCATTGTGACGTACGTCGTCGCCGCGGGTCTCGCGCTCGTCGGCGTGTTCGCGGGCGCGCTCGGCGTCTCGGACCTCCCCGGGGAGACGGCGCCGCTGTTGACCGTGATGGCGTTCACGTACTACAGCGTCCCGTGGGTCGCGCTCGGCGCGCTCGCCGCGAGCGCCGGCCGCCTCTTCGACGAGGTCATCCGGCGCGACGAAGTCCGCACGTCGTTCCTCAACCTCCCGTTCGGCGTCCTCGCAGTCGGCCTCGTCGTTCGCGGGTTCTCGGGGTACTTCATGGAGCGCGCGGACCTGCTGGACTCGGTGACGGTGCAGGCGGCGAGTTTCGGGGCGCTGTCCATCCGCGGGTTCACGCTGTCCCCCGAGCAACGCCTCGCCGTGTTCGTCGTGCTCGGCGTGCTCGTGAGTCTCGTCGGCATCCGGGTGGCGACGCACTTCAGCGGCGTCGACTTCGAGGACGTCGACGAGGACCTGGTGGAGCCCTGAATGGCGAGACATTTCAACGCCGACCCGCAATCGAATCCATGACCGACGGCCAGTGGGTGAGCCTGTTCTCCGGCGGCAAGGACTCCTCCTGGGCGCTCTACCGCGCGCTCGAGGAGGGCCTGGACGTCGCGCGCCTCGTGACCGTCCACCCGGAGAGCGACTCCTACATGTACCACGTTCCGGCGACCAGACTCGCGGGGTTCGCGGCCGAGAGCATCGGCATTCCGCTCGTGGACGTCGAACCCGGGGACTTCGACGCGGCGAACGCCACGGCGTCCGGCGAACAGGGCGACGCGGAACTGGAGCCCCTGGAGGCCGCGCTCGCGGCGCTCGCCGACGACCTCGACGGCGCCTCGGGGGCGTGACCGCGGGCGCCGTGGAGAGCGAGTTCCAGACGTCCCGCATCGAGGCGATGGCCGACCGCCTCGACTGCGAGGTGTTCGCGCCGCTGTGGCAACGCGACCCCCGCGAACTCGGCGACGAGATGCTCGCCGCGGGCTTCGAAATCACCATCCTCCAGGTGGCCGCGTACGGGCTCGACGAGTCCTGGCTCGGCCGGACGCTGGACCACGGCGCGCTCGACGAACTCGAAGCTCTCAACGACGAGTACGGCGTCCACGTCCTCGGCGAGGGTGGCGAGTTCGAAACGTTCGTGACGGACGGCCCGCACATGGACCGCCCCATCGAACTGGAGTCCGACACCGTCTGGGAGGGCGACCGCGGCTACCTCGAAGTTACGGACGCACAACTGGGCGAGTAGGGCCCCGTGGGCCTTGGCACAGCGCGCCCGGTCCCACGACTGTTCGGGCCGGGGACTTATTCCACTCCGGAGACACGTAGTCGGTATGGGAACGGGGACTGACGCCGGGGCTGAGTCGACGAACCTGGCGGGTGAGTCGCCCGAACAGGTCGCCGAACCGACAGAAGCCGAGGGGGAGACGACGGTCACCGAGGAGGGGTCGGAACTCGAGCGCACGATCGGCCTCACTGGCGGTCTCGCCATCGGGGTCGGAACGATGATCGGCGCGGGGATCTTCGTGTTCCCGGGGCTGGCGGCCGGGCGCGCGGGGCCGGCGGCGGC
>NZ_WUUU01000067.1 GCF_009831555.1 Halobacterium bonnevillei | reverse complement strand
CGCCCGGGCGCCGTGACATGGACGTCGCCCGCCCCGAGTTCCTCCCCGACCCCGACCGCTCCCACGACGAGATGGAAGCGCTCCAGCGCGAGATAGCCGACGTCGCCGTCTTCTCGGACGACCACGGGTTCGACGCCGCGACGCTCGGGTTCGAGGAGACGCCGCGAGACGCGACCGGTGATCCAGACGCGGGAAGCCAACAGAAGACGCTGCGCGACGCCGACGCGCCGGTTGTCGTGGGCGTCGACCAGGCATTCGTCGGCGACGAGCGCTCGGTCAGCGCAGCGGTTGCGATCCAGGACGGCGTCGTCGTCGAGCGCGCCGCCGGGTCCGCGCCCCTGGAGATTCCGTACATCCCGGGCTTGCTGGCGTTCCGCGAGGGCGACGCCATCGTGGACGCCCTCGAGTCGCTGTCCGTCGACGCCGACGTGGTCGTGCTGGACGGCAGCGGCCGCATCCACTTCCGGCAGGCCGGCATCGCCACGCACGTCGGCGTGCTCTTCGACGTGCCGGCGGTCGGCGTCGCGAAGAACCTGCTCTGCGGGACCCCGAGGGAATCACTGGACGACCCGCTCTCGGAGGGCGCTCGGGTCGCCGTCGAGGCCGACGACGGCGTGGACGCGCCCGACGGGACGGTCATCGGCTACGCATACCAGTCCCGGCAGTACCCGAACCCACAGCGCCGCCACGTCAACCCCCTGATTACGAGTCCCGGGCACCGCGTCAGCGCCGAGACGACCGTGGAGGTCGTGGAAGCCACCTGCGCGGGATACAAGCTCCCCGCGCCGACGCGACTCGCCGACGAGTACGCCGACGAACTGAAGCAGTCAGGTGGCTGAAGGTCCGTCCCCGCGGTGCCGACTACTCAACTGTTAACTGCGGGGCGCGCGACGCCACGAGCATGGAGAAGGTCGCGCTCATCACGGGCTGTTCGTCGGGCATCGGCGACGCGACGGCGCGCTCGCTGCTGCACGAGGAGTGGACTGTCGTCGCCACCGCGCGGAACACCGAGGACCTCGAGGGGCTCGCCGACGCGGGCTGCGAGACGGCCGAACTGGACGTCACGAAGCCGGCGCAGTGCACGAACGTCGTCGACGACGTCGTCGAGCGCCACGGACGGCTGGACTGCCTGGTGAACAACGCTGGCTACGCCCAGCTCGGGCCCCTGGAGGACGTGCCGACGCGCGAACTCCACCGGCAGTTCGACGTGAACGTCTACGGCCCGCATCGGCTGATTCGCGCCGCCCTCCCGCACATGCGCGAACGCGAGGACGGCACCATCGTCAACGTCTCCAGCGTCTCCGGCCGCGTCGCCACGCCGGGGATGGGCGTCTACAACGGGTCGAAGTTCGCGCTCGAGGGGATGAGCGACGCGCTCCGCGGCGAGGTCAGCGACTACGGTATCGACGTCGCCGTCGTCGAGCCCGGGCCCGTGGAGACGAACTTCACCGACCGGGCCGAGGCCGAAATCGGGGGGCTGGACCGCAGCGGCGCCTACGAACAGCTGTACGCGTTCTTCGAGGACGCCAGCGCGGTCAACGGCGTCGGCGCCGTCCCGCCGGAAGCGGTCGCTGAAGTCATCACCGAGGCCGCGGTCAGTCCGGACCCGCGGTCGCGGTATCCGGTCGGGCGGGCCGGCCGCTTCGGCGTCGCGGCGCGGTTCCTCCCGGACCGCTGGCTGGACGCGGCGTACGCGCTCGTCCGCCGGTTCAGCCGCTGAAACTCCTGTTCTCTCGACGGTCGCTACCGGTCAGTCGAGGCACGCGGCGACGACGCGCAGCGGCTGCTCGCCGCGGACTTCGTCCGCGAGCAGGGGAACGCGCTTGACGTCGTACTCCCGGAAGAGGTCCTGTGCTTCCGCGAGCGCGGCCTGCTGGACGTCCCAGCGCCGCGAACAGAACTCGCAGCCCTCGGGGTTCGGTTCGACGAACGCCTCGTCGGGGACGTCGACGGCGTCCGCCAGCGGCTCCATCACGCGGTTCACGACGACGGTGCCGACGGGGACGCCGAACTCGTCGAGGCGGTCGGTGAGCCGCTGGGCCTCCAGCACGCTCATCTCCTCCGGCACGAGCACGACGCGGAAGTCGGTCCGGGTCGGGTCCGTGAGGACCGCGCGCAGTCGCTGCACGCGCTCTTTGACCGCGTCCAGGTCGCCGAACTGGTCCTCTTCGGTCGCATCGTCGTCGCCGCCGAACATCCCGGACAGCCCCTCCATCATGCCGCCGAGGCGGTCCCGAAGTTGCATCAGGCGACCGACCATCGAATCCATGACCTCCGGGAGTTCCAGCAGGCGCAGCGTGTGGCCCGTCGGCGCGGTGTCGACGACGACGCGGTCGAAGCGCTCGTCGTCCATGTACTCCAGGAGGAGCTGCATCGCGGCGGCCTCGTCGGCGCCCGGCATCATCGCGGCGTCCTCGGCGGTGTCGCCCGCGGCGCCGCCGAGTAGACTGTCCAGTCCGCCCGCGAATCCGCCGTCCTGGCCGAACATCCCCGCCTGCGAGAGCGCGTCGTCCGGGTCGATCTCGACCGCCCACAGGGGCGCGTCCTCGCGGACCCGCGCGGGGCGACTCGGCACGTCGAACTCGAGGGTGTCCGACAGCGAGTGCGCGGGGTCCGTGGAGACGACCAGCGTCGCCGTCCCGTCGTTCGCGCTCGCAAGCGCGGTAGCGGCCGCCATCGTCGTCTTCCCGACGCCGCCCTTCCCGCCGTAGAGCACGTACTCCGCCGTGTCGCGCGCCACGCCGGGGTCGAGGGTGTCGACGGCCTCGACCTCGATTTCGTCCATGCCTGTGTTCGGCGACCCAGCGGGGTGAATGCGTCGGTTGCGGGACTTCCCTGGAACTGGGGCTCGCGGTCGGTGGCGAAGTCGTTGGCCAGAGCAGTTATCGGTGGTGCGCGTGTCACTAGCTGCCATGGAGGGAGTGTTGAACGAACGCACGCACACGGTGCACAAGAAGGGGCTCGAGAACCCGTACAGCCGAACCAAGTGCGGTGCGACCAACGACCTCGGACACGACGAACTCCGTACCGTTCCCGTCGAGCGCGCAGTCGACGACTTCGACGCCTGCCGCTGCGGCCGGTGTTTCGCGGACGCCGGCGGCTACTGACGCCACGCCGTCTCTCTCGACGACTGACGCAGTTCGCCCCTACAGACGACCGTCTATCGGTCGGCGAAGTAGTCGGCGAGTCGCTGGGCGGCCGCTTCGACGCGCGGGGTGACGAGCGCGAACCGGAGCCAGTCCTCGCGGGCGGTGCCGAACCCTGAACCGGGCATCCCCGCGACGCCGGCTTCGTCGACGAGTTCGAACGTGTTCTCCAGCGTGCCCGGGAAGTCCGGGAACCGCGCGAGCACGTAGAACCCGCCGTCGGGCTTCGTGTACTCGGCGCCCGCGTCGTCGAGCGCGTCCGTGAACGTCTCCACGCGCTCCGCGAGGCGCTGGCGGTTCTCCTGGTAGTACGCCGGGCCAGTCTCCGTGAGCGCGTGCAGGACGGCCGCCTGTCCGGGGCGCGTCGTCGCGACGTTCGTGAGCATGTGCCGGGACTTCATCGGGCCGACGTGATCCGGCGGCGCGACGCAGTACCCGACGCGGAACCCCGTGATGGCCATCGACTTCGAGAACGCGTTCACGACCACGCGGTGGTCGGAGTCGAACTCCAGGGCCGACGTGAAGTGCCCGGAGAAGTCGAAGTGGTCGTACACCTCGTCGCTGACGAGCAACGCGTCGTGTTCCTCGGCGATGGCGACGAGCTCCCGCATCGTGTCCTCGCCGTACACGGCCCCCGTGGGGTTGTTCGGGGTCGTCGCCATGATGCACGCCGTCTCCTCGCTGACCACTTCGCGGACGTCCGCGGGGTCCAGTCGCCCGTCTCTGGCCGTCTCGACGTACACCTGGTCGCCGCCGAGCATGTTCGTCTTCCCCGGGTAGTACGGGTAGACCGGGTCGGTCATCACGACCTCGCTGCCGGCACCGCGTTCGAGCGCGCGCCCCATCGCGAGATAGTTCGCCTCCCCTGCGCCGTTCGTCACGATGACCTGGTCGCTGTCGACCTGCCGGCGCTGTGCAATCTCCTCCCGGAGCTCCCGGAGGCCCTCGCTGGGCGGATACTGGAACTCCCGGCCGCCAGTGTCGGCGTACTGGTGGAGGCCCGCCGCGAGCGCGGGCGGCGACCCCCAGTCGGGGTTCCCGGAAACCATGTCGATGATGTCGCCGTCCGCGTGGGCCGCGTACTCCATCACGCGGAAGAACAGCGGCTCCTCGTACTCCATGTACGGGGATACCCGCCACGGTAGGAGTGTCTTTCGCCCCGTCGACCGCTCGGCGGACCGTGGCAGCGTTTGCTGGAAGTGAACGGTTAATTCCCGTGGCAGAGATACCTCTACGCGTGCAAGGGCACGCTGCGCACCTTCGCGCGTACTACGTAGAGCACATCCACGCCTACTACGACGCCGTCGACGACGGCCGCATCGACGACCTGCTCGCGCTGTTCGCCGACGACGTCGTCTACGATCGGCCGGGACAGCCGAGCATCGACGGGAAGGACGACCTCGAGGCGTTCTACCGCCGGGACCGCCCGCTCTCAGAGGGGCGCCACGAGGTCCACGACCTGCTCGTGGACGACGGCACGGTCGCAGTGCGTGGGACGTTTTCCGGTGTCCAGGACGGCACGGACGTGGAGCTCGGGTTTGCGGACGTCTACGTCTTCGACGCGGACGGGCTGATTGCCGAGCGGTTCACGTACACAGACCGCGACACCATCTGACGCTCCGCAGTCGTCGACCTCGTGCGCCGGCACCGATGTCCCGGACGGGACGGGGTCACCCACCACCTTCTTTGCCGCCGACCGGGTACCGGTCAGTATGCGCGAACACGCCGCCGACCCTCCGATCGAGGAGACGCTGAACGACGCGCTCCCGGCGGCCGGCCACACCGTCGCGACGGCGGAGTCCTGCACCGGCGGTCTCATCGGGTCGCTTCTGACTGACGTCGCGGGTTCGAGCGACTACTTCGACCGGTCGCGGGTGACGTACTCGTACGACGCGAAACTCGCTCTCGGCGTCTCCCGGGAAGCTCTAGACGAACACGGCGCCGTCAGCGAACCAGTCGCGCGCCAGATGGCGCAGGCGACCCGGGACGCCGCCGGCACGACGTGGGGCGTCTCGACGACGGGCGTCGCCGGGCCGTCGGGCGGGACCGACGAGAAACCCGTCGGAACCGTCTTCATCGGCGTCGCGTACGCCGGCGACTGGGGGACGCAGTCCAGTTACACCACCGTCGAGCGCCGCGGGTTCGACGGCGACAGGGTCGCCATCAAGGAGCAGATCGCGCGCCGCGCGCTCGAGAAACTCCACGAGGAACTCCAAGCGGGTCCGCAGTGACGGACCGGGCGGTCGCCCAGGTGACCGACGCTCCGAAACTCGGGTGGTCGTGGGGGCCGCGACCCGGACGCTGTCCGGGAGTCGACCGAAATTGTGACGTACGCGTGGGTGCAGGGTTCCGCCAATGAACAAGGGCGACCACATTCTGAACGGTATTCTGCTGGCAATCGGTCTCGGGTACGTCCTCTACCCCTCCGGCGGCGTCGAAACCCTCCGCACGATCGCCGCGGTCCTCATTCCTGTCGTCCTCGGCGCCCTGTTCCCGGACGTCGACACTGACTTCGGGAAACACCGCAAGACCCTCCACAACCTCCCCGTGCTCGCGTTGCTGTACGTCTTCCCGGTGTACTTCGGCAACCTCCAGTACGTCTGGATCGGGGTCGCCACGCACTACGTGCTCGACGTCGTCGGCAGCAAGCGCGGTATCGCGCTGTTCTACCCGCTGCTCGACCAGGAGTACGGCCTCCCCGTCGGCGTCACTACCGTCTCGAAGTTCGCGACCCCGGTCACCGTCGTCATCACGGCTCTCGAACTCGCCGCCATCGCCGTCGTCGTCCACGTCGCGCCCGAGTTCGTCCCCACGGACGCGGTCCAGAATCTCCTCGACGTCGGGAGCGTCCTGCCGTGACTCAGTAGACGGCGACGTCGTCGAACTGTCCGTCGTACGCGATGTGGCGGGGGTGGGTCGGCTCCGTCCCCGAGAGGAGGATGCGGTCGATTTTCTCCCAGGTGTTCTCGTACCCGAGGTGGAGTTTCTCCGCCAGCGACCGGACCTGGTAGCGGGCGCCCCGCTGGTGGTACGTCTGCCGCGGGACGCCGGATTCGAGGGCGTCCACGAGGTCGGCCTCGGAGTCGATTGCGGCGTCGAACGCCGTCCAGACGCCGCCGACCGTCTCGGGGAGGTGGGCGTACGAGGACGCGAACCCCGGGATGTCGTAGGCGTCGGCGATTGCACGCGCACGGCTGTCGTGGTACGGGAGGTGTTTCGGGTTGTGGGTCTCGACGGCGGCGACCGTGTCCCGGAACCGCTCGACGTCGGTCGGCGTGAGGCTGACGTTCAGGAACCCCGGGTGCGGGACGAGCGCGGCCGCGTCCTGGCGGCGGAGCTCGTCGAAGACGGCGTCCAGAGTGATGAAGTCCGGCACCGGGTCGGTCAGGCCGACTGCGAGGACGTGCTTGCGGTCGCGCCACGACCCAGTGAACAGTTCGCGGCCCGGGACGACGAGCAACTCGTCGTCGGAGTACTCGGCGGCCCTGTCGCGGGCGTCCGGGAGGCGCGTGAAGTGGGGCGCGTACACGAGCACGTCGATGCCCGCGGCTTTCGCCCGGCGCACAACCTCGTCGTCGAGGACCTTCGCGTGGAGGTCGACCCGTGTCGTCGGCACGACTCGAGCGTTCGAGGGCCGACAATTAGCTGTTTACGGTTCTCGCGTTTCGACCGCCCGCGAACGCCGGCGGTCAGACAGCCGCTCCGGGGACCAGCCAGGCCGGAACCACCCGCGTCAGGACGACCATCCCGGTGAGTTCGACGAGCGTCTGCGTCACGACGACCGCGGGGGCGAGCGCGAACCCCGAGGGAAGCGCCAGCGCCAGTGGGAGCACGACCAGCGAGTTCCGCGTCACGGACGTGAACACGAGCGCGCGGCGCTCGCCGACGTCCATCTCGAGGCGCCCGGCGACGGCCCGCCCGAGCAGCGGCATCACGACGAGGAACGCGACGTAGACGGGGACGACCGCGGCGATAGTCCGCAGCGAGTCCTGGACGCGCGGGAGCTGGGACGCGATGACGACGAACAACGTCAGCCCCATCATCGGCACGGGCAGCCATCCCATCGCCCGCTGCCAGGTTCGTCCGCGGCCGGAGCGCTCCCCCAAGAGTTCCGTCGTCCAGGCGAGCGTCAGCGGCGCCGCGATGACGACGACGAACGCCTCGACGAACGGTCCGGCTTCGATGAACGACGCGACCCGCGGGCCGACGAACAGCCAGAGGTACACCGGCAGCAACAGCAACTGGGCGACCATCAACACCGGCGTCGTTGCGGTGATCTGTTCGGCGTCGCCGCCCGCGAGCTCCGTGAACGTGATGACGTAGTCGATGCACGGCGTCAGCAACACCATGTACGCGCCGACGAGAACCACCGGGTCCTGGGGGAGGAACCGCGTCAGTCCGTAGACGACCACTGGGACGACCAGGAAGTTCATCCCGAGGGCCGCGAGCATGAACTGGCGGTTCCGGAACGCGCGCCGGATGCGAACGAACGGAATCTCCAGGAACGTCACGTACAGCAGCGCGGCGAGAACGGGGTTGATGAGCGGTTCGAGGCCGGGACTCGCGTCCGGCTGGCCGAACCCGACGACCAGAGCGAGTGCGACGGCGACTGCGTAGACGCCGACCTGGTGGCGTCGGAGCCACGCGCTGGACAGCCGCGTCATTGCCGGCTCACAGTCGTCTCGTCGTCCGTCGGGAGGCAGTCATCCAGTGGTCGGTGGCTCGAGGCGGTCAGGCGTCGAGTCGGTCGCGGACCGCGTCGGCGGCCGCTTCGACCGGCGTCTCGTCGCCCGGGTCACTTTTGTCCCAGACGCGTTCGCCGTCGACGCGGACCTCGAAGACGCCGCCGTCGCCGGTCTGGAGGCGGACGCCGTCGAGTTGCTGACCGAACGTTTCGAGGAGCAACTCCTGTGTGTCGATCGCTCGCTCGAGGTGGCCGCAGGGAACGCAGTACTCGATGGTGACGTCGGGCATGTGTCATCGTGGTCGGCGACGGGCCGCATAAGTCCCCGGCTCCCCTTCGGAAACGAGGTTACGGCTGGTAACTGACGCGGTGTCTGGGACCGACCAGCGTCAGCTGCGACGTGGCAACGTAGCGGGGGTGCGTGTTGGAGCGAGGACGTGGCGGTCCCGCGGGGCAACGCAGGTATACCTTTCTGGCTGGCGCGAGAAGCCGTCGAGTGTGACCCGCGACACCGACGCTCCGGAACTCGACGCTCCGGACCTCGACGCCCCGGACACCGACGCTCCAGACGCCGACTGCGTCGCGGACTGGTGCGCGGACGACGACTGGTGTGGGGTGACGTGCACGATGGACGTCCTCGGGAAGAAGTGGGGGCCGGTCGTCGTACACCGCCTGCTGGACGGCGCCCCGCTCCGGTTCAGCGAACTCGCAGACGACCTCGGCCCCGTGACGAACAAGGTGCTCTCCGAGACGCTCGACGACCTGGAGGCCAGCGGGGTGGTCGACCGCGAGGTCGTCGCGGAGAAGCCGGTCACCGTCGAGTACTCGCTGACCGACCGCGGGCGCTCGCTGCGCCCCGTGATCACTGCACTCGAAGACTGGGGCCAGACGCACCTCGGCGTCTCGGAGCCGGACGCGGGTCGAAACTCCGGCTGCTGACTCCGCCCGGGTCGACTGTCGACCGAACTGCCCACAATCAGTCCGTGGATCGGAGACCGGGCCGTAGGCGAACGGTCTCGGGCGTTGGCGCCATCGACTGTGGGCTGTTAACGAGGGGCTAAGACGATCTCACACGGGAGAATTTGTCTGACGTGGAGCCGACAATTGGCGGACAAGACCGTATTGTGGTCGAACTGCCGACACAAAGTTTATTTGCGCGCTCAGGCTATGGGCATCCATGTCCCGGTGGGAGTGTGCAATCGTCGACTGTGGGTCCGCCTTCGAGAGCGTCGAGGCGCTGCTCGCCCACCAGGTGACCGACCACGAGACCCACGAGTGCGAGATCTGTGGTGACGCCGTGCCCGAGGGCTACTTCGCCATCAAGCACGGCCTGAACGAGCACACTCGCGCCGAATACGTCCGCTTCTACGACGGCGACGCCGCCGCCATCCGGGAACGCGAGCGAGTCATCGACGACGTCTCCGACGCGCTCGACGTCGACGTCCTCGAAGACCTGTTGAGCGACGAGACCGCGGACGCCATCGACACCACCGAGCCGGTCCACGCGACCACGAGCTAGATTTCGGTCGCCGCTCCCGTCGCCGCTTTGTCCCGTTCCTGTCTTGTCTCTCCTGGCTCCTCGGTCCGTAACCGTCTTGCGACCTCCGAGTGACGTCCAGGTATGCGACTCGCGCGACTCCGCACGGACCAGGGCGTCGTCGAGGGCGAATACCGCGACGGCGCAGTCGTCACCGACGACGCGGAGTACGTCGTCGGCGAGGACGGAACGCTCGCGCCGCCCTGTGACCCCTCGGCTGTCTACTGCGTCGGCCGGAACTACGCCGCGACCATCGACCAGATGGACTACGAACGCCCCGACCAGCCGGACTTCTTCATCAAGCCGCCGGTCTCCGTGGTCGGCCACGAGACGCCAGTCCCCTATCCGTCGTTCACGGACGAACTGACGTACGCCGGCGAACTCGCGGCCGTCGTCGACGAGCGCTGCCACCGCGTCCCCGAAGCCGACGTCCCCGACGTCCTCCGCGGATTCACCGTTCTGAACGACCTCGACGCGCTCGACCAGCCGGGCCGCAGCGCGCGGAAGGCCTTCGACGGCTCCGGCCCTCTCGGCCCCTGGGTCGAGACCGACGTCGACCCCCGAGGCATCGACGTGCACACTGACGTCGCGGGCGAACGCCGGCAGGAAGCCAACACGGACCTGATGCTGTTCGACCCCTACGAGGTCGTCGCGTTCCTCTCCGAGCGGTTCACCTTCCAGCCCGGGGACGTCGTCGCGTTCGGGAGCCCCGCGAACCCCGGGCTCGTCGAACCCGGCGACACCGTCGAAATCACCTACGAGGGCGTCGGCACGCTCCGGAACACGATTGTCGAATCCGAACTGGAGTAGCCGAACCGGCCCGCGAACGAATTCCGCAAAACAGCAGTCGAAACTCGAGGTTACTGGCGCTCTTCGGAGTCGAGCACGCGAATCTGGTCGCCACGGACGGTCACGGGAATCGGGACCGTCGCCTCGTACAGTTCGACGGTGACCTGGTCTTTGCTCTCGTCGATGCGCTGCACCTGCGCCTTCTCGCCCTTGAACGGGCCGGCGATGAGTTCCACGATGTCGCCCTCCGCGATGCCCTCGACGTCCGGCTTCGGGGACAGGAAGTGCTCGACTTCGCTGATGCCGGACTCGCCGGGGACGAGGCTGCGGGCGTGGGGGATCTCCTCCATCACGCGCTCGATGATGTTGTGGTCGGAGGCCTCCACCATCACGTAGCTGGTGAGCGCGTCCGGCGCGAGCACCGCGTGGATCTCGTCGGCCTCGCGGTTCGCGATCATGCTCGCGACGGTCTGCTCCTGGCTCGCCGTCGTCTTCACAGCGTACACGCCCATCTAGATCACCGACGTGACGCCTTCCATCAGGAGGAAGATCATGAAGCCCATCAGGCCAACGAGCAGGATGCCAGCGCCGGCGATTTTCGAAATCTGGGAGAACTCCTCCCACGACGGCGTGCTGGCGAGGCGGAGCACGCGCGTATACGCGGAAAGCTCTAGGGGAACGTCCATAGTCGTACTGAGTCGGCGAGCGCTCTTTTATCTATTGATGCGAAGCCGGGCCCACCCCACTCGGCCGTTTGCCCGCGTGCCGGCGAGACTCGCTGCAGCAATCGCGCTCACTCAGGGCCGGTGCCACGCCAGCGGGATACAGCGGCCGTGAATGGACTCGGCGACCGGAACGGTGCCGACTCGCCGCCAGCCGTCTCCTTCGCGGTGGAGCAGGGTCCCGCGGTTCGTCGCCGCGAGCGCGCCCTCGTCGCTAGCACACCAGCCGACGGCCACTTCGTCGGGCGTGGGCGAGGAGACGGCCGCGAGGGATTCTCCGTCGCGGTACTCGAATAGCGCGTGGTCGCGGTCGTCGGTCCACCCGTTCGGCGGCGTCGGCGACCCACCGGCGACCACGACGCCGTCGTGTTCGAACGACTCCCGGAAGTACCACTGGCGGCGCCCGTCGTCGAGACGCTCCCAGGTGCGTCCGGCGTCAGTCGTCCTGTAGAGACCGCTCCCCGTCGCTGCGACGAACGAGTTCTTGTTCCGGAGGAGAACGTGGTGGACGTCGTCCGTGTGGGGCGCGTCGAACCCCTCGATAGCGCGGTCGGTCCAGGTGTCACCGCCGTCGTCGCTGACGTAGACGCCGCCGACCTCCACGCCCGCGACGATCCTGTCGGGCGCGTCCGCTGGAACCACGACGTCCCGGACCTGTGCGACGCCGTCGTGGCGTTCGATGCCCCAGTCGTCGTGAGCGGCCAGAGTCCCGAATGCGGTCAGTTCCCTCCACTCCGGTTTTGCCGCGAACCACCCGTCGGCGTCCGTGCGGGTGACGTAGAGACGAGCGGGACGGGTGCCCGCGTATACGCGGTCGCCGACCGGACTCGCACCGACCGAGTACACGGCCTCCTCGGGGACATCGAGCGTGGTCCAGTCCTCCCCGTCCGGGGAGTGGTAGAGGCCGTCCGTCGCCGCGGCGAACACGCCGTCGATGCCGTCGAACGTCCGGACGCGCATCACTGTGCCCGATTCGAGCACCTGTTCCACGGCCGTCTCACCGTCGTCGTAGACGCCCGAGACGAGATAGGCGCCGTCGTCGCTACCTACGACCAACATAGCCTCCGAGAGTGTCGGCGCTCACTAAAGCGCTCCCTGCAGGTATTTTGTGAAATCGAACCGAGTGGTTCTGCGTGTGATCGAAGGTTCAACCGCGTCGCGGCGGTCTCACATCACCACTGGCCGCGTCCTCTCTCGCCACGTCGACTACGGATAGGTCGTCGTCGACGGTGAACGTGATGCTGTCGCCGTCAGCAGTGAACGTGAACGCCGCCTCGAACGGGCCCGTCCCGAGAATTCGCTCCTCGTAGTCCATCATCACGGACGCGTACCGCTGGAAGTCCGGGGCGACGAGGTTCCGGCCGTGCTCGGTGAGGAACGCCTGCAGCGTGGTGTTCGAGAGCAGGGACGCGCCGAAGAACACGCGCCGCGAGTACACGCAGTTGGTGCAGTGCGCGGAGTGCTGGGCGGCGTACCGGTTCTCACAGTACTCACAGGTGCCGCCGGACCGGTCGTGGTCCTCGCAGAGCGTGAGGCGCCCGTCCAGTCGCGCCGAACACCGCGGACACGTCCCGTCTGCGGACAGCAGTGCTTCGGTGACGTGCCAGGACAGCGCCGACCGGAGGACACCGGACGGCTCCCGGTCCTGTAACCCGGCCGGCGGGAGGTTCAGCAGACCCAGGAAGCCGTATTCGGCCGGGATGTCGCCCTCACCGGCTTCCTGGGTGTTACTCGTGCCGTACGTGCCGGAACACTCCGTGCAGTACAGTTCGAGCCGTTCGTGGCGGTAGCTCACCTCGATGGGGGCGCCACAGTAGTGACAGCACTCCTCGAGTTGCACGCGCTCCAGCCTTGGGGCCTCCGTGACCGCGCCGGACTGAATCGCTTCAGCCATGCGTTGACCCGCACTGCTGAGGCCGTAGCCGTCCTCGCTCCGCTCGAGGAAGTGGCCGACGAGCTGGTCGAGGTGGTAGTTGAACCGCGAGGAGTCGACCGACCCGACGCGCTCCCGGAGCGCCGAGAACGACAGCGGGCGCTCGGACCGGTGTGCCGTCGCGAGCGCTTCGAGAATCTGCACGCGAGTCTCGTGGCCGATTGCGGCGAACGCCTCCCCCGGCGAGAGCAGGGTTCTCCCGGCGTCCTCGTCCGTTCCCTGTGCCATGCCCCTCGGTCGGGGGGCATCACACGTAAATCCGGGCGATGCTGGATCGCAGCATCCTCACCGGACGCTGAAGGCCAAGTCCGCGACGAACGAAGCAAGCCAGGGCGTCGGTCACTGCGAGTCAGCGACTCGCGGGCGGGTTCACGGAGTCGCAACGAGGGTTCTGGGAGTCGCTGGAGCAGTGGAGGGCGCGGACGAGTGGACCAGTCGCCGGGGGCTATTCGACGTAGTCGATGTCCTCGATTTCGGTTTCGCCGCCGTCGGGCTCCGGTTCCGGTTCGGGGGCGTCGTCGCGGCCGTAGATCTGCGGGGAGTCGACGCCGGTGACGACGACCATGGTGCGCATCTCGCCGTCGAGTTCCTCGTCGATGCTGGTCCCCCAGATGATGCGGGCGTCGGGGTCGATGCGGTCGTAGAGCTGTTCGACGACGCCCTCGGCCTCCTCGATGCTCATGTCCGGGCCGCCGGTGACGTTGACGAGCGCGGAGTTCGCGGAGGAGATGTCGACGTCGAGCAGCGGGGAGCGCAGTGCGCTCTTCACGGAGTCCGCGGCCTTCGCGTCGGAGTCGGCTTCGCCGAGGCCGATCATGGCGACGCCGCCCTTCTCCATGACGGTGCGAACGTCTGCGAAGTCGAGGTTCACGAGACCGGGCTTGGTGATGAGTTCCGTGATGCCCTTCACGGAGCGCATGAGGACTTCGTCGGAGACCTTGAACGCCTCGCGGACGGGGAGCTTGCCGACCGAGTCCAGCAGGCGGTCGTTCGGCACGACGATGACGGTGTCGGCGACGTCGCGGAGGCGCTCGAGGCCGGCTTCCGCGTTCGTGCGTCGAACCTCGCCTTCCGCGGTGAACGGCGTCGTGACGATGGCGATTGTGAGCGCGCCGGCTTCGCGGGCGGCCTTCGCGACGACGGGGGCGGAGCCCGTGCCCGTGCCGCCGCCGAGGCCGGCCGTGACGAAGACCATGTCCGAGCCCTCGATGGAGTCCCGGATCTCCTCCTGGGACTCGAGGGCGGCTTCCTCGCCGACCTGGGGGAGCGACCCGGCGCCGCGGCCCTGGGTCTTCTGCTGGCCCATGAGGATCTTCGTGTCGGCGTCGATCTCCACGAGGTGCTGGACGTCCGTGTTCGCCGCGACCAGCGACGCGCCGTGGATGCCTTCCTCGAACATCCGGTTGATGGTGTTCGACCCGGCACCGCCACACCCCACGACGGTGATCGTGGTCTGGAGTTCCTGAAGAACGTCCTGGAGTTCGTCGTCAGTCATCTCCCCCGTGGGGACGCTGGAGGAGGTGCCCTCCGACGGGACGTCACCCGCGTCCGAAGCCGAGTCCGCTTCCTCGGCCTCGTCGATGGCGTCCTGCACAATCGAGTCCATTGTTGCGTAACGGGTAGCAGGTGAAGCTTAATTACCTTTCCCCTCCGCGTCGGACGGGCGTCGTACGCGCTCACGCGCCCACTCGCGGAATCCCAGCGAAACCGATACGGACTCGGTTCGCGCGACGTCCGCGGGTCGGATTTCACTTCCGTTAACTTCGACCGATTCGCCGGCCGCGAGTCGCCCGAACTTCGGGCCCTCCGGCACCCCCAGTGTGCTGGCTGCGGCGGGGTCGAAGGTCTCCCGCGTCGCAGTGAGCACCTCGTCCTCGCGACTCACCTCGTCGTAATCGTCTTCTAACACGCTGACGACGCGGTCGACGAACGTTCCCCAGGGCGACGCGTCGGCGAACGCGGCGACGCCCGTCAGCCGGTTCCCGTTCTCCTCGGTGGCGTACGCGAGCGCCGTCTCGCGGGCCGCTTCGACGGTAGCTTCCGGGTCTGCGGCGTGCGCCGCGTCGAGCAGGTCGGCGGGAAACTCGACGACAGTGTAGCCGTCGGCGTCGTCGTCCTCAGAGTCGCGGGCGGAGTCGTCGTAGCCCACAGCGGGCGCGCCGATCCGCAGTCCGTCGTCCACCGGACAGACCCCGTCTTCGAGACTGTCGACGAGCGCGAGCGGGACGCCGTCGGTCTCTCTGACCCACGTCTCGCTGACCACGCGATAGCCGAGGTCCTTGACCACCGCTTCCACGGCCGGCTTCTCGCCGTCGACGACGGCGTGTTCGGCGCCGCTTGCATCGAACATCCGGTCGACGACGTGGCTGTGCTCGCGGGGGTCGCCGAGTTCACTCAGGCTCCAGTCCGCAGCGACGTGTCCGACGCCCCAGTCCGTCGCTTCGAGGATGCGCGTCGGCCGCGGCGCGTAGTGCCCGCCCCCGAACGCGACCAGCGCTCGGCCGCCACGCGGGGTCGGAC
>NZ_WUUU01000066.1 GCF_009831555.1 Halobacterium bonnevillei | reverse complement strand
CGAGCGTCGGTCGCTGCTCGGCGAGGCGCTCCCCCGTCGCCTTCCGTGCAGCAGCCGCCAGATCGCCTTCGCCGTACGGCGGCGAGACAGCCTGCACGTGCTCGTACTGGGTCGTAGTGACGTCCACGAGGCCGGCGTCCTCGAAGCTGTCCGTGGCGTCCGCCCCCAGCGAGACGTCTGTCCCCACGCCCGCCATGTAGGCCTCCCGCGCCCTCGTGGCGAGCGCGGGCTCGCGGTCCACGGTGGACTGGACAGTGACGGCGGCGTTGTTCGGTTCGACGGCGGCAACCAGATCCGACGACACGCGCGCGAACTCCCGGACGGCGCCGCCGGGTCCGGGAGGTTGATGAGCAACGCCTGGCACGCGACCAGGTCGCAGACGTCATCGCCGAACGGCAGCCGCGTCGCGTCACCGAGCACGCGCTCGTCGGCGGTCACGCCAGCGAGCAGTTCCGGGTCGGCGTCCAGCGCGAACACGTCTGCGTCGGACTCCTCGCGGAACACGCGCGTCAGTTCGCCCGTGCCGCACCCGACGTCGAGAATCCGGTCGCGTGCGGCGAGGTCCAGGCCCGAGAGAGCGTCCCGCTCGTCCCACATCCCGCGGCGGGTCTCATCAAGGTACTCGGCACTGAAGCGTCGCACACGACCACTACAAACGGTGCGGGGAAAAGCGGACGGGTCCGGGTTCGGGGAGGGGCAGGCCACGCCCACCCCAGCGCTCTAAGTGTCAGGTCGTGACAGCTCGGGAACGAGGCTGGAGCGGACGTACCTCGACGTACAGCACCATCTCACTTAGAGCCACTCAAAGGTGAAAAATCCGTTTGACCGACCGACGGCGCGGAGTTCCCCGCCAGCAGCCCGTACAGTTCGGGCCGCGAAGATCGGGGCGGTCACAATCCAGAACCGGGAACGCGCCGCGCAGTTCGCGGCTCGCTCCGTTCACGTTCCCGTCGACGTGCCCTCACTACGTTCCGGCGCGCAGTTCCCGCACTTTGTCGATATTCCACTCGAACCCGCGTCCGTCCTCGTGTGGCGTCTCCACGACGAGCGGGACGTCGTTGTCCACGATCAGGTCGTGGTTGACGAACGCGTCCATACCCTCCTCGCCGATCAGGCCCTCGCCGATGTGGGCGTGTTCGTCCTTGTTCGTGCCGCACTCGTGCTTGGAGTCGTTGAGGTGAACGCACTTGAGGTGTTCCACGCCGACGACGTCGTCGAACTCGGTGAGTGTGTCGTGGACGGCGTCCGCCGACGACAGGTCGTAGCCCGCAGCGAACATGTGGGCCGTGTCGAGGCAGACGTCCAGGTCGTGCGCGGACTCCTCGACGACGTACGCGAGGTGCTCGAACTCGCCGCCGAGCTTCGTGCCGGAACCGGCGTCGCTCTCGACGAGCACGGTGACGCCGTCCGGGATGTCCAGTTCGTCGAGCGCGCTCACGGCGTTGTCGAGGCCCTGCTGGACGCCCGCCCCAGTGTGAGCGCCCAGGTGGACGTTCACGTACGAGAGGTCGAGTTGGTCCGCGGCGTCGACCTCCTTCTGCATGCTGTCCACGGACTTCTCGCGGAGGTCGTCTTTCGGCGTGCAGAGGTTCACGAGGTACGACGAGTGAATCACCCAGGGGCCGTCGAGGTGTTCCGCGGTCCCGTCGCGGAACGCGGCGGCCTCCTCCTCGCCGATGTTGGGGTCCTGCCAGACCTGCGGCGAGTGCGTGAAAATCTGCCCGCAGTTCCCGCCGACGTCCAGTTCGTTCTCGACGGCGTTGTCGACGCCGCCCGCAATCGAGACGTGTGCACCTACTCGCATACACTCCCGTTCGGCGCACGCGACATAGGGGCTTCGAAGCGTCGGAACATCTATCCCCGCTGGGGTCCGTCCTGACCGTATGGGTTCCGAGGACGCGCTCAGGGTAGGTGAAGAGGTGCCGGCGACGACAGCGCCGCTCGTGTACCCGGACGGCGGCGTCGAGGAGACGGCGTTGTCGGAGCTGTACGAGGACACGCCCGTACTGGTCGTGTTCTACACGAACGACTTCAGTCCGGACTGCGTGACCGAGTGGTGTTCGTTCCGGGACTACGCGTGGTTCACGTCCAGCGACGAAGTGCGGGTCGTCGGGTCCAGCAAATCCCGCGAGGGCACCCACCGCCGGTTCAGCAGCTACCTCGACCTCGACTTCCCGCTGTTCTCCGACCGGGACCTCGAGGTCTCGGACGCGTTCGGCGTCACGTACCGCACCTTCAAGGTGTTCCCGCGGTCGAAACGCTCCGTGTTCCTCGTGGACGCCGACGGCGTCGTCCGGTACCGCTGGATCGGCGACCACCCCCTGGACCCGACGCGAGACCAGCCGCCGCTGGCGGAGATCCGGGAAGCGGTGGAGGAGCTGTCCGGGGAGGAGCCGGAGACGTTCGGCTTCAACTGAGCGCGGGCTACGCCTCTGTCGGGTCGGTGCGCCGTCGCGTCCACTCCGCTGTGGCGTACTTCTGTTCCGCGAGTTCGCGCGCAGCCTCGAGTTCGTCCTCGCGCCACTCGCCGACGTACGCGTCACACCAGTCCGCGAGTGCGTCCGATAGCGCGGCCACTGCCTCGTCGCGCTCGATGCCGGACTGCTCCCGGATGCTGGTCACCCGCTCCCGGAATACGGCCTCGCTGACGCCCGGGTCGGCGAACACGCCGAGGTGGGCGGCCGGCGCGAGCGCGTACGACAGCGACCCGTGCTGGATGACCGCGTCCCGGGTGCGGTACTGGGCGTTCCCGCTGATCTTCCGGCCGTCGGCCGTGATGTCGTGGGCGGGGTGGAGCGCGCGCAGGTAACACGCTGGCTCGTGGAGCGCGGGGTGTTTCTCGGGGACGAACGCGGCGTCGACGCCCATCTCGTGGAACGCCTCGAGAATCGGCTCGCAGAGCACTTCGTAGCAGTCCATGAGGTCGCCGGGGAGTTCGTCGGCCGGCGCGACGATGCTGTAGGAGATGTCCGCGTACTCGTCGTGGTAGATGCCCCCGCCGCCCGTCTGCCGGCGCGTCACGTCGACCCCCTCTCTGTCGCAGTAGGCCCAGTCGACGGACTCGGCCTCCTGCCGGTATCCCATCGAGAGCGTGGACGGCGACCACTGGTAGGCGCGCACCGTGCGCGGGCCGCCGTCCGCTGCCGTCTGAGCGGCGATCTCCTCGAGCGCCATCTGCATCGCGCCGTCCCGTGATTCCTCGGGTATCAGCCGCCACTCGTGGTCGGCCAGCGTCATAGGGGACGGTTCGCGGGCCACGGCAAAAAACCGCTCCATCGGGCGGCCTAGTTTTAATTGGTCAGATTCCAAATGTGTTCGCGTATGGGAAACGACGTTCTCCTCGAAGTCGTCCGGCGGCGACCGGTGCTCACAACCCTCCAGGAGAACGCTCTGACCCCCAGTGACCTCACGGACCGCCTGGACCTCTCCCGGTCGACGGTCCACCGCGTCGCTCGGCAACTGGAGGCGAAGAATCTCGTCGAACGGCCCGACGGCCACCTCGAACTCACGGCCCTCGGTGACGTCGTCGCTGACGAACTCCGGGCGTTCGAACAAACGTTCGCCACCGCGCAGCGACTCGAACCGGCGCTGACGACGTTCCACGAAACTCGGTTCACGTTCCCCGTCGACGCGTTCGCCGACGCCACCACTACCGAAGCGACGCCCCGAGACCCGTACCGCCCGGTGAACCGATTCATGTCGCTGGTCGCCGGCACCGACACGCTCCGGGGGGTCGACCCGGCGTCAATCAATCCGCTCCACCTCGACGACCTCCACCAGGCAATCGTGGACGGGATGGAGACCGACGCCGTGTTCCGACCGGGCGTGGTGGCGGAGCTGATCCGGAACAATCCGGAGCGCGCGCGAACTGCCTTCGAGAGCGGGAACCTGACGCTCCGCACGCACGAGAACTTACAGTTCGGACTGACTCTCTGCGACGACCGCGTCGGCGTCGGCATCTACGACGACGAGACCGGCCTGCTGGCGATGTACCTCGATACGGACTCGCCGGCCGCGTACGACTGGGCGGAGGGCGTGTACGCGACGTTCCTCGTGGAGTCCGACGTCGTCGACTGGCGGGCGGAACTCCCCCAGGACTGACCCCCGCATCAATATTCCATACAGTTTTCACCGAAATTTGTGAGCGTAGCGGCTGAGTCGCCGGTGAATCCGTGTTCGAGGTAAAGCACAGCGGGGCGCCGTACCTAGTTTTCTATATCGTAGTATGTGGTTTATCGCCAGTTGGCAAGTGAATGCCCGTAAAATGCCGCGAAACACAGGTAGAGCGCCTGTTCGGCCAGTTCTATGGGCGAAATCGACGCAACGTGCACGACAGAATCCCAGGCAGACAGTTTACCGCAGACGTTCCCACAGGCAGCGCTGACGGCGACCCCGGTCGCCGGAACCGTCGTCGACCCGTCGCTCCGCGGGGCTTTTAGGCCGCAGCGACCTACAGACGACAGAATGGTTCGCAACGTCGCCGCCGATATGGCGGACCTCGACCCCGAGGACTTCCACTTGCTCTCGGGCGTCGAGCACGGGATGCGGTTCTCCGAGTGGGTGAGCCGGGAGAAACTCCCCGAGTTCTCGCGACTCACGGCCGAGGAGGTCGACTACCGGCTCGACCGCATGCTCGACCTCGAGTTCCTCGAGCGGAAGACAATCCAGTACGAGGGCGTCCAGTTGACGTTCGCGGGGTACGACGCACTGGCGTTGCACACGTTCGCCGAACGTGACACCGTCGAGGGATTCGGCGCCCCGCTCGGTGTGGGCAAGGAGAGCGACGTCTACGAGGTGCAGTCGTTCCGCCCGATGGCGCTGAAGTTCCACCGCGAGGGGTACACGCAGTTCCGGGAAGTCCACCGCGGCCGGGATTACACCAGCGACAAGGAACACACGTCCTGGCAGTACACGGCCCGCAAAGCCGCCGAACGGGAGTTCGACGCCCTGGAGACGCTGTACCCGGACGTGAACGTGCCCCGGCCCGTCGACCAGAACCGGCACGCGCTCGTGATGGAGCGCATCGACGGCGCGGAGCTCTCGCGCGCGGAACTGGAACCCGAGCAGGCCAGCGGCGTCCTGGACCTGATCCTCCGGGAGATCGCGACCGCCTACGAGAAGGGGTACGTGCACGCGGACGTCAGCGAGTACAACGTCTTCGTCGACGAGGACGGCGTCACGCTGTTCGACTGGCCGCAGGCCACCCCGAGCGACCACGAGAACGCCCCGGAGCTGCTGGCCCGCGACGTCGACAACATCGTGAGCTACTTCCAGCAGAAGTACCCCAGCGACATCCCGGACGTCGACGTCGCAGCGGTCGCTGACGCCGTCGCTGACGGCGAGTTCTCGTCGGTCACCGAGTTCTGACCGCGTGTCTGAGCGTTGGCTGCCACCCCTGGAAGGTGGCGCTCACCGAAAATAAACCAATTATTGCGATATAGAATAGCGTCGGTGCGGTGGTGTCCACCTCGAGCGGGCGAGGAACGAAACTCGAATCCCTCGGCCGCTGAAGTCACCGCTGAGACGGGGACAGTTCGGTTGGGCGAAGAACCGTCCGCTACTTGTTCGACATCTGACCCAACACCCCACTGTATTTATACGACCGCGCGGTAGGGACGGCCGAACTCTACACGGCCATGGTACACACCCGTCTCGTCCCCCTCCTCGCAGCGCTCGTCGTGCTGGCCGGTGCGCTCGCAGGCGTCGCCCCAGCAGCCGCGAGCGCACAGGCGTCGGCCTCGGTCGGGGACTACACGGTGATACGAGGAGACACTGTCTCGATGTCCGTCGGGCACTCGGCACCCGCGAACCTCACCATCTCGGGTGGGGGCTTCGAAGCAGTCGTCGAACTCGGGGGGAGCGGCTCGCACACCGTCAAGCTCGATACCTACGCGTCGACCGGCAACGCGAACGAGTTCATCTCCGGCGGGAGTGCGACGTTGATCGGGCCGCCGCTCAACGAAGCGCTCAAGCCGGGCACGTACACGCTGGAAGTGACCATCGACGGCACGACCGAAGCGTACGGGAAACTCACCATCCGTCCGAACGGCGACCTGACCAGCGAGACCGGCGTGCTCCCCGGCGATTACTTCGAGGAGGACAGCGGGAATCCGCTGAGCGCCGTCCAGACACACGACGAGATCGGGCGCGCAAACCACCACGTCGTGTCCGGTGACTACGCGGTGTTCGTCGTCGACGAGAACGGGAGCAACATCGGAGCGCCGTTCAACGGCGACGCATCGCTATCGGACCTGGCGGGGGAGGGCTTCGAGATATCCGTCGAGGAACTCGATCCCGAACCGAACACGGACGCGAAGACCTACTCCGACGACAGGATCACCGTGAACACACAGTTCGGCGACGGCAGTGGAACGCTCGGCGTGTTCTTCGACACCGAGGGCATCGACCTCGGTAGTGGGTCGAATCACACGTACGAGTTCGACCTGACCGTGGACGAGGAACAGAATCCGCTCTTCGAAACGGACCAGACACTGCTCACCGAACGCGTGACGCTCGTCGAGCCGTCGGTCAGTATCGACGCGGAGCCGGGGCACACCCTCGATCCGTGGGACGGCGACACGATTCGGGTCACCGGTGAGACGAACCTGCTCCCGGGGACGGTGCTGAACGTCCGCGCGCTCCAGGAACCGCCGGCCGCGAAACTCTGGCAGGACGACACCACGGTCTCTGCCGACGGGACGTTCGAGACGACCCTCGACTTCTCGAACGCCGACCGGCCGAGTACGTTCCCGCTACAGGTCCGCGGCTACGACGAAACCAAGCGCGTGGTGCGGTTGCGTGCGGCCAACGGCTCGCTGCTGTTCCCGTCACAGACCGTACACGACGACTCCGTCACGCTCGAGAACGTCACGCTCTCCAACGGCGGGTTCGTGCAGTTGACAGCGAACAACGCCACGGTCGGCGTGACGGACGCGCTCCAGCCCGTCACGAACCGGAGCCTCACCGTCCCGCTGAACACCACGCTAGCGGAACCGACGAACGTCACTGCGACTGCTATCGTGGACGCCGACGGTGACGGCGAGCTCAACGAGTCCGACCCCGTCTACGGGTCGTGGAACACGCCGGTCCGCGACACGGCAGTGATTCAGCCGGCGACCGCCGCGGAGAACAAGACGACGACAGCAACGACAACGACGACGAACCAGACGACGACCAACAACTCGACGGCGACGGCGACAGCCACGAAGACGACGATTCAGGTGGCCGAGGCGGACCCGATCGCGCCTGCGGCGAGCAACGACGCCGGGTCCTCGGGCGGCTTCGTGCCGCTGTCGCCGGTGACCACGCTCGTGGCGCTGTTCGCTGCGGCGCTGCTGGCGATTCGCCGGGGACCCGACCGTTTATGAGGTGGCACCGTGGTGGTTAGGACAGTACTTCCGTACCGCATGACGCGACAGCACACGCGGCCGGCCAGGAGGTGGGCGTGATGTTCGAGGAGATGCCGGAGTCGAGCTTCCCCGAGTTCCTGGCCGCGTTCTGGGCGGAGAAAGGGTGGTCGACGTCCGTACAGGCGAACGAGGACGGCACGTACCTCGTGGGCGGCGACAAGGACGACGGGACGCGCGGGCTCATCGGGGTCCGCCCCGGCGGAGACACCGAGATCGGCGCGTCGGAGGTCGAGGACTTCGCGGCGTTCTGCGACCGGAAGGGCGTGGACGTGCGCGTGATGGCGACCCGCGGCCGGTTCACGACGGGCGCTCGGAGCGCCGCGGACGCGGGCGACGTCCACCTGCTGGACCCGAACGAGCTGGCGTCGTCTGTCCGCGAGGAGAACGCCGAACACCTCGTGGCCGAACACGCCGAGAACGGCGATAGCGGGTCGCTGTTGGCGTCGCTGCCCAGCCTCCCGCTGCCGGTGCCGAGCGGCATTCCGAGTGGGATTCCCGTCGTGCCGCTCGTGGTGGCAGCCGTCGTCGTCTTCGCGGCGGTGTTTGCGGGCGGAACCGTACTGAGCTTCGTGCCGTTCGTCGGCGCCGGCGGGGGTGGGAACGCGGGACCGGCGGTCACCGCGTTCTCGCTGGCCGCCACGGAGAACACGACCGCAACAGCGGAGTGGGACGTGCGCGTGCAGGACCGGCTCCGGACAGCGAACAACACCTATCAGCCGCCGCCCGGGCACTCGTTCGTGCTCGTTCAACTGAACGTTACCGGGGGCGACTCGCAAATCGTCGTGCGGAACCAGGACTTCGCGCTGTCGGTAAACGGCACGAACTACGGCCACCAGGAGTTCGAGAACCGGAGCCAGGAGTTCCGAGCGAAGCAGTCGGCGGTAACTGCCGGGCCCGGCGAGTCCGGACGCATCCTCGTGGTGTTCGCGGTGCCGGCGGACTTCGACGCCGCGACGCTCGTGGAGCGCGCCAGCGGCGCGGGACTGCGGTTCGAACGGGCGGACCTCGAGTTCGCCGTGGACCAGTGACCGCGGTCCGCGGGACTGTCGCGGCGATTCGAAGTTCTTAACCCCCGCCACGACGAATCCCCGGTAACTCGCTGGCGAGCGGGCTCCAGTGGGCTCCTGACGCGAGTCGGGACGGGATGTGATCCGGGGGACCTGACGCGTCCCCGAACGGCCGAGCGGCACGCGCCGCGCGGCGGGATTGAACCACGCAAGCGCCCGCGGACAACACATGACACGAAGCTTCTACTCCCACATCAAGGAAGCCTGGCGGGACCCCGACGACGGGAAACTCGCCGAGCTCCAGTGGCAGCGCAAGCAGGACTGGCGCAACGAGGGCGCTATCGAGCGAATCGACCGGCCGACGCGCCTGGACAAGGCGCGCGAGCTCGGCTACAAGGCCAAGCAGGGCGTCGTCGTGGCGCGCGTCAGCGTCCGGAAGGGCACCGCCCGGAAGTCGCGGTTCAAGGCGGGCCGCCGGACGAAGCGCCAAGGCGTCAACCGCATCGGCCGCGCGAAGAACCTCCAGCGCATCGCGGAGGAGCGCGCGTCGCGGAAGTTCATCAACCTCCGCGTGCTGAACTCCTACTGGGTGGGCGAGGACGGGTCGCAGAAGTGGTTCGAAGTGATTCTCCTCGACCCCGAGCACGGCGCAATCGAGAACGACGACGACCTCAACTGGATCTGTGACGACGCCCACAAGAACCGCGTGTTCCGCGGCCTGACGAGCGCGGGGCGCCGCGCTCGCGGCCTCCAGAACCGCGGTAAGGGCACCGAGAAGCAGCGCCCCAGCACGAACGCTGGCAAGCGCCAGAAGTCGTAGTCCGGTCACACCTGACTGGCGTTTCTCCATTTTTCGCGGCTGCGTAGCCGTCGCGCCGCCGTCTTGCGAGTCACGGATGAACGTTCCTGATAGATTTAAGTGTATGTAGACTGGCTGGTAAGGTGTATCAATGGCCATAGACCCGAACTTCGAGGAGAACCGCGAGCAAGTGGACACCCACGAGGGCCACGACGTCTGGGGGCCGGTCGACGAACCGGAGAAACTCGGCATCCACGGCACCCACGTCGCCGTCGACTTCGACATCTGCATCGCCGACGGCGCCTGCGTCGAGGACTGCCCCGTCGACGTCTTCGAGTGGGTCGACACCCCCGACCACCCCGAATCCGAACTCAAAGCCGACCCCGCAAACGAGAGTCAGTGCATCGACTGCATGCTCTGCGTCGACGTCTGCCCCGTCGACGCCATCGACGTCGACGCCGGCCGCGCGGGGCGGACCTGAGACCATGCACTGCGTAACGCTAACCAAGGGCGTGCCGGACTTCCGCGAGGGGCAGGTGTCCTTCGACGAGGACGGGCACCTCGAGCGCGGGGACACGCCCACCGTCATGAACCCGAACGACGAACCGGCACTGCGGGCCGCCCTCCAGACGAAGATCCGCAACGGCGGCACCACGAGCGTGATGAGCATGGGGCCGCCCGGATACGGCGACGTCCTCCGGGAGGCGATGGAGTCAGTGTACGCCGACGACCTCTACTTGCTCTCGGACCGCGAGATGGCGGCGGCGGACACGTGGGCGACTGCCATCACCGTCGCGACTGGCCTGAAGCGCCTCGAACCCGACCTGGTGTTCGCGGGGTTCAAGACCGCCGACGGCGAAACCGGCCACACCGGCCCGCAGACCGCGTGGTGCCTGGACTGGCCGCTGGTCACGCACGTCGTCGCGCTCGACGTGGACGCCGACGAGGGCGTCCTGCGCGCGAAGCGCCTCGTAGAGGGCGACGTCGACGAGATCGAGACGGTGGAAGCGCCGCTGCCGGCGTTCGTCGTCGCGGACCCCGAGTTCGACCCGTCCTACCGGAAGGCCGCCCACCGCCTGAAGCACAAAGACCTTCGCGAGGAGACCAGAGCGCGCGCACAGAACCACGAGGACCACCTGACAGTCTGGGACCACGAGGACCTCAACCTCGACCCGGACTTCATCGGCCTGGACGGGTCGCCGACCATCGTCGAAGGCGTCGACCCGATTCCGCGCGCGCCAGCCGAACGCGACGCGACGATGGTGGACCCGAGCGACGAGGACGCCATGGGCGACGTCGTCGAGGAACTGACGCAGTACGCGGGGGGTGACTAGCGATGCCGGCACTCGACCCGAACGACTACGACATCTCAGAACTCGGCCCCGAGATCCAGTCCGTCGAGGACCTCGACGAACTCGAGGACATCCTCGAGGCCGAGAAGGCGGGCAAGGACCGCGTCGGCGCGAAGAAACTCATCGAGTCCCGCATCGAGAAGTTCCGCGAGGACGAGGACGACGGCGAGGACCTCGACCCGACGGAGCTGAGTCCGGCGGACCTCGCGAACGAACTGCAGGCGATCGACAGCGTCGAGCGCCTCGAGGAGATCATCGAGGCGGAGGAGGCCGGCGAGGACCGCGACAGCGTGAAGCGCCTCGTCAACAAGCGCATCGACTCCATCCAGGGCAGCGACGAGACGGACGGCGAGATCGAACGCGTCCCGCCCGAGGAGAAGTACCCCGAACTCAACCACCCCACCGAGGACAAGCAGTACGTCGAGGACCTCGAGGACGGCGTCTACGAGGACATGTGGGTGTACTGCGAGACCGACGACGGCGAACTGCTGGACGTCTCCCGGGAGATGCTCGGGAAGGCCCGCAGCCTGATGGACGGCTACAACGAGGCGTACGGCGGCGACGAGCGCGTCGTCGGCGTCCTCATCGGGGACGGCGTCAGCGACCTCGCCGACGAGGTCATCGCGTGCGGCGCGGACGTCGTCGTCTCCCAGGAACACGAACGCCTCCGGCGGTTCCGCCACAAGCCGTACACCGAGCTGTTCGCGGCGATGGCGCGCGCGGGCGGCGAACTCGACGAGGACCCCGAGGCGGGGGACTCGTCGTGGCGCGAGTACGACGAACCGCGGTACACGCTGTTCCCGGCGACGAACAACGGCCGCGACCTCTCCGCGCTCGTGCAGGGCGAACTCGACAGCGGCCTCGCCAGCGACTGCTCGGGGCTGTACATCGAGGACACGGTCATCTCGAATCCGGCGAAGACCCACGGCGAGGGCCAGAAGCGCGAGTTCCAGGCCGTGTTGCACATGAAGCGCCCGGACTTCTCCGGCTTCGAGTACTCCACCATCCTCTGCCTCGACAACCCCGCGCGGGAGTTCCACCCGCAGGGCGCGTCCGTGATTCCCGGGAGCTTCGAGGTCCCGGAGCCGGACGACGAGCGCGAGGGCGAGGTCTACGAGTACGACTTCGACCTCGAGGAGGACTGGTTCCGGGTCCAGATCACGGACTACGACGACCTGGACAGCGGCGTCGACCTCACCGGCCGGGACGTCATCGTGGCGCTCGGCCGCGGCATCGGCGACGACCCCACGCTGGGGATGGAACTCGGCGTCGACCTGGCTGACGCGTTCGAGGACGCCGACCTCGGCATCACGCGGGGCATCGTCACGTCCTCGTACGACTTCGACGGGCACGTCGAGCAGTACGCAAGCGAGGAGCGCCAGATCGGCGAGACCGGGCAGATCGTCGAACCCGACCTCTACGTCGCGGCCGGCATCAGCGGGGCCATCCAGCACAAGGTCGGCATGGACGACTCCGACACCATCGTCACCGTCAACACGGACACGGACGCCGACATCCGGGAGTTCTCCGACTACTTCATCGAGGGCGACCTCTTCGATGTGCTCCCGGCGTTGACCGAAGCGGTGGAGTCGGGCGAACTGGACGTCGAAGAACTCGCAGCAACTGGCGGTGCATCTGATGACTGAGACAGACGACTACGAGCACTACGAAGCGGTCGTGGTCGGCGCCGGCCCTGGCGGGGCGGCGGCGGCCGCGGTACTGGCACAGCAAGGTGTAGAGACACTCGTCCTGGAGCGCGGCGTCGACGCCGGGTCGAAGAACGTCTCCGGCGGTCTCCTGTTCGCGGAGGAGTCCGCACCCTACACCCTCGACGACCTGTTCCCGGACTTCCGCGAGGAAGCCACGGAGCGCCCCGTGACGGAGTCGTACATGCACAACGTCGCGGGCGACCAGGTCCACACCATCGACCTGGAGGACGTCCACGAAGCGGGCGTCGAGTACTGTGACTCGGTGCTCCGGCGGAAGATGGACAGCTGGCTCGCCGACCAGGTCCACGAACTCGCCCGCGAGACGGGCGGCGGCCTCCTGACGGAGGTACGCGCGAACGGTCTGCTCCGCGAGAACGGCGAGATCGTGGGCGTGACTTGCGACGAACTCGACCCGATTCGCGCGGACGTCGTGATCGCGGCGGACGGCGTGAACTCCGAACTCGCGCGGGACGCCGGCATGATGAACTGGGACGAACCCGACGACTACTTCCAGGGCGTGAAAGCCGTCGTGGACATGCCGGAGGGCGCCATCGAGGAGCGCTTCGACGTCGACGACGGCGAGGGCGCCTCACACCTGTTCGCGGGCGACCTCTTCGACGGCGTGCGCGGCGGCGGATTCCTCTACACGAACGACGACACGCTGTCCATCGGGACGGTGTTCCACCTCGACTCCATCGCCGACGAGCGCGCGGAACCCCAGCAACTCCTGGACGGCCTGCTGACGCATCCGCTGCTCGCGCAGTGGTTGGGCGACGACTACGAGGAACTGGAGTACTCCGCGAAACTCGTTCCGGACTCGAAGAAGGTCGCACACCCCTCGCCCCACCAGGGCCGCCTCCTGCTCGTGGGTGACGCCGCGGGCCAGATGCAGGCCCAGGGCCCCATCATCAAGGGGATGAACCACGCGGTGTCGGCGGGGGCGCTCGCCGCGGAGGCGTTCGTCGACTCCCGGACGCGGGGCACCAGTTCGGCCGGCGACCTCTACGAACAGAAACTCCGGTCTGAGGGCGTGATGGACGACCTGCGGCCGGCCCGGTACCGGGCGTCCCGCGCGGTGACAGAGAGCGACGCCGTCTCCGGTTTCACCGACGCCCTCGTGGACTCGTTCGTCGGACGAGCGGGCGTCAGCCTGCTCGGCGGAACCGTGGAGTCGCTGTTCAACTCCCAGTTCCTGCTCGGCATGATTCCCGACACGAAGACGTCGTACGTGACGATTCCGCAGGTGCTCGGGGAGGAACTCGGCGAGCCCATCGAGGGCGGTCCCTCCCAGGTGGAGCCGCCGGACCTCGCGGACCGCATCGGCGACCTGACGTACAACACCGACGTGGGCAACCCCCACATCGAGGTGCTCGACGAGTCCTACGACGCCAGCGGCACGGCCGTCACGGCGTGCCCGGTGAGCGCGGAGGACTTCGGCGGCGGCTGCTATCGCTCGGAGACCGTCGAGCGCGACGGCACCGAGGAGCGCGTCGTCAGCCTCGACACCCAGCCGTGCGTCGAGTGCGGGACGTGCGCCGTGGTCGCTGACACCGACTGGGAGCACCCCCGCGGCGGGAAAGGCGTGGAGTACGAACAAGGATGACCCGGCACACCCTCTCGTGAGGCTCGCATGACCGAACGGTCGCGGTACTGGGAGCGGATCAAGCCGCTCGCTGACCGCGCACGCCGCGACTGCGAGCACTTCGAGCGCCCGGAGGAGCCGCCGGACGAACAGCAGGCGCTGGAGTACCTCCGAGAGGGTGTCGGACCGGCCATCTCCATCTACGTGGAGGGGCGGACCGGCGGCCAACGAGTGCCGTTCACGGACGTCGAACTGTCGCTGCTCGAGCAGTCGATGAACAACTGGCTGTCGCTGTACGCGCAGTGCTACGGCAAAGAACTGGACGCGGCGTTCTCAATCCGGGAGGCCGCCGAGGTGCTGCTGGACACGCGCAACGTCGCGGACACCGCGCGCGTGCTGACGCACATCCCGGAACGAGGCGTCCGAGACCCGCAGCCGAGCGGCAAGGAGTGACGACGCGGGAGCTCACCCGGCGAGCTGAGTCCGCGACGGCGCGGCGGTCGCCGGCCACCAGTTGGGTGCTAACCGTTGACAAAGTATTATGTGCGCAGGTATGCAATCATCAACCATGAACGTACAGCGAGAACTCGAGTTCGGGCACGACGACAGGGAGCGAATCTACGACTACGTCGAACGCCACGGCGAGTGTACGTTCGCCGACCTGGAGACGAACCTGCGCGTCGATCCGCGGGGCATCCGCCACCACGTCGCAATCCTGCGCCGCGACGGCTACCTCGAGGTCGACGGCGACGCCATCGAGGTCGTCTTCGACGACGGCACCGCCGAGGAGTACCGGGACGGCGAGGTCGAGTTCGTCGTGCGGCCGGCCCACCAGTCCGACCTCACGGGCCTCATCGGCGCCATCCGCCAGGTCGCCGAGGAGGGACGCTACATCGAGGCGGAGTCCGTCGCCGACGTCATCGACCACGAGGAGGTCCTGCTCCGGCACAACGAACTCGAGGAGCGCATGTTCTTCGTCGCCACCGTCGGCAGCGACGTCGTCGGGTGGGTACACGTCGCCGGATCGGAACTGGACAAACTCCAGCACACCGCGGAGCTCACCGTCGGCGTCATCGACAACTACCGCGGCCACGGCATCGGCAGCCACCTCCTCGAGCGCGGCCTCGAGTGGGCCGGCAGCCGGGGCTACGAGAAGATCTACAACAGCATCCCCGCGAGCAACGACGACGCCATCGCGTTCCTCGAGAACCACGGCTGGGCGGTCGAGGCGACCCGCGAGGACCACTACAAGCTCGGCGACCAGTACGTCGACGAAGTGATGATGGACGTCCGGCTCTGAACCGGACCGCCGCCTCGTCCAGATGACCGACGCGTGTGCGGAAGCCGACTGCGAACGCCCCGCAGCCGTGCGCATCCACGACCCGCGTAGCGACGACCGGGAGGTCTGTGTGGCGCACGCCCGCAGCCTCAGCCAGCGGGACGGCGTCGTCGCCGCGCCACTCGACGGCGCAGAC
>NZ_WUUU01000065.1 GCF_009831555.1 Halobacterium bonnevillei | reverse complement strand
CGCGACGGCGTGCGTGCCGACCGCGCTCTCGCACGCGCGCACCGCGACCGCACTGTCCCCGCCTCCGCGTTCGTCCTCGCTCTCGTCCTCACCTGCGCCCTGGCTTTCGGCTTCCCCGGCCGACTCGATGAGCACGGCCGCCGCGCCGTCGGTGGTCGGACAGCAGTCGTAGAGCCGCAGCGGGTCCGCGACCAGCGGCGAGTCGGCGGCCTCCGCGACCGACACCTCGGACTGGAACTGCGCGTACTGGTTTCGCGCGCCGTTCGCGTGGTTCTTCGCGGCGACGCTCGCGAGCGCCTCGTAGGGCGCGTCGTGTCGCCGGAGGTAGGTGTCTGCGGCGAGACCGCCAAAGGACGGGAGGGTGACGCCGTACGCGTGCTCGCGTTCGTGGACGATACTCCCGATGACACCCGTCGCGGTCTCCGTGCTCGCGTCCGACATCCGTTCGCCACCGACGACCAGCGCCGAGTCGGCGGCGCCCGACGCAACGGCCTGGACGCCGCGCTGGAACGCGGACGCGCCGCTGGCGCTCGTGTTCTCCACGCGGTCGGCCTGCGCGCCGTGCGCGCCGATGCTCGCAGTGAGCGCGTTGTGCAGGCCGGAGACGCCGTCGAAGGCTTCGGCGGCCATGTTCGCGACGTGAACCGCATCCAGGTCGCCGGCCGCGACGCCAGCGTCGTCGAGCGCGCGGCGAGCGGCCGTCTCCAGCAGGGTGTGAATCGTGGCGTCGGCGTCCCCCCGGAACCGGGTCATGCCGACTCCGGTGAGACAGACGTGGCTCTCCATGGGGCTTGTCCACAGGGTGCGCGGCGGCGTGCTTGAAGGTTGTGAAACCCACGAAGTGCGCCAGATTCCGACGACACGCCACCGCCGTACTGGCGGTTCACGCGGTCGGCCACACGCGCGGCGACAAAATGTCGCTGCTGGCGTCGCTTCGTCCATAATTATAAATATCAGCCCGGCTTCTACCGAAACGTGAGCCAGCACGCAGACCTGCGGGTAGTCAATGCCAAAGTCGTCACGCCGTCAGGCACGATCGACGGCGGTGTGGCTGCCCGCGACGGCAAAATCGTCCGAGTCGGCACCGAAGCCAACCTCCCAGACGCCGAGGAGACAATCGACGCGGAAGGCAACTACCTCATCCCGGGATTCGTCGACCCGCACGTCCACTGGGGCCTCTCGCGGTACGAATACGAGTACCACGAGGGCCTCGAGCACGACTTCGAGACGGAGACCCGGGGCGCCGTCCACGGCGGCGTCACGACGGTGGTGAACTTCCTCCTCCAGCCAGACCCCTACCTGCCGGACATGGACTTCTTCAGGCAGGCGGGCGAGGAGAACTCCTACATCGACTTCGCGTACCACGCTATCGTCCACCAGGACCACCACGTCGACGAGATCGAGGGCCTCGCCGAGGAGGGCATCCGCTCCTACAAGGTCTTCTTCAACTGGTACAAGCACGCCAGCCCGGAACTCGGCATCGACCACTCCGACGCAGGCCGCGTCTACAAGGTCCTGGACAAGGTCTCGGAGATCAACGACGGCGTCGTGATGTTCCACGCGGAGAACGAGGATCTGGCGTACGAGCGCCGCCAGGAACTCCAGGCGGAGGGCCGCAACGACCTCGAGGCCTGGTCGGAGTCCGCGCCGAACATCTGCGAGGCGATGCAGATCGAGCAGATCGCGCGCATGACCGAGTACACGGACTCCCGGTCGTACATCGTCCACATGTCCACGGGCGAGGGCGTTGACATCTGCGAGCGCTACCAGGACAAGGGCGTGAACGTCCACGCGGAGACGCTGCCGGCGTTCCTCTGCCACACGAAACACGACGAGGAACTCGGCACCTGGGGGAAGATCTCGCCCCCGCTGCGCGGCGACGCCTCGAAGAAACGCCTCTGGGAGGGCCTGCGGAACGGCACCGTCGACTACATGGGCACCGACCACTGCCCGCACAAACTCGAATTCAAGGAGAAGGACACGGGCAAGCACGGCGACATCTGGGACGCGATTCCCGGCGACAACAACGGCATCGAGTACTTCCTGCCCGTGATGATGAGCGAGGGCGTGAACAAGAACCGCATCTCGATGGAGCGCCTCGTCGAGGTCTGCGCGGAGAACAACGCCAAGCGCTGGGGCCTCTACCCGCGCAAGGGCGCCATCGCCGAGGGCAGCGACGCCGACATGGTCATCGTCGACCTGGACAAGAGCAAGGTCGTCGACGAGGACTTCTACCACACGATGGAACCGCGCTACTCGACGTTCCACGGCGACGAACTCACCGGCCTGCCGACCCACACCATCGTCGACGGCGAAGTCGTCGTCGAGGACGACGAACTGCAGGTCGACAAGGGCGGGCGCGACTACCTACCGCGATTCGACAACGGGGTACCACGGGAGTAACACGACCGGGGTGCACGGGAGACGCGGAGCGTCTCCCGGCTCCCGCGCGAGTAACACGAGCGCGCGGCTCGATTGGCGAGCAGAGCGAGTCCGCCGATTCCCACTGCCGCGCTTCGGCGTCCAAAATCCCGCTGTTTTCTGGTCGGTCCTGACTGCGACGGCGTTCCGACGACGGGCCGCAATGGGTCGGAGAAGGGTGACTGGTCGAAGCCGAGGCGGGGTCGGTATCAGTCGTCGGCGGCGTCGCTGGAGAGCGAGTCGTCGCCGAGCGATGCGTCCTCGTCGCCGTCCAGGCAGAACGGGTCGAGGGCGGCGGCCATCTCGTCGGCGATGTCGTCGACGGCGTCCGAGCGGTCCGCGACGTCGGTGACGGACTCGCGTTGCTGCTGGACGCCCGCGGACACCTGCTGCATGCGCGCGCTCACGTCGTCGCTGGAGTCCGCGACCTCCTCGACGAGTGTGTGGACGGTCTCGGCGCTCTTGGCCTGGTCCTCGGTCGCGTCCGTGATCTCGCTGAGGCCGTGGTTGGTCTCCGCGATGGCGTCGTCGATGTCGTCGATGCGGTCGACGACGTCCTCGACGACCGCTGCGCCGCGTTCGACCTCCTGGTTGCTCTCCTCGATTGCGTCCGCGGTCGTGTCGATGCCGTCCTTGAGGTTGGCGACGTTCTCCGAGATCTCCGCGACGGCGTCTTTGGCCTCCTCCGCGAGCGCCTTCACCTCGTCGGCGACGACTTTGAAGCCGTCGCCGCCGTCACCGGCTCGCGCCGCCTCGATGTTCGCGTTCAACGCCAGGAGGCTGGTCTGGTCGGCGATCTCGTCGATCAGTTCGGTCATCTCGTTGATGACGTCCATCTGCTCTTCGAGGGACTGCACGACCTCGCGGTTGCGTTCGGACGCTTCCATGGCGGCTTCCATGCGCTCGATGGCGACCGCGGCGTCCTCGCTGCCGTCTGACGCGAGGTCGGCGGCTTCCTCGGCGAGGCGGTCGATCTGCTTGGCGGTCGCCGCGATTTCCTCGACGGTCGCTGACAGTTCGGAGACGTTGGCCTCCGCGCGCTCGCTGCGGTCGGCCTGCTCGTCGGCCACTGACGAGACTTGCTCGCTGGAGCGCTCGATGTCCACGATGGCGTCGCGGGCCTGCTGGCTGGCGTCGTTGAGCGTCGAGGCGATCGAATCGAGTTCCACGGCGTGCTCGCGGGCGTCCCGGAGCGCTTCGCGGGTGTTGGCGACCGCGTAGTTGAGGTCGGCGGCCATGTCGTCGAACTCCCGGTAGACGTTCCGAATGGCCTCGAAGTCGGCGTCCGGTTCGCGGACCTCCGCTTCTACCGTGAAGTCGCCCTTCGCGAGGGCGTCGAGGCTCTGCTCGAGTTCGCCCAGTACTTCGCTCTGGTAGGCCTCGAGTTGCTCCTCGCGGGCTTCTAGTTCGACGCGCTCGGAGATGTCGCGGTTGATTTCGAGCGCGCCGACGACGTCGCCGTTCGGGCCGTGGAACGGCATCACGGTCCTGCTGACCGGGATTTCGTCGCCGTTGACGACGACGGTGTCCTCGAGGTTCCGGACGGGTTCGCCCGTCTCGAGGACGTTTCGCATGACGGAGTTGTCGGCCTCGTCGTAGTCGAAGAGGCTGTCGCCGTAGAGTTGCCCCGGCTCCCGGTCGAAGAGGTCGCGCGCTTCCGCGTTGAGTTTCGTGAAGTACCCCTCGTCGTCGACGATGAACACGGGGTATCCGAGCCCGTTCATCACGCTCTCGACGACGGTACCGACGGTGGCGCGCTCCCGCCAGGCTTCCGGCGTGTGGTCGCCGTCCATCTCCCACTCGCGGGGGTCGTGGCGGTCGGCAGTCCACTCGCCGCCGTCGCTGTCGTCTGTTTGTGGGGCGTCGTCGCCGGACTGGCGCTGGGCGGACCCCGTTACGCCGGCGACGAGGCTCCCGAGAAATTCGAACATTGCCTGTAGGTCACCCTGGACGTCACTCTCCAGACCCACAACTTACTTAAATCCTTGTGGCCGGATTTCACCGGTGATATTCGCGGACGCGCCCAGACCCGACTCGGCGGCGTTCCGACGGCGACGAACTCACCGGCCTGCCGACCCACACCATCGTCGACGGCGAAGTCCTCGTCGAGGACGACGAACTGCAGGTCGACAAGGGCGGACGCGACTACCTGCCGCGAGTCCAACGCTGTCCCACGGGAGTGATACGAATGTGTTGCGCGGGAGACGAGCAGGGCGAGTCTCTCGGCGTCCGCGCGAGTACGTCGAACACGACCGCTCGTCCGATACTAATAAATCCCCTACCTGACGCCTGAATTTACTTATTTCGGCAGTCCGAGTAAAACGACATTCGTGACGCTTCTGGAGCAAAATTAAACGGCTCTTCGGTACTCTGTGAATACCGCACCAATTCGTCCGACTCCACGCCCAAAATCACGTCAAGTATATATAGAACCAATTTGACTACTCTGACAAACTAGTAAATACGCCGGTTCGAGTTGCTTTGTAGGCGACGAAAATCGAGGCGTGGCGACGGCACTCCTCCGTTTTGGTGACCGAACAGCGCCGCTGTCGGTAACTCGGTATGCTGCAAGCCGACTGGCGACACGTACTGCGGCCTGCGAGGGCCCTCCCGGACGGACGCTACGAACGCGGCTCTGCCCCGGGATTCACAGCTTTGCGCGGGGCCCTCGACCGGGAATCGAAGACGCGATCGATTACTTGATCGCGACGCCCGTAATCTCAAACCGTGCTCCGCCGCTCGCGCTCTCCGACACGCGGACGTTCCAGCCGTGCGCTTCGGCGATGACCTCTACGATCATGAGTCCAAACCCGGTCCCCTCTGTCGACGTCGAGTATCCTTTCTCGAATACCTGGGCGCTATCGACGTCAGTAATCCCCGTTCCATCGTCCTCCACGTAGAAGCCGTCGGAGAGTCCCCCGAGGGTCACCGTCACCGCGTCACCACCGTGTTCGATAGCGTTTCTGATTAGATTCTCTACGAGTTGTTGTAGTCGGCCTCTGTCAGCGTTGACGACGTGGTCGGTGTCGATGACCAACTTCGCGTCCGCCGTCTCTATGTTCCGCCAGCACTCCTCACCGAGCGTCTCGAGGCTGACGAGTTCTCTCTCGTCAATCGTATCGCCCTGTCGCGCCAACGTCAGGAGGTCGGTAATCAACTGCTCCATCCGCTCGAGAGCGTCCGACGCGATCTCGAGGTGTTCGCTACTGCTCTCCTCCTGTGCGAGATCTAGTCGGCCCTCGGCCACGTTCAGCGGATTCCGCAGGTCGTGAGAGACGACACTGGCAAATTCGTCGAGGCGTTCGTTTTGTCGCCGTAGTTCGGCTTCTTGCTGGTGGCGCTCGATGGCGTACCGAAGTGACCGCGCGAGCATGTCGGCGTCCAGGTCGTCCTTGAGCAGGTAGTCCTGTGCGCCCCGCTGAATCGCTGTGACGGCGGTCTCACGGTCATTTAGCCCGGTGAGCACTACGAGCGGGATTCGCACCCCCTCTTCTAACACGCGATTCAGTGTCTCTCCTCCGGTACTCTCGGGCAATCCGAGGTCCAGAAACAGAATGTCGTGTGAATTGTCTTCTAGCGCGTTCAGGCCGTCTGTGAGGGTTTCTTCGTGGTGTAGCGTGACGTTCCCCACCAGGTCTGACACTTGCGAGGTGTTCAGGTGGTGTTCGACGAGTCGCGCATCTCCCAGATTGTCCTCGACCAACAGCACGTCGGGCTCCAAATCTGCACGCGACATGTCACTTGGGGGGCATCTTTACGACCGACAGCCAGAAGTCCTCGAACCGCTGGACGATGTCCATAAATCCGGAGTAGTCGACAGGCTTCGTCAGGTACGCGTTCGCCTGCAGTTCGTAGGACTTCACGATGTCCGACTCGGCTTCAGAGCTCGTGAGAACGATAACGGGGAACCCTCGAAGGTCCGGGTCCTCGTCGATCTCTTCGAGGACCTCCCAGCCATCCTTTCTCGGCATATTGAGGTCCAACAACACGAGGTCTGGCTTCGCCTTGTCCTGGTATTCGCCCTCTTGGCGGAGGAACTTCAGCGCCTTGACGCCGTCTTCGACGATGTGCAGATTATTGAGGATGTTCCCCTGCTCGAACGCCTTCTCCGTGAGCTTCGCGTCACCGGGATTGTCCTCGGCGAGCAGAATTTCGACCGGTTGACCGGTGTTCGTCATGGGTGTGCCCCCTCCGTGACGGGGCTCTGAGCGGTCTTCGGGATGGTGAATCTGAATGTGGCTCCATCGTCGGATTCCGATTCGACCCAGATTTCTCCGCCGTGGCGCTGCACGATGCGCTGAGTGATTGCAAGCCCGATCCCCGTATTTGCAGTGCTCGACGCTGACGCTCCCTGCCTGAAGATCTTGAAGATGTCCTCCTGTTCGCTGGTCGGAACGCCAGGTCCGTTGTCCGAAACGGCGAATTCGTGTACGTCATCGCGTTCCGTCGCCGTCACCTCGATGCTCGGAGTCCCGTCTTCGCTGGCGTGTTCGATCGCGTTCTTTACGAGGTTCTGAAACACCTGCCCGAGCTGGTCGCGGTCGGCCCTGACAACCGGGAGGTCGTCGACGGACACCTCCGCATCGTGGTCCTCAATGAGGAGTTTCAGGTCCTGGCAGCTGGTCTCGAACACCTCGTTCGCGTCCGCTTCGTCGAATTCCTCGGCATCGGTGTGGACACGAGAGTACGCCAACAGCGAATTGATCATCTGTTTCATTCGCTGCGCGCCGTTGATCGCGAACTCCATGTACTCCTCGGCTTCGTCGTCGAACTGCTCTCCGTATTCCTGGTCGAGTAGTTCGACGTAGCTGGACACCATTCGGAGCGGCTCCTGGAGGTCGTGTGAGGCGATGTACGCGAACTCCCGGAGACTCTCGTTGGACTGCTCGAGGTCCTCTCTGTGTTGTTCTAGTTTGTGCTGGTATTCTTTCCGTTCGGTGATGTCACGCGTATACCCCGCAACGTATTCGACGTCTCCTGATTCGTTTTTCATCGGGTTCGCTTGCACCCAGGCCCACGTCTCGTAGCCCGTATTTGCGTTGACCCGGAACTCTAGGTCGGCGTTTTCGCCGTTCGAGAGCTTCGCCATGCTGTCCATTACTCGTTGTCGGTCGTCCGGGTGAACGGCTTCGACGAAGTTCGTCGGGTCCTCCTCGAGTTCTGCGACCGAATTCCCGAAGATATTCTCGTACGCGGAATTCGCAAATACCAGCTCCTCCCAGTCGGCGGTGAACATCCAGAGGCAATCGTTCGTGTACTCTGTGAGTTGTATGAGCAAGTCCAAGTCGTCGGGAGCCACTCTATCTTCGCCGGATTTGTCATGTTCCATAACTATGCAACGTATCTTTCACGGAAGTACTTGAACTATTTCCTGCCGTAAAGCGGCAATACTCGCATCACTCGGTGGATTATAGGAATATAACAAATTATATGAGTGTGACATTTACGAGAAAGAGCAGGTGGTGCGCGTCGAATTCAGCAGCGGTCTGGAGACGTCTCGCGCACCTTGGCAGCGTCGAATCTCGATGCGCGAACGGCAGTTTCTGGCATTCGACGTTGGCCGTACACGGTTGGCGACGTGATTCATCGTTCAGTCACTGCCACGGCTGCCGTACCGGGTCCCCAATCGCACCGTCGCTGTCTGCTCGATTTCCCGGGATTCGTCACCGCGGCGATTCCCCGTCCCGGGAACGAGTGTCGCCGAGGAGCCCGGCACAGCGCGCGCGGGCCGCAGCGACGTGGCGGTCCGCCTCCGCGTCGCCAGTCTCGTCGACGTGCGACAGCAACTCCCGCGCCTGTTGGACTCGCGACCGCACGACGGCATCGGGTGTTTCTGGTTCGAGCGCGTCTTCGACCACTGCTTCCGCCTCCCCGAGGTACCGACTCGCCGACGTCTCCACGGGCAGCTCGCCGGTCGCAGCGAGGTGGTCGTACAGCGCCTCGAGGTCGTCCTCAGGCACGCTCGCGCCCGGACTCCGTGACGCGGACGCCCTTCGCCGCGAGGTGGCGCATCCGACTGCGCGCGTCGTCTTCCTCTCCGGTGCCGCGGGTCGCGAGCACGAACAGAAGCGACTGGCCGCCCGGTCGCATCGTCCGGCCCGCGCGCTGCGCGCCCTGTCGCCTGCTCCCGCCGAGTCCGGACGCCACAATCGCCAGTTCCGCGTCCGGCAGGTCAATGCCCTCGTCGCCGATGCGCGAGACGACGAGCGTGTCCAGCGCGCCCGTCCGGAACTGGTCGAACAGCGACTCGCGCTCCACGTGACGGGTCTCCCCGCTGACGAACGGTGCGTCGATGGCGTCCGCCAGCCGGCGGCCCTGTTCGAGGTAGTCCACGAACACCAGCGCCTGCTTGTCGGCGTGCTGACCGAGCAGGTGTGCGACCTCGTCGTCTTTCGCGGGATTCTCCGCGGCGAGGCGGCGCCGCGCGTGTCCGCTCTCCGCGGAGTACTCGTAGCGCGCGTCGTCGTCCGCCCACGGGACGTACCGAATCTCGACTGTCGGTTCCGCGACGTACCCCGCCTCGAAGAGCGCGTCCCAGTCCGTGCCGATGGGCGGCCCGATGAGCGTGTAGATGTCCATCTCCTTGTCGTCCTCGCGGACCGGGGTCGCGGACAGTCCGAGTCGGTGTTTGCTTTGCAGGGCCGCAGAGCGCCTAAACACCTCCGATGGAATGTGATGCGCCTCATCGTAGACGATGAGTCCCCACTCGCGATCGTCGAAGACGTGGCGGTGTCGGTCCATCCCCGCGGTCTGGTAGGTCGCGATGGTGACGGGTCGGAGGTTCTTCTCACCGCCGTGGTACTCCCCGATCTGGTCGCGCTTGAGACTCGTCTTCCCGAGCAGTTCGTCGCGCCACTGCGCGGCGAGCTCCCGGCTCGGCACCAGCACCAGCGTCTCGCCACCCACGGCCTCCAGGACACCCATCGCGGCGACCGTCTTCCCCGACCCCGGCGGGCCGACGAGCACGCCGGAACTCGCGTCGACGAAGCGCTTCACCCAGTCCTGCTGGTAGTCCCGGAGCTCGAGGCCGAGGTCGACCTCGAGGGGCTCCCCGGTTTCGAGGTCGCGGTCGTCCTGGACGGGGTAGCCCGCCTCGTAGAGCGTGCGCTTCAGTTCCGCGACCTTGTCTTCGGCGACCCACGCCTCTGTGTCGGAGATGGGCGCTCGCAGCACGTCGTCGGCGAGGTGCTGGTCGGCGACGTTCCCCAGCAGGCTCTCGGATTTCGCCTCCAGAACCACGTAGCCGTCGTCGTGCGTGACGAGGCGGAACCGCGTCGCGCGCGTCCACTGCTCTTCCACCCAGTCCTTGAGCCCCGGACAGTCCCGCGGCAGCACGCGGTCCATCGCGTCCAAGAGGTCCGCCAGGGACTCGAACGGGGCCGCCCACACGTCCTCCTCGCGCACCACGTACCGGTAACTCCCCGTGCGCGTGGTGTCCGCGAGGTGCGCGAACCGCGACAGCTGCGCGCGCGTGAACTGCGAGGGCTGGTCCACGACGATCTCGCGGCGGTCCGGGAACGGCACCACCCGCTCGCGGTCGGTGAGTTCCAGCCAGTCCCGCGGATACCACACCACGGGGTCGTTCTCGACGTCCGCACGCTCCACGTCCCCCGCTTCGGCGAGTTCCGCGAGGGCCTCCGCGGCCTCGGCTTGCGTCGTGTCGAGTTCCCGCGCGACCTGTTCGGCTGTCGCCACGGGCCGCCCGACGGCTTCGAGGGCGTCGTGGAACGCCTCCTTCGAGATGTCAGTCACTGCAACCGGCTACGGGACGGGTGGGAAAACGGGTTTCGCATTTTGCGAGTAGTGGCCAGCGAAGATTACGGAGTCGTCTCCCTCTGAAGGCCCTCGGCTGGGTACGCTCGCCCTTGCAATCCGCCAGGCTACCGGCTGTTCAGGTTGCCACAGCAGGGACTGATGAGCGTTTGCGAAAGAAATTCAGTCGAATTGCGTTAGTCGTCGGCGGACGCCGCGCCGCTGGAGACGCCGGTGCCGGGGCCGACGTCGATGCCGAGTTCGTCGAGCTTCTCGTCCGGGACGACGCCGTCGACCCAGCCGCGGTGCTCGTAGTACTCGTCTTTCATCGCGTCGAGTTCGCAGAGTTCGCCCTCGATGCCGCCGCCCGCGGGCACCGCGTCCTCCGCGCCCTCCACGAAGCGGTCCGGCAGCGAGTCGTCGTCGCCGTCGAATCCGGCGAGGTTGTTGTAGTACCGCTCGAGGTTGTACACGCGCTCGCCGGCCTCCATGAGCTCCTCCTCGGTGACGTCGCGACCGGTCATGCCGTTGTACTGGTCGATGTACTCCTCGACGCCCTCCGCGAACGCGTTGAACTTGCAGATGTCGAAGGAGTCCGAGATGGCGTGGAGGTCCTGGAACGTCGCCGTGAGTTCGCCCTTGCCCTCCCAGTCGGTCGGGTCGACCTTCTCGGGGATGCCGAGAATCTCGGCGGCCGGCGTGTAGCCGCGCAGGTGGCAGCCGCCGCGGTTGGAGGTGGCGTAGCCGATGCCCATGCCCTTCAGGCCGCGCGGGTCGTACGCCGCGATGGACTGCCCCTTCACGTCGAGGCGGCAGTCGTGGGCGTCGAGCGTATCGGCTGCCCGCTTCTGGCCCTCCGCGAGGACGTCCGCGACGTCGGTCTCGCGGTGAGCGATCTTCTCGAGCATGTCAACCATCTCGTCGACGTCGCCCCAGTCGAGGCCCTCGTCGTAGTCGTCGAGGTACCCCTTCTCGGTCGCCTCCATGGCGAACGCGAGCATGTTCCCGGAGTCGATGGTGTCGATGCCGAGGTTGTTGCACTTGTCGATCATGAGCGCGACCTTGTCGCGGTCGTCGGTCATGGAGTTCGGGCCGAGCGCCCACGCGGACTCGTACTCGTAGGATTCCATGCGGACGTTGAGGTCCTCGCCCTTGTGGTGGACGTCGACCTCGACTTCCTTCTTGCAGGCGACCGGACAGGAGTGACACGTCGGGTCGTTGACGAGGATGTTCTCCTCGACGTTCTCGCCGGACACCTTCTCGGAGTCGATGTTCGGCTCGTCGGGTTCGGCCTCCGTTTCCGTGCTCGTGGAGGTGAAGCGGCCGTTCCGCGTCGGCAGACCGTCCATCTCCTCGGTGAGGTTCATCAGGACGTTCGTCCCGTACACCGAGAGCCCGCCCTCGTTGGGCGCGGTGACGTCGGACTCCTGGATGGCCTGCATCGCGCCCTTGTGCCCGTCCATGAACGTCTCTCGGTCGGCGGGCTTGGGCATGTCAGTGCCGGATTTTACGACGACTGCTTTGAGGTTCTTCGACCCCATGACGGCGCCCGTGCCGCCGCGGCCCGAGGCGCGGTCGTCCTCGTTGATGATGCAGGCGTACCGGACTTCGTTCTCGCCGCCCGGCCCGATGGCCATCGCGGAGAGGTTCTTGCCGTAGGCGCCCTCGACTTCGTCCTCGATGGTCTCGATGGTGTCGTGTACGCCGTCGCCCCAGAGGTGGCTGGCGTCACGCAGCTCGACTTCGCCGTCCTCGACGACGGCGTAGACGGGGTCGTCGGCTTTCCCCTCGAAGAGGAGGCCGTCGAAGCCAGCCCACTTGAGGCGTGCGCCGCTCCACCCGCCGTGGTGGGAGTCGGTCACGGTCCCCGTCAACGGGGATTTGGTACAGATCGCGATGCGGCCGCTCATCGGCGCCTGTGTCCCCGTGATGGGGCCGTTCATGAACGCCAGCAGATTGTCCTCGGACAGCGGTTCGACGTCGGGGCCGTTGTCGAAGACGTACTTTACGCCGAGGCCGCGCGCGCCGATGTACTTGCGCGCGTCCTCGTCGTCGATGCTCTCGTAGTCGACGTCGCCCTCGCTGAGGTTGACGCGGGCGACGTTGTCTCGGAATCCGCCTAGGTCAGTCATTGTTGTGCTCTTTCGTTACATACGGACTCTCGTAGTATAGTGATTCCCACGCCCGGGTAACTAATAGTGGTTACATCGACTGACGGCGGTCCGGCCAGCGGGAGCTTTATGCTCGTCGCAGTGCCATTCGTGAGCATGGAGACGGTGTCACTCGGCGTGCCGGAACCGATTCTCGACGCACTCCCCGCAGACAGCGGCGACACGCGCAAGGACATGCAGGAGGCCGTCGCCGGGTGGGAGCGCCGCCTGAACGACGCGATCGCGTCGGCCGACTCCGACGAGGAAGCGGTGGGCTACGTCGTCGACGGCGTCGAGCGCATGGAGGACCGCCTCGAGCGCTTCGACGGGTTCGTGCCCGAGCTGCGGGCGTGGGGGCAGTCCCCCATCTACGCCATCGCGTGGCGGAACCTCTACGCGGACCTGCTCAGTCAGATATACGACCACGAGGAGCTCGGCGCCGCGCTGGACCGCGAGCGCAATCAGCGCCTCGTCGAGGACGGCATCCGCCTGCAGAACGCATGAACGTCGAACTCAGGTTCTTCGCGACGTTCCGTCAAACGGTCGGCACGAAGGTCGTCGACCGCGAGTACGACGACGGCACCACCGTGGGCGAGGTCCTCCGCGGCCTCGAGGACGAGTACGACGGACTGGACGGCCAGCTCGTCGAGAACGGCGACCTGCGCCCGCACATCAACGTCCTGAAGAGCGGCCGCGAGGTCCTGCACCTCGACGGCATGGACACCGAACTGGAGGACGGCGACCAGCTCAGCATCTTCCCGCCGGTCGCGGGGGGTCGGCGGTGACGCCGGCGGAGGCCGCACCGTGAACCGGGAGAAGGAGTTCCGCGGCATCTCGCTGCGGCTCGCACGCAACTACCTCCAGAACTTGGGCGGCGAAGCGACCAGCGACACGACGGTCGAGGGCGACGGCTGGCGAGCGGACCTGTCGGCGGAGAAAGTCGCCATCGGGCCGTCGCTGGAACTCACCGAGGTCACCGTGGCGTTCGAGGGCGACGGCGACGCGATGAGCGAGTCGGCGTTCGACGAGCTCATCGAGGACTTCTCGCGGAAGGCGATGCGCGCGGGCGGCTGACGGCGGCTACTCCTCGAGGGACGCGACGACGCGCCGCGAGAACTCGACTTCCGTGAGGTCATCGTCCGCGAGCGCCTCGAACCAGTCGGCGTCCGCGTGCCACGACCCGAGCACCTCGTCGTCGAGCGTCGTGACCGTCGCGTCCACACTCCGAACCGCCCAGTCGTGTTCGTCGAACAGCGTGCGGAACACGTTCACGACGTCGCCGACCTGCTGGTGGGGGATTTCGCCGTGCTGGCCGGCGGCGACCGACTGGTAGGTCACCTCGTAGGCGTCGTCCGCCACGGTGATCGATTCGAGGTAGCACCCGTTGTTCGTGAGCCGGGATTCGAGGGCGAACCTGCGGTCGTCGTCCATCGTCGGAGTGTCGCCTCCGACCCGGATAGGCGTTTCCCGTTCACGGGTCGCCGACCTCCGGGTGGCCCGAATATGTTCGGAACGCGGCTTACCCAGTCGCGGGCCGTAGTTCCCACATGAGCGTTCAGGACCGCGACGACTCGGTGAACGCGGAAGACCAGCGCGCCGAGACGACTGTAGAGGTACGCGCGACGGGCCACGTCCGACGCGAACTCGGCACGCACAGCATGGCGTTCTCCTTCGAGGGCGACACGCTCGGCGAGTTCCTCGACGCGTTCTTCGACGAGTACGGCCTCGAGGAGATGCTGCTCGCGGAGAGCGAGGAACAGGAGACCGCGGCGACCTGGGCGAACTACCCGGGCGACCCGCCCGGCCGCTGGGAACGCAACCCCGAGGGCGAGCGCACGCGGGCGTACGCTCGCGTCCTCGTGAACGGCCGGTTCAACGAACTCCTCGACGGATTCGCCACGGAACTGGCGGACGGCGACCGCGTCGCGCTCACGTACCCGTTCTCGTTCTGCTTCTGACGGCGGACTCGCCGACGCCCGCGGCGGTTTGCGACTCGCCCGGCCCGCTATTCGTCGGGGTCGAACTCCAGCGCCACTGAGTTGATGCAGTACCGTTCCCCGGTGGGTTCGGGGCCGTCCTGGAAGACGTGGCCGAGGTGGCCGCCACAGGACGCGCAGACGACCTCGGTGCGCTCGCGCCCGAGACTGTGGTCCGGGCGGCGCTCGACGGCGTCGTTGTCCGCCGCGTCCCAGAAACTCGGCCACCCGCAGTGCGCGTCGAACTTCGTGTCGGCGTCGAACAGCACCGCCCCACACCCCTTGCACCGGTAGGTGCCGTCCTCGTCTCTGTCGACGTGCTCGCCCGAGTACGGGCTCTCGGTGCCGGCTTCGCGGAGCACCTCGTACTCCTGGTCGCTGAGGCGCTCCCGCCACTCCGCTTCGGATTCGGGGACGTCGGCTCCGTCCGGGCCGCCGGTCTCGCCGCTGTCTGTCGCGTCACTCATGGACTCTCATTGGTGCCGCACCCGGGTAAACGTGCAGTTCCCTCGTCTCGCCTACAGGTCCGCCACCATCTCGGCGGCGTGCTCGAGTTCCTCCTCGTTGACGCCGTGGCCCATCCCCTCGTAGATGCGCTCCGTGACCGCCGCGCCCATCGACTGGAAGACGGCTCGCGTCTCGTGGACGCGCTCCTCGGGGATGTGCGGGTCGCGGTCGCTGCACCCCAGGAACACCGGCGTGCCGGCGAGGTCGCCGTCGTAGTCGTGGGTGGTCCCCTCGGGGCCGTGGAGGCCGCCGGAGAACGCGACGAATCCGCCGTACCGCCGAGGGTTGCGTGCGACGAACTCGCTGCCGAGGCACGCGCCCTGCGAGAACCCCAACAGGAGCACGCGCTCGGCGGGCACGTGCTCGGTGACGTCCTCGAAGACGTCGTGCACGAGGCCGAGCGCGGAACTGAACCACGGGTCGTTCTCCGCGGTCGGTTCGAGGAAGCTCTTCGGGTACCAGGTCGCGCGCTCGGCCTGCGGCGCGACGAACGCCGTGCCCTGGCCGGGCAGTCGTCGGCGAACTGGAGCATGCCAGTCGCCCGGG
>NZ_WUUU01000064.1 GCF_009831555.1 Halobacterium bonnevillei | reverse complement strand
CCGGTCTCGACGAGCCCGATGACCGCGCCGACGCCGACGACGGCGAGCGCGCTCGCACGAAGCGACACGACCGCGACGCCCGCACCGACGAGGAGCGCGACGCCTGCGAGGACGAGGTTGCGGGCACCGAGCCCGACAGCCGTCTCGAACAACACAAGCGCAACCGCCAGTTGCACGCCCCGGACGACGGACTGACTCAACAGGTGGTCGATGCGGGTCAGGAGGCCCGCCGAGCCTGCGACCAGCAGGACTGCTCCCACGAGCAGGCCGGCGGCCGCCAGCCCGGACGCCGACAGCGAGCCAGCGATTGCCAGTGCTGCCAGCGCCTTCATCGGCTCGACGGACACGGGCACGCCGTACTGGAGACCCCACACGACCTGGGCGACGCCGAACCAGACGAGCACTGGCGCGAGCGCGACGTCGGAGAGCGCGGCGAGCGCGACCACGACCGGGACGACCGTAACCGAATCCCCTACCGCGCCGGTCACGTCACCGGGGAGTTCGAGGGCCGTCGTCCAGACCGCGATTCGCTCGGAAAACGCCATTGTAAAGCGTGACGGACGCGGTAGTGAAGAAGCTGGCGCGTGCCTCCCCCCGGTTCACCCACGCTCCACGATGTACCGTATTCCGGTTACTCCTCGCTCTCCGCAGACCTGTCCTCGTCGGACCGCCGCCCGACGTCCACCTGGTAGTGCTGGAGGATGTCACGGCCGAGCAACAGCGGGTAGTCCATGTGGCCGCGGTCTTCCAGGGACGCCGCGACGGTGTGCCGGTCGCCCGCGACGCCGACGACGATGTCGACGACGGGCCGGGCCTTCCCGGATTTCATGCTTCCCGAGCGCACTTTCGTCATGGACTTGATGGGGCCGGCCCCGATGTCGGCGGCGAGACGGGTGTCGATGCTCGTCCTGGAGGCGCCGGTGTCGGACTTCGCGACGATGCGCTCCGTGCCGCTCGTCCCGGAGATGAGCACGTCCTCGGTGTACCCGATGGTAGTCGTCTCCTCGGTCGCCCGCCGTGGTTCCGTTTCGACCGTGGAGGGGGTGGAGTCGTCGAGCGTCTCCGCGAGCGCATCGACGGTGTCGTCGTCGACGTTGCCGCCCGCCGTCTCGATAGCGAGTTTCGCGATGTGGGGGGCCGGACTGACGCCGGTCGCCTCGAACAGCCCTTTGAAGCCCGCCGTCGGGTTCACTTCGAGGAGGTGCCAGCCGTCCGTCCCCTCCACGAGGTCGACGCCCGCGTAGTCGAGGCCGACGGTTTCCGCGGCCTCCAGGGCCATCTCCGCGGCGTCCGACGGGAGGTTGTCGACCCCCTCGACGGACCCGCCGAGCGCGACGTTCGTCCGCCAGTCGTTCTCCGGCGCGTACCGCCGCATCGTCCCGACGATTTTGTCGTCGACCACGTAGACGCGCAGGTCGCGGTGTTGATTGCTGTCGCGTTCGACGAGTTCCTGGAGGAACGCGAACCGCTCGCCGACCCGCGGATTCACCTGTTCGTCCGCGCGGATCTTCCACGTGCCACCGCCGTGGGTGCCGATAGCGGTCTTGTAGACGACCTCGTCGCCGTACTTCTCCTTCTCCGCGTTCAGGCGGTCGGCGTCCAGCGCGAGGGTCGCGTCCGGCAGGGCGACGTCGGACCCGACGAGCGCCGTCGCAGTGGCGAACTTGTGGAACGCCGTGAGCACGTTCTTCGGTCGGTTCAGCGTCGGCCGGAGTCGGCTCAGTGACAGCGCGAGGCCGAGCAACTCCGCGGGGTGGCTGGTCTTCGAGAGTAACAGCCGGTTCGCGATGACGTCGACGTTCGGGTCGAGTGTCGCGTCCCCGTCCTCGATGTCGACGCAGATGTTGTCTTCGCGCAGCCACACGCCCGAGTGCCCGAGGGCCTCCACCGCATTCAGAATCGCTTTCGTCTCCTTGCTGTTGTGGAGGCTGAGTACACCCACAGTAACCGAGTCGTCCATTCTCGGAAGGCACGAACGGCGGTGACTAAATGGTGCCGATGCGCGAGTGCGTCTGCCGCGTTGTTTTATGCACTCGCCGACAACGACACGCCATGACTGACGGGGCGTTCACGTACAACGGCGGCCGGGTGGACCCCGGCGAGCGCGCTGACATCCGGTACAGCATCAGCGAGACGTACCTCGGCGACCCGGTGCGCGTTCCGGTGTCCATCGTCAACGGCGACCACGACGGCCCGACCGTGTTCCTGTCGGCGGCGTCCCACGGCGACGAACTGAACGGCATCGAGGTGGTTCGGGAGGTCGCCCACGAGTGGCCCCACACAAATCTCCACGGCACGCTCGTCTGTATGCCCGTGTTGAACGTGCCCGGGTTCGTCACACAGCAGCGGTACCTCCCGGTGTACGACCGCGACCTGAACCGCTCGTTCCCGGGCAACGAGTCGTCGACGAGCGCGAAGCGGATGGCCGCTCAGATCTTCCGGAACTTCGTCGAACCCTGCGACATCGGGCTGGACTTCCACACGTCGACGCGAGGCCGCACGAACATGCTGCACGTTCGCGCTGATATGGCTGACGCGGCCGTCCCGCGACTCGCGCGAGCGTTCGGCTCCAACGTCATCATCGACAGCGAGGGCTCGTCGGGGACGCTCCGACACGAGGCGACGGAGGCCGACGTTCCGACGATCACCGTCGAGATGGGGGAGGCCCATCGGTTCCAGCGGTCGCTCATCGACCGCGCGCTGGACGGCGTGGCGAGCGTGCTCGCGGAGTACGGCGTCTATCCGACCGAACCCGTGAACTGGCCGGGCTGGCGAACCATCGTCACCAGCGACCAGAAGACGTGGATTCGGGCGGACGACGGCGGCCTCGTGGACATGCACCACGAGCGCGGCGACCTGGTCCACGAGGGCGACGTCATCTGCACGATATCGAACCCGTTCAAGACGGACGTCGTGACCGTCGAGGCGCCGTTCACGGGACTGCTCGTCGGGAAACTGGAGAATCCAGTGGTCTACCCGGGCAATCCACTGGTCCACTTGGTGGAACTGGACGAGCGAACGCGGCGCGCGTACGAGCGCAACCGCTCCGGGACGATGCCGGAGCGCCCCGGGTAGACCGGGCCCCGACGCCCACGCTGTGGTTACTGCTGTTCGCTGCCCCGTGCTCGGGTCGACCGTCGGGGAAGACCCGCACAATCGAACATCGCAGTCGGCGCCGGTGGCACGATTCTGGAGTTCTGACGCCGCCGCGACCCCCGACTGTGATTCGACGCGGGCCGGATTCCGCCAGAAAGCGTCAATTCCTGCTGGCGCGCGACGCGCCCGTGTAGTAACTTCTATGTGCGGAGGGACCACACCTCCCGAATGGTATGAGTCAGTCGTACGACCGAGGCCTCATCGAGGACTTCGGCCGGTGGCGGGAGTTCACGGCCGGGATGTGGGCCTGGGTGTTTCACAAGTTCACGGGGTGGGTACTCATCGGGTATCTCTTCACCCACATCGCCGTCCTGAGTACGTCGCTCCAGGGCGCGGAAACGTTCAACAGCACGATTCAGGGCCTGGAGAGCCTGGCGCTCGTCAGGCTGCTGGAGGTCGGCCTGCTCGCGGTCGCCGTCTTCCACATCCTGAACGGCATTCGGCTGCTGTTCGTCGACCTCGGTGTCGGCCTCGAATCGCAAGACAAGAGCTTCTACGCGTCGCTCGTGTTGACCGGCGTCATCGTCGTCGCGAGCGTGCCGACGTTCGTCTCGGGGGCATTCTAACAATGGCAGAACGGTACTCCTCGTTCCGGTCCGGATCGACAGCGTGGCTGCTCCAGCGCATCACCGCGGCGTTCCTCGTGGTCGTGCTGGCGTTCCACTTCTTCAATCTCCACTTCGTCACGCACGCCGCGGACATCGAGTTCGCGGGCAGCCAGGCGCGCATGCAGAACGTCGGCTACTTCGTCACGATGGTGCTGTTCCTCGTGACGGCGACGTTCCACGGCGTCAACGGCATCTACAACGCGCTCGTCAATCAGGGCATCGAGGGCAACGCGAAACGCGCCGCACAGGTCGTGCTCGGCGTCGCAGGACTCCTGCTCGTCGTGCAGGGGATTCGGGTCGCAATCGCGCTCGCGGGGTTCTAACATGAGTACGCAGACACCGGACACCGAGACCGAATCCGAGGCCGAACAGCCATCGTCCAAGCCGCACCACGAGCGGCGGCTGGCCGAGAAACGAGAGCGCGCCGAAACGAAGGAAGCCGAGCGCGCGGCCGCCGCCCAGGATATCAAGGGCGAGACGGTCGAGCTGAAGGTGTTCCGCTTCGACCCCGAGATCGAGGGCAAGGAGGAGCCACGGTTCGACTCCTTCACGATTCCCTTCGAGAAGGGGATGACAGTCCTCGACGCACTCATCTACGCCCGCGACCAGTACGACTCCAGTCTCACGTTCCGGCACTCCTGCCGGCAGGCGGTCTGCGGCTCCGACGCGTTCTTCATCAACGGCCGCCAGCAGCTCGGCTGCCAGACGCAGATGGCGGACCTCGACTGGCCGGTCCGCGTCGAACCGCTCCCCCACCAGGACGTCGTCAAAGACCTGGTCGTGGAGATGGACCACTTCTACGACCAGATGGAGGCCGTCGACCCGTTCTTCGACCCAGACGACCTCCCGGAGGGCGAACTCGAAGAGCAGCGCCAGTCGCCCGAGAACCGCGAGAACATCAAGCTCTCGACGCGCTGCATCTGGTGTGGCGCGTGCATGTCCTCCTGTAACATCGCCGCCGGCGACAACAAGTACCTCGGCCCGGCGGCCATCAACAAGGCCTACCGGTTCTACATGGACGAACGCGAGGGCGAACAGAAGCGACAGGAACGCCTGGAGATCATCGAGCAGGAACACGGCGTCTGGCGGTGCCAGACCCAGTTCTCGTGCACGAACGTCTGTCCGAAGGACATCCCGCTCACCGAGCACATCCAGGAGTTGAAGCGAGAAGCGGTCAAGCAGAACCTCAAATTCTGGTAATATGTACGAGCACGACGTAATCGTAGTCGGCGGTGGCGGGGCGGGGCTCCGCGCCGCGATCGCCGCCCACGAGGAAGGCGCAGACGCAGCAATCGTCACGAAACTCCACCCGGTGCGGTCGCACACGGGCGCCGCGGAGGGCGGCATCAACGCCGCGCTCCGCGAGGGCGACTCGTGGCAGGACCACGCCTACGACACGATGAAGGGCGCGGACTACCTGAGCGACGCGCCCGCCGTCGACACGTTCGCGCAGACCGCGCCGGACGAGGTCATTCAGCTCGAGCACTGGGGGATGCCGTTCTCGCGCGAGGAAGACGGCACCGTCAGCCAGCGGCCGTTCGGCGGCCTGTCGTTCCCGCGGACGACGTACGCGGGCGCCGAAACCGGCCACCACATGCTCCACACGCTCTACGAGCAAGTCGTCAAGCGGGGCATCGAGGTGTACGACGAGTGGTACGTCAGCCAGCTCGCGGTCACCGACGAGGACGACCCGAACGAGCGCGACTGCCACGGCGTCGTCGCATGGGACGTCCAGAGCGGCGAGGTCGCCGGGTTCCGCGCCCGCGACGGCGTGATTCTCGCGACCGGCGGCCCCGGGCAGGCGTACGACCACACGACGAACGCCGTCGCCAACACCGGTGACGGCGTCGCCATCGCCTACCGCGCTGGCGTCCCAATGGAGGACATGGAGATGGTCCAGTTCCATCCGACGACGCTCCCGTCCACGGGCGTCCTCATCAGCGAGGGCGTGCGCGGCGAAGGCGGCATCCTCTACAACAGCGAGGGCGAGCGGTTCATGTTCGAGTACGGGTATGCGACCAACGACGGCGAACTCGCGTCCCGCGACGTCGTCGCGCGCGCCGAACTCACGGAAGTCGCGGAGGGCCGCGGCGTCGAGGACGAGTACGTCTACCTCGACATGCGTCACCTCGGCGAGGAACGCATCACCGACCGCCTCGAGAACATCCTCCACCTCGCCCGCGACTTCGAGGGCGTGGACGGCCTCGAGGAGCCGATGCCCGTCAAACCCGGCCAGCACTACGCGATGGGCGGCATCGAGGTCGACGAGCACGGCGAGACGTGCATCGACGGCCTCTACGCCGCCGGCGAGTGCGCGTGCGTCAGCCTCCACGGCGCGAACCGCCTCGGCGGGAACGCGCTCCCGGAACTCATCGTGTTCGGCGCTCGCGCCGGCCGCCACGCGGCGGGCGCGGACATGCCCGAACCGAAAATCGAGACGGGGCCCGACCCCGACGCCGAACGCGAAGACCTCGGCGTCCCGCTCGGCGAACCGAGCAGGGCCGAAGCCACGACTGACGGCGGCACCGTCGAGCACCCGGACAGCGACCCCGACGCCGTCGTCGAAGCGGCCGCGGACGCCGAACGCGAACGGATCGAGACGCTGCTCGAACGCGAAGACGGCGTCAATCACGCCGACGTTCGCGCGGACCTCCAGGCGACGATGACGGAGAACGTCAACGTGTTCCGGGAGGAAGCCGGTCTGAAGCAGGCCCTGGAGGACATCCAGGAGGCCCGCGAGCGCTACCAGGACGTCTACGTCGCGGACAAGTCTCGGACGTTCAACACCGACCTCCAGCACACCATCGAGACGCGCAACCTCCTCGACGTCGCGGAAGCCATCGCGATGGGCGCGCTCGCCCGCGAGGAGTTCCGCGGCGCACACTGGCGCGCCGAACACCAGGAGCGCAAGGACGACGAGTACCTCAAGCACACGCTCGTCTCCTGGAACGACGGCGACCCCGAACTCTGGTACCGGCCGGTCCTGCTCGAGGGCGACGAGGGCGCCTACGAGCCGAAAGAACGCTCCTACTGAGCGGTCCGTCTCGTTCTCGCTTTGCCGCCGTCGCGAACCCCCCGACTACGTGGGTTTCTCAGCGACCACGCGGCCAGCATGTCACGCGCTGTAACCTCCGTCGCGGCCCGCGGCGCGAAATCGGCGGTGCGCCCGGGACGCCAGCGAATTTCGCACCGCCTGCAAGCCCCTCTCCGCTGGACAGACCGTGAGCCACCCGGAGGACGCCGCTACCAACCTCGTCCCCACCGAACAGTGAGACAGGCCACCAGGTCGTGCTATCGGGTAGAGCATCCGGGCTATCGGGTTAGACTCCGAGCGCCTCAAGTACGTCGAAGCCCACGTCGAAGAATCTGACCAGACGGTACCCAAGCCAGATACCGACGATGCCCATGATGCCCGCGAGGTTCGGCGGCGCGGGAATCGGGATGCGCAGCGACGCGAACAGCGCGCCGACCAGCAGGCCGGTGACCGTCGCAGCGACGACGAAAGCCAGGTTCATGCCCCACGGGTAGCGGCGCCCACGCAAAAAGGACCGCGTTCTCGCTCAGTCGCTGCGGTACTCCTTGCGGAACCCACGGAACTCCGTGCGGTGGGCCTCCTCGTCGGCGAGAATCGTGACCGCGAGGTCCTCCGTGACCGGGTCGTCGGCCGCCTCGGCGGCGGTGATGAGCGCGCGGTACGTCTCGATTGCGTCCTCTTCGGCGTCCAGGACGCCGTCGATGACCGAGAGCACGTCCGTCGTATCCGCGGGCGGCTGGAGGCTGTGCTGGTGGGCCTCGAACTCGCCGGACGCGGGCGGCTGTTCGTCCAGTTGCTTGAGGCGTTCGCCGAGTTGTTCGGCGTGCCCGAGTTCCTCCTGGATGTCCGCCTGCAGGGACTCTTTGATCTCCTCCGCGCGCACGCCGTCGAGCACGATGGAGTTCGTGAGGTAGTTCATCACGGTCTCGATTTCGTCGCCGTACGCCTTCCGGAGCAGGCGCGTGACCTCCTCGCTACTCATACGTCTGGGTTCGAGGGCGAGACGTATAGTAGTATTTGCAGCCGCGAGGACCGGGTTCACGGCACACGGGCAGTCTGGATTTCCAACGAGTGTCCGCGGTCCCGCCCGGCCCGCATACCGACCTCCTTGCGGGCGGTCTGCATCGCGACACGTGACGCGGGAACTCGTCACGGTGTCGAGCGCGGCGTTGACTGAAGCTGTCGTCGTGCCTCCGTTCGGCCGGTCGCGGCACTATTCGTCGAATTGGGGGCTGACCTAATGATGAGGCGTCGGCTCCGCGGCGTGCGTCGGCGCGAGCGCCGTGGAGACACGGAACGGGACGCCGGAGTACTGCCACAGGACCCGGTCGATTCCCAAACCGCCGGTTTCGGACGCAAGGCTGTACCTCGAGAACTTCGAGTTCGTTCCGCCGGGACCGAGTACGGGAGCGTGGACGGCCGCGGTCTGCGCTCCGCGGTGGGGTTCTTCCCGATTCTGATGTCGGAGTGCGGGTACGCGGACATCTTCGGGTACGAGGGCCGGAAGCTCGGCGATTCGGTCGCGGACATCGACCCGTCGTGGCTCGGGAGCGCCTGACTGCCGGGATGGCTACCCGGTCCGGCCGCTCGTGGCGAGTTCCGGGGAGCGAATGCGGTCGGTCTCTCGTCTGGGTCGTCCGAATCCGGTGCGCTGGCACGCGGGCCGGCAGTCACGCGTATGGCCCGTCTAACAAACCGTGCGGTGGTGTGAGGAGGGGTACGACCCGACGAGAGCGCTCACAGGTGTGGCGGCCGAACAGTGGGATCTGCCGGCGGGGGGCCGCCGCTCGTTGCCGCGCGGTGACGGGTCGGGAAAGAATGTGACAGACATGGAAACACCAGAGACAGTCGTCGTTTTCAATCCGAACAGCGGGGACAGACAGCACGTCGAAGAACTCAGAGAGCGGGCGACCCTTCGCGGCTTCGCGCTCCGAGAGACGGCCGATGCCGGCGATTCGGTGACGCTAGCGCGGGAGGCCGCGGACACGGGGGCGTCGACGGTCGTCGCTGCTGGCGGCGACGGGACCGTGAACGAAGTCCTCAGGGGAATCGACGCGGCGGGCGCCCTCGAGAGCGTTACGTTCGGCGTCGTGCCGACGGGCACTGGGAACAACTTCGCGGACAACATCGGCGTCACGGGCATCGGACAGGCGTTCGACGTGGTGGCGGACGGCGAGCGCCGCCGAATCGACCTCGGGCGGACAGACGACGCCTTGTTCGCGAACTCCTGTGTGGTGGGCCTGACAGCGGAGGCCAGCGGAGCCACCTCCGACGAGATGAAGCAGCGACTCGGTCCGCTGGCGTACGTCGTGACCACGCTACGCGCGCTCCCGGAGTTCGATTCGCTGCCGGTGTCGGTAGACGTCTTCGAGGACGGCCGCGAGAGGACTGCGTGGTCCGGCGATGCGACGATGGTTCTCGTCGGGAACGCGCGCCGGTTCGTGTGGGGCGACGACACGCAGGCGGACGTCGAGGACGGCCTGTTCGAGGTGACCGTCGTCGAGGATCTGTCGATGGTGGACGCGATGAGTGAAACGGTGTCCGGTCGACTGTTCAGCGGAGAGTCCGAGCACGTCACGCGCTTTCTCGCACCCGCCCTCGACGTCACGATCCAGACGCCGACCTCGGCCCGGTTCAGCCTCGATGGCGAGATCCTCCAGCGGGAACTGCTCTCCCTGCAAACCGACCCGGGGGCGGTCGAGGTAGCAGTCGGGGACGACTACGACCCGGAACCCAGGCCACAATGAACACCGCCGTCCGGGGCCGCGCTGAGAGGAGAGAGCCGTGTTCGACGTAGACATCCACGCACACACCAGGTTCTTCCACTGGTCGCCGGGCGAACCGACGGCCTACGACCCGCTGGGTGCGAACCTGCTCGCGGCGGCGAGCAGGCGCAGCGACATCGACGCCGTCGCGCTCACGAACCACGATTACTACGAGCCGTTCGCCGCAGGTGCGGCGAAACCACAGTTCATTCCCGGCATCGAGGTGACGACGACGCAGGGGCACGCACTGGTCGTCGGCCCCGACCCGCCGACGCGCACCACCCCTGGAACGCTCAGCCCGGAGACTGTCGTGGCGCGAGCCCACGAGGCCGACTGCGCCGTCGTCATTCCGCACCCGTTCCGGCACGGCACCATCCACGAGAGTGGCGCGGCCTTCGACGCGGTCGAACTGAACGGCAAACACCCGCGGCGTGCCGACCGCGTCCACGAGCTAGCTGTCGACCTCGGCTTGCCAGTCGTCGCCGGGAGCGACGCGCACTATCCGTTCGAGGCCGGGCGCGCCTACACGCGAGTCGACGCAGACGAGTTGACGCCAGCGTCAGTCGTGGCGGCAATCCGCGACGGTCGGGTAGAACCACGAGTCCGCACGGGCCCGTCAGAGCGGCTGCTCAGGCAGGCCTACGAGTACATTCACTGGGCGAAGGGGAACAGCGGCCGTCGGCGGGGCTAAACTGGGCGGGTCGAGGTGAACGAGTCAGTCCTCCTGGGCGTCGTGGATGTGCTCTTTCGGCGCGCCGCAGTCCGGGCAGAACTCGGGGATGCCGTCGTCGAGGTCGTCCATCGCGCCACAGTCCTCGCAGCGCCACATCAGGTAACCTTCGCCGAAGTCCTTCCCGGGGATGTCCTCGCCGTCCTGGTTGCCGGGAGCCGTCTCGGGCGGAGACGCGTCGACGCTCGGGCCGGCGTCGAGAACCTCGACGTCGAACCCGTCCTCTGTGAACTCCTGGACGATGCCGACGACGTGGCCGTCGTCGTCGTAGACTGTGTCGCCGGTCTCGATGCTGACGTCGTCTGCGAGTTGCGATTCGTTCACGTTCGAGACTGGGTTTGCGGGACGGGTGAGTGTCCGACAGGCCGACGCAAGGCGCTCTTCTGGGGGGCGCCGAAGCCGGCGAGCACCCGGGACCCCGTCGTGGAGACTGCCCGCCGAGTGCCTATAACGATTCGTCGTCGCCGTCGTCGACCTCGTCCGGCGTCGTTCCGCCGCGGTCGGTGTAGTTGTCGCGCCCCACTGCCTCCGACCCGACCAGGTTGTAGATGGCTTGCCGCGCCTCCTCGGGGCCGGCGAACTGTTCGTCGTTCTGGTCGAGGATTCCGAGTACGTCCGCGAGGTGCTGGGATCCGCCCGGCAGGTCGATCTCGAAATCGCCGTATGCGGCGACCAGGTCCGCAGACGTCGCCGGGTAGTCGTGGGTCTCCAGTTCCTCGTCGAGCGCGCCGAGTTCGACCCCCTGCTGGCGGCTGTCCTCGCGCTCTGCCGTGCCGGCGTCCCGAGAGTCGTCGTTAGCCATGCGCCCGGCTACGAGCGCCACCGGTAAGCCAATTCCCCAGAATGGCGTTTGACGGCCCAATAGTTTCACTTTCGCCGGATTCTGGATGTGTGATGCAGTCGCCTACGACTCGCACCCGTCGGGTCGACGGAAGTACAGTCGAACCGTGACGCGGCGTCAGTCCGGCGGTAAGCAGTTCGTACCGGCACCCGGGCTGGACGGCTCACGACTGCTCGGCGGTGCGTTCCCGTAGGACGTTCTTTCACCAGATATCGCCGATATAACATTCCCCGCACCCCGGATACGTGCCGCCAGTGAGAAACCCGGCATGATAGCGACTGCTCGCGAACGACGGCCGACACGGACGACGGGGGTAGCGTGAGTTCGATCGTCGAGGTGGCCGTCCCAGCCGAAGACCTCGCACTCGGCTCGACGCTCCGCGAGGTCCCGGACGCCACCATCGAATCACTGCAGTACGCGTCCGCGGGCAGCGATCAGGCGACGTCCGAACTCGCGATCGAAGGCGGCGACCACGTCGAGGCCGCGGTCCGCAGGGATGCGACAGTCGAGTCGGTGACCGCGCTGGCGACGCTGGCAGACGAGTGCGTCCTCCGCGTCGAGTGGACGCCGCAGACCGCCCGCCGCTTCCGCGACCTGTACCCGGACGAGGGCGTCGCGCTGGGCGTGCGGGCAATCGACGGGAGCTGGTGTTTCAGGCTGTTGTTCGGTGACCGCGATGCGATGGAGGACTGGCACCGCTCGGGCGGCGAGTCCGACGTCCGGTTCGAAATCGAGTCCGTCCACGACCCCACGACCACGGTCCAGTCGCGGGACCACGGCCTCAGCGAGAAGCAGTACGAGACACTGAAGTCGGCGCTCCGGCGCGGCTTCTACGACGTTCCCCGGCGAGTGACGCTTCGAGAACTCGCCGCCGAATTCGACGTCTCCCACCAGGCGCTCTCCGAGCGCCTCGCACGCGCCCACGAGGTGACGATCTCGAACGTGGTCGCCGAGGAGTTCCCCGTCGCCCGGGTCAAGTGAGACTCGCCTCGGCCTGACGACCCACGAACTCGGGCAATGGAGAGACGACCCCACGTAAATCGTTTGCACGGACAAGGAATGGACGCAATCGTCGCGTGCGCCTCCCCGCGACTGTTGGAACGACGGGTGGCCGGTATTGGGACACGAGTTGGGACGGCGGCCCGGTTCCGACTTCGCAATGACAGTAACAACTGGAATCGAACTCGAACTGTGGGTGGTGGACCAGAACGGTCGACTGACGGACGGACGGGCGGTCGCGGACGCACACTGCCGGATCGAACCGGAGTTCGTCACGTCCATGCTCGAAGTGAAGACGGCGCCACGGGACTCGCTGCCAGCGCTCCGACGCGACTTCCACGAGATCCTCCAGACGGCCATTCGGGCGGCGCACGCGGGCGAGAAGCGCCTCGTTCCCCTCGGCACGCCGCTCACGGCCTCGGACGGGGAAACACACACTGAGCGCGGCGAACTGTTCGAGGCCATCTACGGCGACGGCGTCGAGTGCGCGAAGAACTGCGCGGGCGCACACGTACACTTCGAGCGGGACGAGACGGTCAGGCAGTTGCGGACGCTCACCGCGCTCGACCCGGCGCTCGCGCTGGTGAGCTCCGCGCCGTACTACTGTGGCACGGGCGTGCAGTCGTCGGCGCGAGCGCACGCCTACAGGCTGAAGTGCGGCGAGGAGTTCCAGCAGTTCTGTGACCTGTGGCCGTACGCCGACTGCGTCGCGGACTGGCGGGACCGGGTCGACGAGCGGTTCGCGGCCTTCACGTCGCTGGCGACGGACCGCGGCGTCTCGTCCGCGGTGGTCGCAGACCACTTCACGCCCGAGAACACCGTTCTGAACCCGGTCCGGTTGCGGGAGTGCCAGCCGACCGTGGAGTGGCGCGCACCGGACTCGGCGCTCCCCTCGCAGCTCCTGCAGTTGACCGCGGACGTCGAGGCCGTCGTCGCGCAGACGGCGTCCAAGCCAGTGGTCGTCGGCTCGCCGGGGCTTCACGATAACCGCGTCGGCATCCCCGAGTTCGAGACGCTCCGCGGCCTGAGCAAGGCCGCGATCAACTTCGGGCTCCAGCCGAGACCGGTCCGCTCGTACCTGGAGGCGTTCGGCTTCGACTGCTCGGCCTACCAGCCGCTCTCGCCGCGCATCGCCGACGGGGATTCGGTGACGGAAGCGGACGCCAGGAGCCTGTGCCTCGCTCAGGCCGACCGACTGGAGGCGGACGTCGACGACGGCCTCGCCCCGCCGTCGACACGCGACGGGCTCTTCGAGGGCGCGTAAACCCGGCTTGCGGGCGCCAATCGGTGGCTTATCCGCGTCGCCGCCGTAGCGGCCCGCCGACAGCGTCCCCTCACTTCCACGAACCTCGGGTACCTCCTGCCCGGCGTCGCGCTGCTCGTGCTCGCACTCGTCGACATCCTCTGGACGACACTGCGGGTCGACCATGGCGCTGGCCCGCTGTCGTCGGCGCTCACGACCGCGCTCTGGCGTGCGCTCCGACGGGTGGGTGGCAGCCGGTCGCGCGCCCTCCGTCTCGCCGGCCCGCTGATGCTCGTCGCGACTCTCGGCGTCTGGGTGGCGGCCATCTGGGCCGGGTGGACGCTCGTGTTCGCGGCCGGCGACGCCGCGCTCGTGTACGCCGGCAACTCCGGCGGCGTCTCCTGGACTGGCCGCATCTACTTCGTCGCGGACGCGATGTTCACGATGGGGAACGGCGACGTCTACCCGGGGTCCGGCGGCTGGCAGCTAGCGACGGCGCTGACGACGGCCAGCGGGATGCTGTTCGTCACGATGGGCGTCTCCTACGTGCTCTCCGTGGTGGGGTGCGTCTCGGAGAAGCGCGCGTTCGCGAGCACGGTCACGGGGCTCGGCGAGCCCAACGAGACAATCGTAACTCGCGGCTACAACGGGGGCGACTTCGACGACTTGCACGTGCCGCTGTCGTCGCTCGCCAGCGACCTCGACCTGCTGGCAGAACAGCACCGCTCGTACCCGGTTCTGAACTACTACCACACCGAGGAGCCGTCGCAGGCGGCCCCCAACGGCGTCGCAGTCCTCGACGACGCGTGGGACGTGACGTACTCGTCGACGGTCCGGACGACCCGGCCGTCTGAACAGCGGGCAGCCCTGTCTAGTCGAGGAGGAACGGGCCGCCGGAGGCAGTGCGGCGCGCGACAGTCGCCGTCCGGAGGACGTACGACGTCAGCGTGAGGTACGGCGCCAGCGAAACGGTGAACGACGCTGCGAGGAACACCTGTAACGGTGGCAGTCCGAACACGGAGATGCTCGGCACCCTCCCGGCGTCGATGGCGAGGATGGTCCAGGACGTCACGAGAATCGCCGGCAGGGAGATCGCGAGCAGCGTCTGGGAGAGCTCGGAGATCTCCCGGGTGTAGTACAGCGTCTTGAAGTACTCGCGGCCGGTTTCGAACAGCTCGAACGCTTCCATCAGCGCGTGGAATGGCTCCGCCTGCTCGTCGGTCATCTCGTGTCTGTGGCCGACGCCGAAGGCCTGCAGGTCGTTGACGTGCTTGGCGAAGTCCGCTTCCAGCCCCAGCCAGAGGACGCCGAAGTCCGCACCACTGACGTCATCGAGCTGGACTTCGAGTTGCTTGATGGTGGTCGCAACGTCGTCGGCGAACTCCTCGACGTTCGCGCTGATTTCTTCGTCGAGCCCGCCCGAGGCCTTCTCCAGGTCGTTCGCGCGGTGCCGGATGACGCGAAGCATCACTGTGAGGAACGCCGACGGGTTGGTCGGCGCGAATTCGCCCTCCGCGACGTGGCCGATCTCCCGGCGGAACTCCGACGTCCCCTCGATGCGCTCCCGCTGGGTAGAGATGGCAGTGATGTCGTGGGTGAGGACGATGGAGTTGATGGAGACGACGACGGACACCAGCAGGATGATGCCGCCGAGGAGGGTGTTGAGTATCGTCTGGACGCTGTTGGTCTCCGTGAGCAGCGCCTGGACTTCGAACGTCCAGGCGCGCCCGAACACGATGAAGGCGACGATAGTGAACGTGGAGAGCGCGCCGACGATGGCGCGGCGGTTCGCTTCGAGCAGCACCCACCGCACGGGGCTGAATCCGGTGCCCCGCACGGGTACGGGCACCCAGTCCCGGATTCGAGGGACGTGGTCGGCGAGGCTCATCGCCGCCCTCCCCCGGGAGCGCGCGAGGAGCGGCGCAGTGTGGGACGTACTGTGCGCTGACGGGTCATGCCGGTTCGAAGACGCGTCAACCACTTACTCGGGGGCCTTGCCCGTGCAAGCACCGTCGCTTTTCGGGGTGCTGGAGGCTGCCGTAGGCGTCAGCGCAGGTCGACGTCGTCCAGCGTCGCTGACAGCAGGCCGCCGAGGAACACGCGCTCGCCGACCGCCGACAGCGCCAGTCCGTACAGCGTCCCGAGACCGACCGCCGCGTAGGCGCGACGCGGGTCGTCGTCGCGGCGGTCCCACAGGTATCGGAAA
>NZ_WUUU01000063.1 GCF_009831555.1 Halobacterium bonnevillei | reverse complement strand
CCTGGGGCGCCCTGACCGGCGCCGTCCTCGCGCTCGCGAGCTAACGCAGCGACCCCCGACAGCGCACGCGAACGGTCGCGTCTCGACCGAAGTCCCGTTCTCGGCGTACCTGTCTACGTGTCCGTTCTGGTCGACTCCCGTCGGTCTAGTACGTCGGACGTGACCCACGCGAGCACGCCGCCAGCGACGACGAGGGCGGCGCTGGCTTCGAGCGTGAGCGCGGACCCCAGTCCCGCGGGGTCGACGTAGGTGACGGCCGCAACGACCACGACGGCGTACCCGAACCCCGCAATGGCGTCCGTCGCCCGTCGCCCACGGACGCCGAGTTCGCGGTAGTACCGGAGGAGCAGTCCGTGCGCGACCAGGCCGGCGAGCAGTCCCGCTGGGACGCCGACGACGGCCGCGAACTCGAACGCCAACACCTCGATGACGAGCACTGTGACCGCGAGGAACGCCGTCGTCCCCGCGCCGGCGGCCGCCAGCCAGGTTCGGTGTCTCGGTCGCATCGTCGTCACGTGACGTCGTAGCGGTCCAGCATCAATCCGTCCACGCCCGCGTCGCGAACCGCGTCGGCGGTCTCCGCCGTCGCGATCGGCCACGCCACGACGTCCATGCCTGTATCGTGAGCGTCCGCGACGAAGTCCGCCTGCACGCAGAGTTCGTGCGGGGCTTCGACGAACTCGCAGCCGAGGGCCGCCGCCGTCTCGAGTACGTCGCCGTAGTCGAGGCGTGCGACTTCCTCGTCCGAGACGGGGCGCGCTTCGAAGTACGTGAACGACACGTACCCCAACGGGAGCCCGGTCTCGCGGACCCGCTCCAGGACGTCCGCGTCGGCCGAACACGCGAACGCGTCGTGCTCGCGTCCGGCTACGACGTCCGCGACGTCCGCCGCCAGGCCGCCGTGCTTGAGGTCGAGTTGCAGCTCCACGTCCGGCGGCACGTCGTCGAGCAGCGACGCCAGTCGTGGAATTCCCGACCCCGTGCCCAGCACGTCGACGCCCCGGAGCGCGTCCAGGCTGGTTTCGTGCACGCTCCCCTCCGCGTCGGTCTTCGCGGCGAGGTCGTCGCGGTGATGGACGACGAGTTCGCCGGACCCACACCGTCGCACGTCCAGTTCGATTCGGTCGACGTGGGCCGCACACGACCGGACCGCCCGCCGCGTGTTCTCCGGGAACTGCCGGGCACACCCCCGGTGCGCGATGTGTTCCATACCTGTCAGTCGGGAGCTGTGGCCTTAACGATGACGCGGACCCGTGGGCGCGGACCCGTCGGTGTTGCTGTCACCCGGATCCGCCGGGAGTTCGAAGGAGGAACAGCGAACGCATCGGACCTCGAACTCTCGATCTCCCCGTCAGCCGAGCGAGGTCGCCTCGGGAGTTACTGGTACATCCCGGGAGTCTGTGGTTGCTGGTCCTGGGATTGCTGTTGCTGGAACTGCTGGAGCTGTTCGGCGATCTGTCGTTTCTGCTGCTGGATCTGCTCGGCCTGCTCGCGGAGCTCCTCCGTATCGATGTCGAAGTTCACGAGTGGTTCCAGGGCCTCCTCGATGACCATTCGGGCGGCCTTCGGGTCCGGCATGTACGGATTGGAACGCACGACGAGTACCGCCGCCGGAACGTCGTTGTGGTAGCAGTCCTCCACCAGGGCACCGGTCACGCCGCCGATGACACCGGACCCTTCCGCCAGCGAGATTCCGGCCTCGGTGAGCGCGTCCTCCAGGTCGTCGTTCGTGGCGACGCCGAAAACCTCGCCGACAGCCGCTTCGGAATTCGCGGGCGCTCCAGCGAGGAAGACGGCGCGCTCGAACTCCTCGGCCACGTCGTTCATCACGCTCTGGCTCAGCGAATCGACCGCGTTCGGGGGAATCGGGACGTCGCTCTGCAGCGTCATCACGTCCGGGTCTTCGCCCGCGTACACCCGGATGGAGTCACGTACCCGACCCTCGTCGAACGCCGCGACAGAGGGGACGTCCTCCGAGATGATCGTTCCGTGCTGGGCCAACCCGAGTTGGTTCGTGATCTGGTCGACGGCTATCGACGCGACGAGCCCCAGTCCGGGGAGCCCCTCGATGAGCGTCGGAGAGTCGGCAGTCAGTTCACGCGCCTTCTCGTATCGTGCTGGGGAATTCTTGGTCACAACTCGCCACCTACGTCGACGTATTATGTTGCAGCGTTTAACAGAACCCCTTCGTTCTTACCGCATGAGAAGTCGCTGTTCGGGGTCGCGCGTCGTATTCTGGCGTCGCCGCCGGAGCCGTCAGTGCGGGTGGCTCCCGGTTGTGGCCGGCAGTGTTCTCCGGGTCGAACTCGCTCACCGCCGTGGCGAACGTCGCCAGTGCATCGTTGCCGTCGATGGCGTGGAAGGGGAAGGATTTCGGTTCTGAACGCGGACGTCGCTCCTCGACTCCGCGGCGTTCGGGACGCAAGCGGACCTGACCGGGAAGCAATCTCCGGAGATTCGCGCGCTCGTCACAGTACGTCCAGTCAATGCCGGGGATTCGACCGCCGTCCAGTCGATGCCTGGGATTCGTCCGGCGGAACTCGACGACCGGCTCTCGGCAGGGGCTACGAGGCGAGCACGCTGGCCGGTGGGATACACGGTTGGAACGGGTCACGGGACGGCACGCTCGGAGACACGCTCCGCTCGCTGGTCTGGCGGCTGTTCTGATTCGCTCGGTCGCCCGAATCGTGTGCCGGAACCGAAACGGCTTCCGTCGGGGCCGGAGACACTACAATATGGGCGATTCCGAACTGACTCACTACGAGGTCAGCGCATCGCGCGTCAGTCCGAAACGCACCCGCGTCGACACCGGTGATGCAGCGTTCGTCGTCGGGAAGGACGTGAATCCAGTCGAATACTTCCTGGGGTCTGCGCTCGCGTGTCTCAACTCGACCGCGACGATGGTCGCTCGAGACATGGACATCGACATCCAGTCACTGGAGGCGACCGTCGAGTCAGACCTGAACTACGCGGCCTATCGGGGCGAGGAGAGCGACGACCGTCCGGGCCTCCAGGGACTCGAGGTTACGCTGTCGGTCGCCGCCGACGACGACGCCGACCTCGACGCGATGCTTGCAGCCGTGAAAGACCGGTGTCCGGTGACCGACAACGTCGAAAACGAGACTGGCCTCAGCGTCGCGCTCGCTTGACCGGCTGTGTGCCGGTCGGGCGAAGCCGGGCGGCAGTCGCCTCCCCGACCGCACCGTTTCTTCGTCGGAGGGTGGCAGCGGTGACCGACGTCGGTGTCACTCAGTTCGACCGGTCGCGTTCGAACCCGAGTTCCAGCGCGTCGGTTCCGCCCCGATAGTAGTCTTCGATGCGGCGCTGGACGCTGAATCCGGTGTGCTCGCAGAACTCGATGGCTTCCCGGTTGGTCGCCCGCGTGTGGAGGGTGATTGCGTCGTAGTCGTCGGTGAGCGCCGCCATGAGTCGGGTTCCGAGCCCCTGGCGCCGGTGGTCGGGAGCGACCGTGAACAGCGTGAGGTATCCGTCCTCGCGAATCACGCCGAACGCGACCACCGCGTCCCGACCATTCGGTGACAGGAGCAGGTAGGCGGTCTGTCGGCGGTCCTCCGTTTCGAAGTACGCTCGCGTCTGTTCGAGCACGCCGTCCGAACGGCGGATTCGCTCTTTTACCGCCCAGGCCTCCCGCAGATGAGCGTCATCTCCGGGTGGGACGATGCGCACTTCGACGTTGCGCGTCAGTGGTAGACCTCCAGCGGATACTCACTACTCGCACGTCACGCGTTTTTGAACCCCAGCGGGACCGCGGTCCGGGACGGAATCTCCGATCCGGAAGCCGACGTCACTCGGAGTGGAACTCCCCGTGGACTTCGAGGTCGCGTTTCGCTCGCACGAACTCCGAAACCGGGCGTCGAGCACCGCAGTGTGGGCATTGAAACTCCTCGTCGGGCGAGGGGAGGGTGACCGGATTCGCTGCCCACTGATCAGCACAGTCCGGACAGTGTCGTTGGATCCACGGTTCGGACATACCTACTCTTTCGCGGCGCTCGGCAAAAGGGTAGGTCCCACTCCCGGCGTGTCGCTGTCCTCGAGTCGATTACTGAGGCTCGCCAGCAGCTCGCCCGGTCGTTCGTCTGTGGGGAGCGATTTCGTCTCCCCGTCGACGAGTTCCATCCGGAGCGTCCCGTCCTCCTCGGTCACGGACGTGATGCGTTCGTACGGGATCTGCTCAGTTTGGTCCCCCACAGTCCAGGTCGTGTTGAGCAAGTTCACCGCGGCGTCGTGATGAACCGTCAATGCGGTCTCACCGAGGGTCACGACGGTGAGGTCGTACCGCTTCGAACAGTGAAGGCCGTACACGGAACCGGAGCCGGCCGCTAGCGAGTAGCTGGTGGACGCGTCATCCCGGTCGAGTTCAGCCGCCACTGCACGACGGACGTTCCGCGTGCCGTCGGCGAGCGCATCCGCACTGTGTCGGTTGACGGTCCGCACGCCGGCGACAGCTGTTCCCAGGCCGGCGACCAAAACGGCAATGCCCAGAACAGTCTGGTCGGCTGCGAACAGGAAGTTGCCGCCTAGCATTACCACCAGAAGTACCGCCCAGGGCCACTGCAGGCCGACGGACCAAACGCGTGCGACTGTTTCGACGTCGAATGACCCCTCCTCAGACACGATTCGTGCCTCCGGAGTCCCGCCACTCGCCGAGTACTGCCGTGCGAGCCGGTTCGCCGGTCGCGGACTGCCGTCCCGAATTGGAACCGTGATTGCGTCCGGTGCTGGCCGGCCAACGATCTGTCCGCGTCCCGCGGGCCCAACGTGGACTGGTCACTCGGACGGGTCGCGCGTCTGGTCCGACACCACTGTGGCGTGCCCCAGGGGCGACCTGTGTGACCGGGCCGAGTGCCAGCCGTGTGGATGCACGAACGCCACACTCGACGGGTTCGACCGGCGCCAGAGCTCCGTTCGCGAATACCGTCTCGGCTCGGTCGCGGGACCGAATCCCAGTGGGCCTGCCGGCGGAGTTCCCGCTGTCGGTTGGCTCACCGCGCTCGGGTTCTGTCATCGAACGAGCCCTGCTACGTGCTCGAGCGGCATAACGCTATTGTACAACTCCTGCAATACTTCGGGCGAACAGCTCGAGCGCTGAGTGTCCGGTAGCGTCTCGGCCGTCCCGACACTGAATCCCTGACCGGTCACTATCCTCGTCATTCGGCCGACGTCAGCGAATCCGACCCAGACGAAGGGTGCTGGGTCGCCGCGTGACGAAATCGAGCGGTCTGCTCTACGAATTCGGGCTGTGCTCAGTCGTCGAACGAATCGGTCGCCTCGCCGACCCACGATCCTGCACCGAGGTCGATCCCGTCGTTGAGCTTGGCGACGTAGCTCGTGACGGCGAGGTCGCCACTGATGTTCGTCATCGTGCGCAACCGGTCCAGAATCGGGTCCACGCCGGCGACGAACCCGACGACCTCCAGCGGGAGGCCGAGTTGTCGTAACACGAGCGTCAGCATGATCAGTCCCGCCCCCGGCACCCCGGCCGTCCCGATGCTGGCCAGAACTGCGACGAGAACCACGATTACTTGCTCGGCGATCGACAGCTGAACGCCGACGAGGTTCGCAGCGAACACGGCCGCGACGCCCTGATAGAGTGCCGTCCCGTCCATGTTGATGGTGGCGCCGAGCGGGAGGCTGAAGCTGTACACTTCTTCGTCGATGTGGAGGTTCTTGTCCGCGTTGGACATCGTGACGGGGAGCGTTCCACTCGACGAACGGATGCTGAGTGCCGTGATGAGCGCCTCCTTGGACCCGTTGAGGAACCCACGTGGAGAGCCCCCGACCAGTCCGCCGACGATGCCGAGCAGATGGACGAGGACGATGTGAGCGACCACGGCCACCAGGAGTGTCGCGATGAGTAACGCGAACGGGAGGATGGCGTCGACCCCGGCCTCGCCGAAGACGGCTGCCATGAGTGCGAAGACGCCGATGACACCGTACTCCATGACGCCCCAGACGACTTTGAACATCGCCTCGGCGCCGGACTCGGCGAGGTCGTAGAACAGTCCGACCCCGCGCTCGACGTCCGAATTGTCAGTCGTCGCTTCGACGAGCGCCAACGCGATGCCGAACACGATGACGAAGAAGATTGTGGGGAGAATGTCCCCGTTCGCCATCGCGGCGATGGGGTTCTCGGGCACGATGCCCAACACGACCTCGGTAAGCGAGGGTGGTGTCGCGCTCTGCGCGTCGCCGTCGGTCAACTGCAGCGCCTCCCCGGGGTTGATCAGGTTTGCGACGATCAGACCGATTCCGACGGCGAGCGCCGAAGTGACGGCGTACAGGCCGACGACTTGGCCGCCGATTTTCCCGAGGTTGGCCGGCGAGAGCCGACGCGCCCCCATCAGTAAGGTGAACACGACGATGGGGACGATGAGCATGCTCAGTAACCTGACAAATAGGTCTCCGAGCGGTCTGAGTCTGGCCGCCGGCTGGCCGACTGCCAATCCGAGTAGTGAACCCAGGACGAAGGCGACGCCGATGCGATAGACGATCGGAATCGAGCGGTATCGATTCCACGATGAAACTAGTTGCTGGCGGGCCACAAACGCCATTCCGGGATGATTGTTGTAAAAGTTTATATTGCGCCCGAGTAGCGCGGGCGGGCGTTCTCGGCACTTCATTTGCATCCGCTCACACGGCACGACCTCCGTTTTTGTTGCGTCGTGTTCCGTGACGAGAACTCCTTTCTTCGATGTAATTTTCTCCTGACAGGTAGTCGGCCTGTCGGCGCAGCTACCTCTGTGGAACTGGGGTCTGGTTGGACTACCGAACGACCCGTACGCCCAGGCGTGGGGCGGCCAATGATGGAACGAACAGAACGGGTGGTCTACCGCGCTGTCTATCAAGAACGGCCACACACCTTCGAATTCAACGACCCAGGAATGGTCACTACCGGGATGGCGGTGTCGACGCCGGTGTCACGCTCGCTCATTCCTCGCGAGAGAGCGGCCGAGAATCGAACGACGTGAAAGAAGATGGATCAGTCAGCGCTCACTCCGCACGAGCTACGTCTTCTCTCGTTCAATTGGGTCAGTCGTCTCCCGCAGCCGCCTCCTGTTCTCTGATGTACTCGAAGATCTCGTCCGTCTCGGTAACGAACTCGTCGTGGTCGTACTCGTTCCCGTGTAGCAGTGTCGAGAAGTACTGTGTGTTGCTGGCGACGGTGACCGTCTCTTCGAGTTCGTCCTCGGTCACGTCTGCCAGTCGTGCTTCTTCCGTGTGGAAGTAGGTGCAGTAGGGACAATTCATCACGGCTGCTGCAGTGACTCCGACGAGCGCTTTCTCCCGTGGGGACAGTTCGGTCTCTCCGAGAACGAGGTCTCGAAAGATGGCCCAACTGTGGTCGCTTGCTGGCTCCGCGGGGAGTTCCAGAAAGCCTGGTACTTGGCCGAGCGTTTCCTCGATCTCCTGGATCGTTTGTTCTGACGCCATTGTTGACCGCTCCCGCAACCCCACGTATTCGACGCCGAGGAGCACAACGGTACCTCCTGAAATTCAGCCAACAGTTGCCGAAACTGCAGTCGCTGCAGTCAGTCAGATACGTTCGTGGCGTGTTCACTCTCACATTCTTTCAGTGTCGCCTGGATATCGATGTCCCAGCCGACACCGAATCCCTCATCGTTGAGTGCAGCATTCGTCGCGTCGACGACGTCGTCGAACTCACCGGCGACTGACGCCTGTATTGTGTCTTCCATCACGTATCGTACCCCGTTGTGGGATCGATGGTTTGGTCCCGCGGGGCAGCCGTTGGGCGGGCGTTTTGTCGGACGAGGCTCCCCGTCACTCGCTCATCCGGCCCGAGCCTGCCGTTCCCGGTACAACAAGCCGCGCTCTTCGAGAGAACTCGCAGTCTTGCTCACCTTGCGTTCCGAGAAATTGCACCGGTCGCGCAATTCAATCTGCGAGATACCGGGAGAATTCACGACCGGCTCGGGCCCCGTCGTTCATCGAACGAAATCAACTCTGACAGCCAGAGTCGATTTATAAGCGGTTTACCGTTGTCTGTCGGATTTCAATCGTTCGAAGAACGAATGGGCGCTGCAGGATTTGAACCCGCGGCATCTTGGTCCGAAGCCAAGTGCTCTGTCCAAGCTGAGCTAAGCGCCCGCGGACGTTGATAGACGGGGGGTAGTTTTAAACCTCGTGGTTCGCGGGGCGGCGGTAACCGACTCGTTTATTCCGTGGGGTGTGCGTAGGCGGGTGCATGGGCTTGGCGGCTACTGCGCGGGGACTGCTGGAGTTGACGCGCCCGGTGAACACGGTGGCTGCGGGCGCGTTGACGTTCATCGGCGCGTTCGTTGCCGGTGGGGCGTTCGACGAGTCGGCGGCGACGGCGGCGGCGGTCGGCGCGACGTGGCTGGCGACCGGCGCGGGAATGGCGATCAACGACTACTTCGACCGCGAGATCGACGCGATCAACGCACCCGAACGCCCGATTCCGCGCGGGGCGGTGTCGCCGCGCGGCGCGCTGGCGTTCAGTGTCGCGTTGTTCGTGGGTGCGATAGTACTTGCGGCGCTGTTGCCACTGTTGGCGCTGGCTATCGCGGCGGTGAACCTCGTCGGCCTGGTGACGTACACGACGTACTTCAAGGGGTTGCCGGGGGCGGGGAACGCGCTGGTGGCGTATCTCGTGGGGAGTACGTTCCTGTTCGGCGCGGCGGCCGTCGGTGACCCGCTTGCAGGGGGTGTACTCGCGGTGCTGGCGGCGCTGTCGACGTTCACGCGCGAGGTCATCAAAGACGTCGAGGACGTCGCGGGCGACCGCGAGGAAGGACTGAACACGCTCCCGATCGCAATCGGGTCGCGCCGCGCGCTGGGACTCGGTGCGGTGCTCCTCGTGGTCGCCGTCGCGGCGAGTCCGGTCCCCTACTACCTCGGGACGTTCGGCGTCTGGTATCTGGTGGTCGTCGTGCCGGCGGACGCCTTGATGCTGGTAGCAGCGTACCGGAGTTTCGAGGATCCGACGGCTGGCCAGCAGCTGTTGAAAGCGGGGACGTTCGTCGCCGCTGCGGCGTTCGTCGTGGGCCGTCTGACCGTCGCGTAATAATACAATCAAAAGGAATATAAGCGAATCAGCATATCATTCGGCCAGATGAGTACGGGGGAGTATCACTCGTCGGTGCGCCACCCCCCGGTCGCGGTCCGGATGCGAGGGGTAGCGTAATGTACGAGCTTGGCGCGGTCTTCTCGGACGTCGACGTCGACCCAGGGACCAACATCCTTGTCGAGGGGCCGCCGATGAGCGGCAAGCGAGAGCTGGGCTTCGACGTGCTGGCGCGGGGCTCCAGCGAGGGTGAGGGCGTCATCGTCGTGACGACGAAGGACAGCGCCGACCGCATCATCGAGGACTACGCCGAACACGTCGATGGCGTGGAGCCGGTCATCGCCGTCGTGGACTGCGTGACCAAGCAGCAGGGCATGGGAACTGCGACGGAGAGCGAATTGGTGCGGTACGCGTCCTCTCCCGTCGACCTCACCGGTATCGGGATCGAGCTCTCGGAGCTGTTGCGCGCGCTCTACCAGCAGCGCAACCTCACCCGCAATCGGATTCTGCTGCACTCGCTGTCGACGCTGCTGATGTACTCGGACCTCCAGACGGTGTTCCGATTCCTGCACGTGTTCACCGGACGCGTGCAGAGCGCGGACGCGCTTGGCCTGTTCGTCGTGGACTCCAGCGCGCACGACGAGCAGACGGTCAGCACGCTCAAGCAGTTGTTCGACGGCATCCTCACGGTCCGCGAGAGCGAGGCGGGCGACTTCGAGGCGCGACTGTTGGGCATCGACGGCGGAACGGACTGGCGGACCCTGTAACCCGGTCCGGGGAGTCCATACGCGGGAGTGAGCGCCGCTTGTCGCTCCCTCGCTCGTTCTTCTGGACGTGTAGCGTTTTCGCGTTTGGTCTTCTGCGCGACGTGTGGCTTTTCCGCGCTCGACACTGACCCACGAACCATGCCAGTGGACGACGACGAAGCACTCGCGGAGATTCTAGACTACGAGCACGTCGCGGTCGTCGGGTGTTCGACGACGCCGGGGAAGGCCGCCCACGACGTTCCCGCGTACCTCCGCGAGCACGGCTACGACGTGATTCCAGTGAACCCGTACGCCGACGAGGTGTTCGGCCGGGAGGCCGACGATTCGCTGTCCGGGGTCGACGAACAGGTCGACGTCGTGAACGTGTTCCGGCCCAGCGAAGAGGTGGCGGCCATCGTCGACGAAACCCTGGAGCGTGACGACGTGAAGGCGGTCTGGACGCAGCTGGGCGTCCGGGACGACGACGCGGCCGCCCGCGCGGAGGACGCGGGGCTACGCGTCGTCCAGGACAAGTGCATGAAAGTCGAGCACAGACGACTGACGAACCGAGGGTGACCGCCGGACGTCCCGTTGTGCGTTAGCCCTCCCACTCCTCGTACTCGCCGTAGACGCCCTTCGAGAGGTAGCGCTCGCTGGAGTCAGCGAACACCGTCACCACGCAGTCGTGGGGGAGGTCGAGGTCGCCGGCGGCGGCGCGTTCGGCGACGTCGAGTGCGGCGAGGCTGTTCGCCGCGGAACTCGACGCAACGAGGTGCCCCTCTTCGCGGGCGAGCCGCTGCATCTCGGCGTGGGTGTCGCGGTCCGGAATCTGGACGACATCGTCGACGAATTCGGGGTCGAACAGTTCGTTCGTCGTGGGGTCGTGGGTGCCGATGCCCTCGGTCTTGTACTCAGCTTCCTCGACGTCCCGCCCCTTCGTGGTAGCGTACAGCGACCCAGTCGGTTCGACGGCGGTGACGTGGAGGTCCGGGACGTGTTCGCGGAGGCGCTTGCCCGTTCCCATGAGCGTGCCGGCGGTCCCGCAGCCCGCGACGAGTGCGCCGACGTCGCCGTCGAGGGCGTCACGGATTTCGGGACCCGTGGTCTCGTAGTGCGCTTCGACGTTCAGGGGGTTGGAGAACTGCTGCGGGACGACCGCGTCGTCCAGTTCGTCGGCGAGTTCGTGCGCGCGTTCGATCGCGCCCTCCATGCCCGCCTCTGTCGGGGTGTTGATGACGTCCGCGCCCAGCGCCGCCATCAGTTGCTGTTTCTCGACGCTGAATCGCTCCGGCACGACGAACACGGCGTCGACGTCCAGTTGCCCGGCGGCGACCGCGAACCCGATGCCGGTGTTGCCCGCGGTGGGTTCGACGACGGTGCCGCCCGGGGGGAGTTCCCCGGACTCCAGCATCGCTTCGAGCATGTACTTCCCGATGCGGTCTTTCACGCTCGCGCCAGGATTGAACGACTCGAGTTTCGCGTACACCGGGACGTCGTCCGGCGACGCGTGGACGCGCACGAGCGGGGTCTCACCGACGGTCTCCAGCACCGAGTCCAGCGGCCTCCCGTGGGTGGTCATCTGGCCGGAAATTCTTGCCGGCGTTCTTTAGGCGTTGCCATCCACGCTTCCGCTGCCGGCATCTGTGACGGCTTCGCCGTCGGCGTCCGCGCCTGCCTGTGTCTCCCTCCTGGCTTCGTCAATGACGGCGTCGACGTCGACGCCCTGGTGGTCGGCCAGCGCCTCGACGAGCGCGCGCTGCTCGGCCAGTTCCACTTCGAGGTCGGTGACGCGGTCGTTGGTCTCTTCGACGGTGTCCGTCAGGTCGTTGACCTGCTCGCGGAGCTTCTCGAAGCGCTCGTAGAGCTTGTCCGCCATCTCCGTGACTTTCTGGAGTTTCTTCGCGGTCGAACCGAATCCCATGAGCGCCAGTAGACGTTCGTGGGGGATGACCGTTTCCCTCGCGCGGCCCAATCCTCGCACGGACTCCGGTTTCGGGCTACGAGTCCGGCCAAGCCGCGGCGAGGTCCGCGAGGAAGTCCGCGTACTCCGCGACTGCGGCGTCCCACGCTTCGCCGCCGCGCCGACACGCCGCCGCCAGTTCTGCGAGGCGATCGGCGTCGTACTCCGAGACCAGGCACAGCATCTGGTAGACCGCGGATTCGGCGGGCGGTGCGTCGTCGTCGGCCGTCTCGTGGACGAGGCGGCGCACCTCGGCGGGGCGCACGTCCATCTGGATGCCCGACCCGGGGATGGTCTTGGACATCTTCGGGTAGTCGTTCAGGCCGGGGACCATTCGGGTGAACAGCCCCTCGAATTCGGCATCGAAGGGCGTCCCGTCAAGGTACTGTTCGTTCGCGAGGACGAGCGCGTGCTCGTCGACGCCGAGCACGAACACGGTCTGGTCGTAGCCGTCTGCGAGCGTGGGGTGGACGAAGTCGGCGAGACACAGCAGTCCGGTGAGCCTGGCACCGAACTCAGTGCGTTCGCCCGCATCCGCGTTGTCGATGCCGTCTGCCTCGTAGGCCGCGCGCAGGTCCTCGACCCAGGCCGTCGGTTCGACGTCGAACTCGAGGTCGGACTCGAACTCGAAGTACCGCCCGAGACGGAACGCCGTCTGCATCACATCCGTGGCCTCGTACTGCGTGCGCACGGCACCCTCGTAGCCGATGGCGTCGAGGAACGCCCGGTAGTCGTCGGCGAGACCGCGGACGACGTCGAGGTCGCGGCCGCCGCCGGCGTACTTCTCGTAGTCCGCAATCAGGAACTGCGTGTCGAACCCGGCTTCCTGGAAGCGCTTGACCGCGTACATCTGCGCGACCGTGCCCACGTGCGGTGTGCCGGTCAGTCCGGCGCTCGCGACGAACAGCGTGTCGCGGTCGGCCGCCGTACGGAGCGCGTCCTGGTCGGTGGTCGCGGCGAACGCCCGGTCGACGAGCGCGCCGTCGAGGGAGCCGACGTCACACGCCGGGTCGTCGTACTCGAACTCGGTGCGGAGGGCTTCGTAGTGGTCGGTCAGCGCCGACATGGCTGGCACTTTCCGCGATTCGCTGAAAGTGTTAACGCGATACACGGTACCAAATAACAACTGTCCATCCCGAAAAGGCCTTAAGAGGGAATCGTCTACGATGAACTGGACTAGGCCGGGCGGTTTGGCCCTGCCCTCCACCCGCGAGATAGTCATCAGCGGGGGCCGAAATCCTGGGGAGTCCGGTCGACCTGTCCGGGCCCCGGGAGCCAACGTGGAAGCCTCGTCCTTCGGGGACGGCGGTCCGCGGCGCGCACCTGCAGGGGTGTCGTCGGCGCGGTTCGTCGGTGCCACTCCGTCAGGCACGGAAGTGAGCAGCGGAGCACCGAACGTTCGTCGCTCGAAGGGTCGCGGGGTGGAGAAGGCGACCGGGACTACCCGGGCGGGAACACCGGGCAACCCGGGGCCGTCCATCATTCATACTGCGCATTCTGCCTCCACGTGGCAACGCCGCACAGCGACGACGTCGAACCGTCGTTGTTCACGACGGCCCGCCCATGGCTAACGCCGAACTGCCCGCGGCGTGCAGCGGGGAGGACCAGGGCGACGTCACCCGGGTGCGCGGAACGCTTTCAGTCGGAATCGAACGATGATCGGTTCGAGGACGTCCCTGTCGCCGGTCCACGTGATGGTAACTTCCGTGAGCCGATAGGATGGTCCGACGGGAACGCGGCGTGCCGAGAGCTCTGCCGTCCATCCGTCCCCTTCGACGCGGTGTTCGTCCACTCGCTCGCCGCCGAGACTCTCGAGGTATCCCGCGGCCTGGTCGAGCGTCAGCCCCCGGAACTGTCGCGTTTCACGCAACGTACCGTCGTCGACGGTGCGCTCGACGGGTGGCAGTGCGTCCAGTCCGGCCCGCAGGTGGTGTAATTCGGAGTCTTGGGCCATTGTGCTACGGCCTCGTGTCAATGTTCGAGGTGGAGCGGGGTAAGTGTGTGCTCGGGCCCGGTGAGCGAGGGGGTAGGATGGGTCTCTCCTCGCGGTGTTCGGGAACCGGTTCGTCGGCGACGTCTGCGTCGACGGTTTCGTCCGTACCGCACGGCCGACTGCGACGCCGAACACCGACTGCACAGCGGCGTTCGAGGGTCGAGCGCCGTCACCCAAACTATTATATTAGTGTAGCCTAATATTAGCAAATACTAAGATGGAGTCACAGAACTGTTGCGGCGACGCCGCCGACGCGACGGATCGGCCGGAACCCGGCTGCTGTACCGTCGAGCACGCCCTCTCGGAGCGCGAGCTCGCGGCCGACGTCGAGACGCTCGCGACGCTCGGCAACGACACGCGATACGAGGCGCTCCGGCTCATCGCCGACGCGAACGTCGAAGTCTGCGTCTGCGAACTCGAACCGGCACTGGGCGTGAGCCAGGGAGCGGTCAGTCAGGCGCTCTCGCGGCTGTTCAGTGCCGGGCTGGTCGACCGCCGGAAGGACGGCCGGTGGCGGTACTACTCCGCGACCGAGCGGGCGGAACGCCTGCTCGACGTGCTCGACGTGACACGGGGGCCGGACCATGAGTGAGCGCCGCTCCAGCGACGGGACCGAAGACAGCGAGGGCGTGACCGACACCGCAGTCGACTCCGGCGCCGACGACCGCCGCGGCGCCGTCCGCGACCGCTACGGGGCCGTCGTCGAGGGCAGCGGTGGTTGCTGCACTTCCCAGTCCACGGTCGCTGAGGGGGTCCCGACGGCTAACGGCGCTGCCGGCGAGCCAGACTGCTGCGGCTCGGACGCGGGCGGCGGTGCCGACGCTGCTGCGCGCGCTATCGGGTACGAAGACGGAGACCTCGGGGCCGCACCGGACGGCGCGAACCTCGGACTCGGCTGCGGCAATCCGCAGGCCATCGCGGCCCTCGAGGACGGCGAGGACGTCCTTGACCTCGGGTCCGGCGGCGGGTTCGACTGCTTCCTCGCGGCCCGAGCCGTCGGTCCGGACGGACGCGTCGTGGGGGTCGACATGACGCCCGAGATGGTCGACACCGCCCGCGAGAACGCCGCGGACAGCGACCTCGACAACGTCGAGTTCCGACTCGGCGAGATCGAACACCTGCCGGTCGCCGACGAGTCCGTCGACGTCGTCATCTCGAACTGCGTCGTCAACCTCTCCCCGGACAAGGCGCGCGCGTTCCGCGAGGCCTACCGGGTCCTCCGGCCGGGCGGCAGACTCGCCATCTCGGACCTCGTCGCCGTCGACGACATTCCGGCCGCAGTGCGCGAGGACCCGGACGCCGTGGCCGCGTGCGTCGGCGGCGCAGCAGCGCCCGACACGCTGGAGGGACTGCTCGCCGAGGCCGGTTTCGAGGCCGTGTCCGTCGAACTCGAGGACGACGGCGCCGACTGGAGCGATACGCGGCCGGGGACGTTCGTCGCCTCCGCAACCATCGAAGCCCGGAAACCCACGTCGTAGCACCGCGCCACTCGCCAGGACCATTCGACCACCACACTACCGACTCACAATGCCTGTCCCACCCACCGACCCCCGACGCCGTACCGCTGACGACCACCTCACCTGGGCCGACGTCGCTGCGAGCTACGCGGCGATGCTCGGCTTCGTCGTGCTGTTCTGGGCGGTTAGCGAACCGTTCGCCGCCGCCGTCGCAGCAGTCGCTGTTGCAGTGACCATCGCCGGCGGACCTCCAGCAGGCGGACCAGGTTCGCATCTCGGTCGCGGACCAGCACTTCGAGGGCACGACGCGGCGAAAGTCCGCGTCCGGGGACCGCATCCGCGCCGTCGTACAGACCGGAGACGACCACG
>NZ_WUUU01000062.1 GCF_009831555.1 Halobacterium bonnevillei | reverse complement strand
CCCGACCCCACGTCGCCGTACGCTGCGGCGAGCGTCTCGACGTGGCTGTCGCGGGCGACTTTCGCGACGACGCTCGCCGCCGCGACGAGCGTGTACTCGTCGTCAGCGCCGTGCTCGGCGGTCACGTCGACGTCCGCCGCGACGCCGTGGGCGACACGGCGGCCGAACCGCTCCTCGTCTACGTCCCCGGCGTCGACGTAGCCGGCCAATCCGTCCGCCGCGACGGCGTCGAGCGCGCTGGCCTGCGCGTCGACCGTGAGCGCGTTCATGTCCGTCTCGGGGTGGTCGATGCGCGCGACCGGAATCTCCGCGACGCCCACCTCGCATGCGTCGCGGATGCGCGCGTCCAGGTCCGCTCGACGCTCCGGCGAGAGGCGCTTCGAGTCCGCGACGCTATCCGGGAGGTCGGCGGGGTCGCCGGCGACGGCCGCCGCGAACATCGACCCCAGCACGGGCCCCTTCCCGGCCTCGTCCACACCGAAGCGGTGCTCGCTGTCGCCCATTGCGCGCTCACTCCACGAAGAACTCGTCGTCCTCGAACGCCTCGTCCTCGCCCTCCACCGTCACCACGTCCAGCGCGGTCACGTGAGCGTCGACGCCGAGCAGGCCCGCGAGACTCGGCTCCGTGCGGCCCTCGTCGCTGGAGACGAGTTCCTTGATGTAGAGGCCGCCCTCGCCCTCGATCTCCACCGCGGCGTGCGCGTCGTCGGTCAGTTCGCCGTCGATGTCGTAGACCGTCCGCGTCCGAACCTTCTCCGCGCGCCGGTGGCTGACCCGCTGCGGGGTGTCCTGCTCGATGGTCGCGCCGTCGAGTTCCTCGATGGCGGCCTGCAGGTCCGCCTCGCTCACCGCGTCGCCGAACTCGACCTGCGCGCGGTAGCGCTTGCGCGCGTCCAGTTCCTTGACGCGCGCCACCATCTCGTAGGACGCCAATCGGAGTCCCTCGACCTCGACCTTCCCCTCGGCGTACTCGTTGATCGCGTCCTCCAGCTCACCGACGTCGGGGTGGCGTTCCTGTGGCTCCTGGACCTCGATCACGAACGGCCGCCCGGTGCCGAGCATCAGCGCGTCGATGTCCTCGCGACCCGCGCCGTGGAACGACGCCTCCGTGCCCTCCATCGCGTCCACGACGGGCGGCGCCGTCAACTGCTCGACGCTTTCCGGGTAGAGGAATCCGGTGCCGTCGCAGTGCGGGCACGGCGAGTCCACCATCGTCCCGGTCCCGTTGCAGTCCGAGCACGGCCACTTCGTCTGCGGAATCCCGCGCTCCAGTTTGCGGTACCGGCCGTACACGAACGCCGAGTTCACCGTCACGTCCACCGTCTCGTCCTCGACGTCGAGCACGGCGAGGACGTCGGGGCGTTCGAAGTCCACGTCCGCGCCGGTCGCCTCCCCCACGCGCTTCCCGACCTCGCGGTTGCACTCGGACTTGAACAACTCGCCCGCGTCCTCCGGGAGGCCCGCCAGGTCCCGCAGCATCGTCTCGTTCTCCTCCACGAGCGGTGGCGCCCGGGTGCCGACCTGGTACGTGTCGAACTCCTGGTCGCTCACCGCCTCGAGGACGAGGTCCGCGAACTCGTCGAAGCGCCCCGCAGCGCCCTCGCACACCCAGCACTCCGAGGCGTCGATTGGCTCGTAGGGCTCGTCGTCCTCGAGCGCCACGGTGGTGCGGAGTGCGCGGCCGCGCTCCGCGTTCGTCAACCCGAAACTCCGGTCCGCGAAACACCGCCCGACGCACGCGTCACAGATCGGGTCCTCCGCCAGGACCCGACGTGCGTTCTCCAAGATGGTCATGTGCGTGTTCTCGGGGGCGCGTGGTACGTATGCTTCGGTCCGTCTGCCGAACACCGATTGCAGGACGGGCTACCACACCCAATCAACGGAATATCAATACTTGAGGGGCTATCTGTCCGAAGACGAGTCTGGCGAAATACTGTTCAACGGAACAGCTTGGTGGGGTAGCCAGCAGTCGCGAAGACGCAGACCGTACGAACGATGAGATAGAGCGGTCACTCGTCCTCGTCGTCCCCGTCGGGCAGCCGCCGAACCGCCTTCTCCCAGCGCTCCTTCGCCGCCAGCCCGGGGTCCCCGACCGGGTCGTACGAGATGTCGTAGCCCGACCGGAGGTACGCACCCTCGACGCGCCGACTCCGCCACATGACGGCGGCCAGCCCGACAACCACGAGCGCGAACAGCACGACGAGCGCGACGCCCGCTGCGTCCTCGGGCGGCCACACCGCCGGCCCGACGAACACCACGAGAGTACCCAGCGTCACCGCCTCGAGGACGAACAGGAGTGCGCTTCCCGATATCTCGAGCGACCGACTCATCCCTACCGGACGGTCGACTGTCGGGCACATAGGCCTTGCCGCGAGCTTCACACCCTGCAGTCGCGCCGAAGCTGCCCGCCCCCCGAGCCTCGAACCCGATGCACGTAAGCGGGGCCGCGCCGACAGTCCGGCCATGAGACAGTTCGTCGTGCTCGGGCACCACGCCCCCATCGACCCCGACTTCTCGCTGGACGACCTCGCGGGCGCCGCGGGCCGCCTCGACGTGCTCTGCCGGTGCGTGAACAGCGCGCTGTTCCTCTCGCACGGCATCCGGGACGCCGCCCGGATTCACCTCGTGTTGCAGGACGAGGTGACCGTCCGAATCGACAGCGCGGACCTCCGGTACATGAACCCGGACGAGCGAAACATCGCCGGCCTCCTGCGGCAAGCGCTCGAGGCGAAAGACCAGGCCATCGGCCACCGCGAGGCCGAGTCCACGCCCGGCATCCACGTCTCGAAGCGCGGCTTCCAGCCAGTCCTCGAATCCATCGACGGCACCGTCGTGGAACTCCACGAGGACGGCGACCCCCTCGCGGACGTCGACCCGCCTACGGACCCGGTGTTCGTGCTCTCGGACCACGAGGATTTCACCGAGGCGGAAGCCGTGCTGCTCGCCGAGCACAGCGACCGACGGGTTCGCGTCAGCCCCGAAATCCTGCACGCCGACCACACCATCACCGTCGCGCACAACTACCTCGACACCCAGGGGTTCAGTGAGTACTGATGCGCGTGAGTGTCATCGGCGGGAGCGTTCCGAGCGAAGCGGGCCTGGACGCCGCACGCGAGGTTGGACGACTGCTCGGCGAGCGCGGCCACACTGTCGTTTGCGGCGGCCTCGGCGGCGTCATGGAGGCCGCTTGTCGGGGAGCCAGCGACGCAGGCGGGCACACCATCGGCATCCTCCCGGGCGAGGACCGGCGCGCGGCCAACGAGTACGTCGACACGGCCATCGCCACGGGTCTCGGTCACGCGCGGAACGCGCTCGTCGTGCTGAACGGCGACGCCGTCGTCGCCATCGACGGCGCCGGCGGTACGCTCTCGGAGGTCGGGTTCAGTTCGGTCTACGACCGCGCGATCGCCGGCATCGACGCGCCCGACGCGCCGCACGTCGCGGACGTGGAAACGCCCAGCGATGCTGTCGACTACGTGGAAGCGAACGTCGACTGACAGACGACGCCCCGGCTTCCCATCGCAGCGCCCGAAAGAAAAACGCGGAATCGAGATCGCGACTGCCGGCTTACTCGAGGTCGAAGCGGTCCAGCTGCATGACCTTGCTCCAGGCGTCCACGAAGTCGTGCACGAACTTCTCCTCGGCGTCGTCCGCGCCGTAGACGTCCGCGATGGCGCGAAGCCGGGCGTTCGACCCGAAGATGAGATCGAAGCGGGTGGCCTCCCACTCGACGTCGCCGGTGTCGCGGTCGCGGACCTCGAAGACGTCGTCGTCCCCGGAGACCGATTCCCACTCGTAGCTCATGTCGAGGAGGTTCGCGAAGAAGTCGTTCGTGAGCGTGCCGGGCTGGTCCGTGAGGACGCCGCGGTCGGAGTCACCGTACGTCGCGCCCAGCGCGCGCATCCCGCCGACTAGCACCGTCATCTCGGACGCCGACAGGTTCAGCAGGTGCGCCTTGTCGACCATGCGCTCCTCGGGCAGTTGGTCGTACCCGCCGCCGAGGTAGTTCCGGAAGCCGTCGGCCTCCGGTTCGAGCACCTCGAAGGACTCGACGTCGGTCTGCTCCTGGGTGGCGTCGTTGCGCCCCGGTTCGAAGGGCACCTCGACGTCGTAGCCGGCGTCTGCGGCTGCCTGTTCGACGGCCGCGTTCCCGCCCAGGACGACGAGGTCGGCGAGCGAGACGCGCGTGCCGTCGTCGCGCGAACTGTTGAAGTCCTCCTGGATTCCCTCCAGGGTCTCCAGGACCGTCTCCAGTTCGTCGGGCTCGTTGGCCTCCCAGCTGCGCTGCGGTTCCAGTCGGATGCGCGCGCCGTTGGCGCCGCCGCGCTTGTCGCTGTCGCGATACGTCGACGCCGACGCCCACGCGGTCTTCGCCAGCTGCGAGACGGAGAGCCCCGAATCCAGGAGCTCCGCTTTGAGCTCGGCGACCTCGTCGTCCCCGATGAGGTCGTAGTCGACGTCCGGGATCGGGTCCTGCCAGAGCATCGTCTCCTCGGGCACCTCGGGGCCGAGGTACCGCTCGGGCGGCCCCATGTCGCGGTGGAGGAGCTTGTACCACGCTCGCGCGAACGCCTCCTGGAACTCTTCGGGGTGCTCCTGGAAGCGCTCCAGGACCTCACGGTAGTCGGGGTCGTGTTTCAGGGCGACGTCCGTCGTCAGCATCATCGGCGACTCCGTCTCCGACGGATCCTGTGCGCCCGGTGCCGACTCGACTGACTCCTCGTCGACCGGCTTCCACTGCCACGCACCGCCTGGCCCCTTGACCGAGACCCAGTCGTTCTCCAGGAGGTTGTCGACGTACCCCATGTCCCACTGGGTGGGGGCGTCGGTCCACGGGCCTTCGATCCCGCTCGTGATCATTCCCGGGACCTCGTCGAAGTCGTGGTCCCAGCCGAGGCCCTGGTCTTCGATGGGTGCCGCCTCGGGCTCCGGTCCGAGGTGTTCGTCCGGGTCGTCCGCGCCGTGGACTTTCCCGAAGGTGTGGCCGCCGGCGATGAGCGCGACCGTCTCCTCGTCGTTCATCGCCATGCGGTCGAACTCCTCGCGGATGTTTGCCGCCGACCCTTCGACGTCCGGCTCGCCGTACGGACCCTCGGGGTTCACGTAGATGAGGCCCATGACGGTGTTCGCCAGCGGGTCCTTGAGATTGCCCACCTCTCCGTCTTCGAAGCGCTCCGGGGACGTCTCCTCCCACTCCTGTTCGGGCCCCCAGTCGACGGCGTGGTTGGACTTGAACTCGTCCTCGCGACCGCCCGCGAAGCCGTACGTCTCGAACCCCATCGAGTCCAGGGCGACGTTCCCGGCGAGCACGATGAGGTCGCCCCACGAGAGTTTGCGGCCGTACTTCTGTTTGACCGGCTGGAGCAGGCGTCGGGCCTTGTCGAGGTTCACGTTGTCCGGCCAGCTGCTCTCCGGCGGGAGGCGCTGGAGGCCGCCGGACGCGCCGGCGCGGCCGTCCGCGGTGCGGTACGTGCCGGCGCTGTGCCACGCCATCCGGATGAACAGCGGCCCGTAGTGACCGTAGTCGGCCGGCCACCAGTCCTGCGAGGTCGTCATCACGTCCTCGATGTCAGCTTTCACCGCTTCGTAGTCCAGCGACTGGAACGCCTCCGCGTAGTCGAAGTCCTCGTTGAGCGGACCGATCTCGCACGCGTTGTCGTCGAGGACGTCGACGTTCAGGAGGTTCGGCCACCAGTCGTCGACGCTCTTTGGCTCCCAGTGCTGCTCGCTTCCCCCGTCGGGTCGGGGGGCTGTCCCGCGCTCGGGTGTGTCGTTACTCATCGAAGATCTACCTAGCGGAGACCAAACACGCCTCCCGCATAACCGTGCTGTTGGCAAATACCAAATCGTGTTGTATGTTGCCAAATTGATGCCGGGGGTGGCTTCCCGCGCGGACTTTCGGGCGCCGGTACCGCCCCGGAATTCGCCGCACACTCCACCGATTCGCAAGCGTTAAACCCACTACGGGCCAACGTATTCCTGCGGGCCGGTGGGGTAGCTTGGTATCCTTCGGCCTTCGGGTGGCCGTAACCACGATTCAAATTCGTGCCGGCCCACTACCCTTATACCCTTTTTCCAGGGTTCTCTGACACTTAGCGGCCGCTTTACGGGGTGGTCGGCGTGAGCCGCTACCTCCGAGTCGTCGCCTACGCGAGAGGACGGCAGCGGGTTCACCTCGAAATCTGTCCTGCCTGCGGCTACGACTACGACCGCGGCGAGGACCGCCACGAACACATCGCCGAGCACGCGCCCGAGGATTTCGGCCTCCCACCGCTTGGCGAGAGCTCACCTGGCCACGACGCGCCGCTTTTCGGAGGTGAGGCCCGTGGCGACTGACGAGTTCGTCCCCGCCTCGGAGTTACGGACCGACGGCGGCCCACAGGTCCGTCGCTTCGACTACTGGGAGACCGTCGCCGACGACGCGCCCGAAGCCGACGAGTGCGCCGTCTGCGGCGCGCACGGCCCGGACTGCCGGCGCGTCCGTCTCCCCGACCGTGACCGCGAGAAAGTCGCTCTCTGTGCCGCTTGCCGCTCACTGTGGGGTGAGTCCGGTGCCGAGTGATGGCACCGACGAGCGTGCGGACCTCGGCCGTACAACTCCGCAACTCAGGTTTGCGGATGAGCAGTCGATGCCCGAGGAGACGCTGTACCAGTACGGCTGCCCGGACTGTGGGGAGCTCGTTGCAGAGTGGCAGGACTGCCCCGAGTGTGGCTGGTACGACGCCGCCGCGTGGACTGCCGCCGTCAAACAGCGAGAGACGGGCCGCAGCATCACGATGGCGGACCCGCTGGATTTGGGTGATTGGCGATGATGCGCGTCTACCACGGCGCGCCCTCGCCGGAGAACCTCCGGAAGTGCCGGAAGGCGGCTCCGAGCCACGTTCATGGCGCGTGCTGGACGCCCCAGAAGATGGTCGCCCACGAGGTGCCGTACTTCATCGACAACGGCGCGTTCACTGAGGAGTTCGACCCGGAGGCGTGGCGCGACCTTCTCGCGACCGTCGACGAGGAGATGCCGCACCCGCCGGACTTCGTCGTGCTCCCGGACGCGTTCAACGACGCCGACGGGACGCTCGCCCGCCACCGCGAGTACGCCGAGGTCGTCCTCGACCACGGCTTTGAGCCGGCTCCGGTGCTCCAGCCGGGGCGCTCGGTCACCTCTCAGGTGGCGATTGCCGACGGCCTCGGCGCTGACATAGTCTTCCTCGGTGGGGAGTGCCGCTGGCAGCGTGCCCACGGCGAGGAAATCGTCGAGGAGGCCCACGACCGCGGGCTCTGCGTCCACATCGGAAATCCGGGCTCGTCGGAGGGGCTCGTCTGGGCGTACCGCGTGGGCTTCGACTCCGTGGACACGAGTTCGATTCTCCAGAACCAGTATTTCCACTGGCTGGAGGACTTGGAGGTCGCCACCCATTCAAGTAGGGGGTACGGTAAAAAGGCCTCTCGGCAGTCCGTGCTTTCGGAGGTGACGCGCGTTGCCGAGTGACCGTGCGGAGTTCGACCGTGGTACTCCGCGCTCGGTGCTCCGGCGGGGCTACTGGATGCAGTTGTGGGCGGCGTTGTACGCGCTCACGACCGTCTACCCGAATCCGGGCCTGACCGCGCTCGTCGTCGTGCTCGTCGCCGTGCTGGCGGCGCTCATCTACGCGACGCGCCCCTCCGAATGGAGGGAATCGCTGTGACTGCCGCCGACCCCGGTACGGTTCCGGTGGCGGTCTCCGAGCACGCGCGCCGGCAGTTCCAGCTGCGGGCCGACGCGCTGCACCTCACGCCCCGCGTCGAGGACGCCTGGCGGCAGGCCCACGCCATTCCCGGCGGCGACTGGTTGCGCGGCGAGCGAGCGCGCTACGACCCGACGACCCGGTGTGTATTCCCGGTGCGGGACGGCGAGATTCGGACGGCGATCTACGCGCCCACGGCGAAACCCGCAATTCGGGCCGCGGTTCGACTCGCTGGGTGGCGTCCATGAGTCGCGCTCGCGCCTCCTCGAAGGCCGCCGGCGAGGCCATCGAGGCTGAAGTGCTACAGGCCGTCGACGCGCTCGCCTACGTCGGCGACAGTGACGCGGAGTGGCACGACGCCCGCGTGAACGGCTTGCTCGACGGGACGGACACCCGTCTCGGCAGTACACCGCTGCTGGCCAACGGGACGCCGGTCGAAATTAAGGCCGCCCAACGCCGCCTGAACAGCGGCCAGCGCGGCCGGTATTTCATCCGCCAGCGCCAGCACGACCGGCTGGTCGCGGAGGCCGCCGCCTACCTGTTCGCCGTCTACGACCCCCGCCAGCAGCGCGTGCTCGCGTTGCTGGCCGTCCCCGCCAGCATCGTCGATGAACTGCTCCCAGCAGGCTGGACGGCCGTCGACGACGACCGCGCCGAGGAAGGCTATCGGCAACTGGCGTGGAGTCGCCTGTTCGACCCGGAGACCGTGGAGGGGTCGGCGTGAGAACGCTGGATCTAGCGCCCCACGAGTTCGACGTACACCTGCATTTCGCGGAGAACGGACTCGACCCCTGGTTTGGCGCGGACGCGCTCGTGAAAGACAGTGACGGCAGCCGAGCAGCAAAGTTCACGCACGCCGGTGAGACATGGGTGGCACGCCTCTCGTATCGCGACGAGGGCGGTCTACTTCCCCCGACGGGCGGCGTCACCGACGGCGGCGCCCGTGTCGAGCACGAGACGATCCGGGAGTTCCAGTTGAAGGTCGCTCGCCACCCCGACGAGGACCCGGTGGGCAAGCAGGACTTCACCGCGCACATGAGCCCGCGGTGGGCCGGACTTCATGGCGAAAACGATGACGGGGAAGTCGTCGAGATTCCCGTCCCGCCGTCCCTGCAGAACGACGGCCTGAACGTTCGGATTCAGGGGTCGAACATCGAGTTTACGCGGTATCTCGACCTGTTCCAGACGGCTACACAGGTGCTCGGGTTTTCGGCGCGGTACTTCCAGGAGCCCGAACACACGAGCAACATCCTGGACGCCGAGAAGTATGCCCGCCTCCACCGCGACGCCAGCGGGCCCGTCCACGCTCGTGACGGCCCGATCGCTTCGATGGCGCACCTTCTCGAGAACGACCGGAGTGGTTACCGGAAGCTCGTCCAGAACGACCAGGACGAGAAAGGCGAGAACGTCCAGGGCTACTACCATACGGCGACCTTGGATGCTCATCGGCTTGGTGAGGCGTTCCCCGGCCACCGCCTCCCGAAGGAAGTGAAACACTACTACGCCCGAGAGGCTACTCGGCTCGACGAGAGCGAGGCGCTCGCCCATCCGAAGGTCGGCGCCTCTCTGCAGACCTCGTTGGTCCCCGCCGAGCAGACGGTTCGCTTCGACGATCTCGTTGACCTGGAGCGCGAGCTCGACCAGACGGTGTTGTCGGTGCTGGCCGACGCCGGCCTCGATGTTGCACCCGATGACATGGGCGGGAGTGCGTACGTCGAGCTTGATGCGTACTGGTCGCCGTCGACGAGCGAGCGCGGCCCCGACCCGATTCAACTCGACCTGACGCGGGTCCGTCAAGAGCAGGAGAGCGTGGTAGTTCGCCACCTGACGGACGGCCTCAGTCCGGTTCAGTGGGAAGCGTTGGGCACGCTCGTGACCGACGGCGGGGAAGTCTCCCCCCAGGATATTGCGACGGAGAACGACCGCCACGTCGGGAGCGTTCGGCGTGCGCTGCGGGCGATGAGCGAGCTCGTCGACCGCAAATACGGCGAGTGTGCGCTGCGCTCGGAGTACGTCGCCGAGATGGTGCACGACGCCGTCCAGGAGGCCCGTGATGCCACCCGGACGGCCGTCGAAACCTCCGCGAAGGCAATCGAAGCCGCCGAGCGTGGGGCGTCGGACGCGATGGCTGAGTGGGTTGCGTGGTGCAATCGCCACGGCGTCGACATCCGGAATCGCGCCGACGCGCTGGAGATCGACATGGGCGACTTCGAGGAGGTCACGTGGGCGTACAACGGTCTGCCGAGCGTCGTCTCGAATCGGTTGCGGACGGCCTTCGAGGTGTGGACGAACGCCGGCCAGGACCCCGAGCGCTTCCGGCAGGCCGTCGTGAAGTTCCGCGCCAGCGGCGTCGAGGGCACGCGTCGCGCCTGGAAGGCCCTCCGGTAGCGCGGCCCGCGGCCAGTGGCAACACTACCAGACCACTCCTATAACTCAATTCTATTTGCATCCAACCAGCTGTATAGTGCAATCTCAGTTGTGATGGCCGCGCTCGTCGAGGGCTCCGACCAGATCGGACCGGCTCGTTCGGCCGGGAGAATCGAACCGGGGGCGTTCGGTTCTCCGTTAGGGGTGTCCCTAAGGGGACAAACTCAAAACACACCGCACCGCTGCGCAGCGCGCAGCGGAAACCGCCCCCGCCCCGCGGGGCGCGCGAAAAATTTTGGACTAGGCTTTGCTGTTGACGCACCAGAACCATACATTTTCTGATACATGGGTCAAGTAGCGGCCGCTGAAACCCCTGACGCGCGTATGGCAACTTCAGAACTTTTCAGCCTCCACAGCAAGGGAGGCTTTGACCTGCAAGACATCATCGTCGCACCGGCATTCAGTCTCGCGGCCGTCGTCCTGACGGGCATCGGGACGTTCTCGATGTTCGGCTACTCATTTTCCGACACGCTCCTTTCAGGGAGTGGCATGAGTGTGAGCATCGCGTTCGTCGTCGCGTTCATCGGCCTCGCGGCGAGCTGGACGACGAACCGCGCGGGGGACGGCTGGGACGATCTAGACGAGATCGAGAGCATCGCGGTCGCCGCCGGCGTAATCGTGCTGTTCGGAATGGCGTTCATCCCCGCCATCCAAGACCTCGTGTTGGGGAGTCAGGCCATCGGTCTGGTCGCGTTCCTCGGCCTCTCCGGCGCGTACACCGTCACGGCGTGGTACTGAGGTACTCACGAATGAACGAACTCAACAAGCGAGACGCCGTCGCATGGGCGATGGGCGCTTCGGCCGCGCTCGCCGGCGCACTCGTCGGCGCGGGGGCAGTATGAGTCGCGGCCCGACCCTCCGCGGTGTCGGCGTCGTCCTGATGGCGATCGGGCTGGTGACGGCGCTGGCAGGCGGCGGCTTCCTCGGCCCTGGCGCCGAGTCGACGCTTGATGAAGCGTCACCCATCGGCGCGGTCGACGCGCTTGGGTTCACCGCTGGCGTCGTCATCACCGGCGGCCTGCTCGCCGCCGGCTACCTGATGGACGAGTACCACTCGGGTGCTGATGGAGACTCAACTGTCGCCGTCGACGCGAACGAGACGTATCAGGAGGTCCACGCTCAGAGTCAACTGGTCGCCGGGCAAGCCGACCAGTCGACGACGATCCTGAACAACACGGTGTTGGATGGTGCGCAAACCATGTCGTGGACGCAGGGGAAAGCCTCGTTCATGGACGCCCTGAGTGCGAACAAGAGCAAAGCGGTCGCGCGACAGTGGGCGTCAGAAAACGTCACGACCTACTACTCGGTGACCGAAACCAACGTCGTCCGGCAGTTCAACGCGACGACCAAAGAACTGCAGTATCTCGCTGGCGTCCACGAGGCTCACAGTGACCTCGGACCGGCGTACCAGGACACGCGGGTAGACAACTCGATTGCCGAATCCGATTTCGTGTCGTTCAACTACACCCTCTCGAACGGCACGAACGTCTCCTACGTAGCCGTCTACAACCAGTTTGACGGCAACGATGGCGGGCATGTTGTTGCGTTGAGTGACCTGTCGAATCAGCTGTCGTCCGCTGATGCGTCGAGTCTGTACTTCGACGGGATCAAACTGCAGTCGGCGTACAATCAGTCGGCGGTGCCGGTCCTGGGGACTGGAGGCCAGGACGATTACAACCGTTTCCACAACCTCCTGAACGAACTCCAAACGCAGGAGGGTCAGATGTCGACCAACATCGAAGCGTGGTCGAACCAGACCTACGACTCCTGGGAAGCGGGGAACGTCAACATCACCGACGTACCCGACCCGATCACGCTGGCGAAACAGTTCGCGACGGACTACAACTCGACTGGTCATTACGCGTACGCTGGCGCTGACCTCGCGATGATGGGCGTCAAAACCGAGATGAACACCTCATTCACCGTCGAAGTGCCCAGTGAGAACGAGACGCTGTACGGCCAGATGTACACGGACTGGGAGCCTGCCGCGACGAACGGTAGCCTCGAAACCGGCCACCTGTACAACGTGTCGAAGACGGACGAGATCGTGTACATGGCGACCAACGACGGCCTTCGGGCCATCGGGTCGGATTTCAAAATCACGTCCATGACGAACGTGAAAACGGGCGAATCGACGAACTCCACGACCACGGAGAGCTACAACACCCAGACCGCGGACGTGACCCTGACCCAAGAACAGCTACAGCAACTGCTGGAGCTTCGGGAGTCGGTCCAGGAGCGTGAAGAGGCGGCTGCCAGCGGTGGCGGGTTCTTCGACGGCCTCGGGCTGAGCGCCGACGTCGCCGTGCCCGGCCTCGTCGTCGCGGCCGGCGCCGCGCTCGTCCTGCTCGGCCGCACCTAACCACACCCACTCACCCCCTTATTTATGAGAACACTCGCACTTTCGATAGTCGCGGCGCTGGTCGTGCTCGCTGGCATAACCGCCCCGGCTGCCGCCGCCGGTAGTCCACAGCCCACGGCGCCCGATCTAGGCAACGGTGTCGCACAGTCCGCCCAAGAAAACGAAACGACCAGCGGCCCAGCCGGCAAACAGATCGACAGCACCATCTCGCTGGTGTCGTCGTCGTACAACCCCGACAGCGGCACGGTGACGCTGGTGTTCGACTCGGCGGCCTCGCGGCGCGTCACCCTTTCGGACGCGGGTGGTTTCCTGGAGGGCGGGGAGGTGAACCGGCGAACGATCACCGTCGACGGCCGTACCGCGGCCGAGTTCGCCGTGACCGAGACTGACCGTGGGTATGTCGGCGTCTCCATCGCCACCGATCAGGTGCTATACGCTGAAATCGTGCGGTCCCCCTCAATTAGTCCGTTCCGTGGCTCTACTGGGACGGTTGGGTGGTTCGGGGGTGCTGGCATCGTGATTCTGTCGTTCGTCGGCGCCGCACTCTGGAAGCTCCACAAGGAGGGCGGCGAACCCGTGGAGGCAGACATATGAGTGACCTGAGCGCGACGTTCAACGGCTGGCAGGACCGACTCACGTACGTCGTGGCGGAGGCACAGCTACTCGTCGCGGGCGTGCTCGTCGCCGCTGGCGTCGTCCTATGGTGGTTCAATCCCAACGTTCCCGGCGTCCCGTCGTGGGTCACAAACGTGCTCGTCGGGTGGCTCGTCCTGGGCCCGCCGATGTTCATCGCCGGCCTGCGATTCGTGGACTGGTTGCGGATTCGCAACTACGTCGAAGTCCACCACGTCAACGCCGTCGAGGACACCGTACGGACGTATTTCGTGCCACCGGACATCTGGGGCGACAAGCGGGTTGATGGACCGGCGCCGTACCGTGTGAACGACGGGGATGCGGTCTGTGTTCGGGAGTTTGAGTGGAGTGGTGAGTACGGGGAGAACGGTCACCTTGCCGTCTCTGGCGTCTATCTCTCGGAGTTAGAGGATACGAAGCTGCTCACCTCGCAGTCCCACATGCAGCGAATGTACGAGGATCTGGTTGACTCGCATCTGTCGCTGGCGTATCTCAGCGAGTCAATTAGTGACCTGTCGGCGGACCTCCAGACGCGATTGATTAACAAGGTTGTGGAAGCCCGCGAAAAAGGCGAGCGCCTGGATAAAGACGCCGTCCAGGACGTAACCGAGCAGTTCCGGTCCCAGGCTGAGGCCATCACGGACGACGAACTCGCGGACATCACGCCCGACGATCTCCCCGACCACCTCCCCGACGCGCTCCCGGCCGGCGAGACGCACAATCCGAGCGCGGGGGCGCCGTCCAGCGATGGGCATGGGCCGGCCGCAGCCGACGGAGGAACCCAAGAATGAGTGACGGGAGCGACCAGAACGACTTGTATACGGCCGCGCAGTACCGTGAGCACGTCGAGCGTCAGGGCCATCGAGACCCCGACGCCTACCCGCACGCCGCGGTCACGTCCGACAGTGACCTGTCGCGGTTTCTCTCAGTCATCGAAGCGGAGTACGACCCAGAGAGCGAGTGCGACGGCGCGGAGACGATGCCAGGACGCGCTGCCGATCTAGACGCGGTGACCGCAATTCGGCGCATGGAGGCGACCGAGGAGGGCCGCCGTGCGCTCCACGACGGCCACCCAGCCACCCTGAAGTACCAGACGGGGGACGTTGGCCAGCAGGCGGACGTCTCCGGGCTGAAGGCGATCCAGGACATCGATCATTTGATTGATGGGCCGGCACCGGTGGTCGTGGTGATTGGCGAGATGGGCGCGGGGAAGTCCAACTTCGCGGGGCTGCTCGGGCAGCGATTCAGGCACAAGAATCCGCACGCGCTCATCGGCTCGAACATCAAGAGCCTCCGCGAGAAATCCGAGTGGGAGGACGAGCGCGGTCGCGAGCGCGACGGGTTCCTGCCGTCGTTTCCGGCGCTCAAGGAGTGGCTGCAGCAGGACGGGAATCCGCTGGAACACGACCAGACGCCGAAGCTGGCAATCCTCGACGAACTCAGTTCGGAGGCGTCGGGCAGCGGGAAGTCCGGCCAGTTGACGCGGAAGCTGATGGGGCCGTTGGTGTTCAAGGTCCGGAAGTACGGCGGCGCGCTCATCGTGATTGCGCACGACGAGTCGTCGATTCACCCAATGTTGTGGCGTGTCGGCGTCGTCGTGAAGAAGGTGAGCCAGAAGAAGGCGGTGGTCGCGGACCGAATCACGAACGGCGAGATCCGGGGCGTCCAGACGGAGATCGAGGGCATCCCGCCGACGGATTGGCGGTACAACGACAAGGAGGCCAGCAGCTGGTCGTGGCGGGAGACGAGCAGCGAGGGGGACGAGCCGGCGGTGGCGGAGATGGACGTGAAGCGCGTCTCGATGTGGACGATTGCGCAGGGGATGGAGGACGGTCGGTCGCCGCGTGCAATCGCGGAGAACGTGCCGTACAGCCATCAGACGGTGCGGAATTGGTGGGAGGAGTACCAGAATGGGGGTGAGAAGCGCGAATGGGTTTCGGACGTGCAGGCCGCAATCGCCTGACGGCGGAGCGGTGTCAAGGTGTCAAGTGCAAGCGGGCCCCTTTACTCGTAGCCCACAGCGCCGGTGCTCGCGCTCGGTGGAGCGCTCGCCGCGGTGGGCCGCGCGCGGTCGGTGGCGCCGCAGGTAGATATATAAAACGCGCGACGAGCGCGGGAGGCGCGTAACGTGCCGAGTCAGAAGGCGAACAAGTACGGGACGGCCGTCGAGTACAAGATGGCCGACCAGCACAATCTGTCGTTGGCACGGGCCTCCTGGAAGGACGCCGACGCCCCGGACGGAACGCCAGTCGAAATCAAGGCTGCGATGCACGAGCACGCGGATGGCCAACCAGGGACGTTCAAGATTTATCGGGAGTACCACGAGCAGCTGCAACGCGAGGGTGGCGTCTACGTGTTTGCGGCGTACCGGATTCGTGGCCGCGGCGTCGAAGTGCTGGCCCACGACCGACGGCGGGCGTCACGGCTGCCGACGGTGCGGTGGCACGGCGGCGGAGAGCATCGAGGAACTCAGCAGGCGAAAATTGCTATCAGAGATGTCTTAGGCTAACTATTTTATCACGTATGGAAGAACTTTCTCCGGTTTCACATCCTGGATTTCATATAGGAAGTAGTCTAACAAAACGGTATGTGGGATTTTAATCCGGAGTCATTATCTAAATCGTTACTTCAGAGTGGTACGCTTCGCTGGATACTACTCTTGCTCACCTTCGCTATATCTATTGTCGCAATTGTAGCCGCAATCTTCGGTGGATTCCAGCAAGCCGGTGAGCTTGCTGCTGTCGCAGCCGCATTAGCGACAATTCTCCTTGTTTCTCTAACCGCGCAATATGCAGAACAAACCCAAAAATTGGTCAAGGAGAATCGACGTGATAGAGAACACCGACGAGAATTAAAAAGAGAGGAACGGCAGCGAGAGGTGAACGCATTAAGACGTGCTCTGCGAGAGGAGATCGGGAAAGTCCAGTATTTCGATGAGCTATCGGAGACTTATGAAGTTAGGGCTCTGTTGAAATCCTCGGAGAGTTACAGGTTCACATAGTAGTCTAATCGTATGGAAGTCCTCCCGAAGTCGCGGTTGCTCCGGTTCGTTGAGCAGGCGTACCACTTGGCTCGGCGAGGTGTTGCC
>NZ_WUUU01000061.1 GCF_009831555.1 Halobacterium bonnevillei | reverse complement strand
TGTGGCTGGGTAGCATCGTGTTCTTCTCGCTGATCGCCGCGCCCGCGCTGTTCGACGAACTCGGCCAGGAGCGCGCCGGCGACGCAGTCAACGTCGTGTTCCCGAAGTACTACGCGTTCGGCGTCGCTGATGGCGGCCGCGGATTCCTGCCTGCCGCGGGTACCGTCGGTCTCGGCTTCGGCGGTGTGACGCCGCTCGGAGCCCGCATCGTGGCTCTGGCGCCGCTCGTCCTCCAGGCGTTCGACCGCCGCGCGGGCGGCGTCGGCGCGGCGCTCCACGCGGTCGTTGACAGCTTCGAGTTCGCCGACGTACCCGTGGAGAGACTGGACGGTGGCGTCGAGGGCGTCCATGCGGGCGGCGAGTTCGCCGACTCTCTCGTCGAGGGCGTCGAGTCGCTCGTGGACGGCAGCCGCGTCCGAGAGGTCCGAAACTGGCGTCTCGCTGTCGGTCAGCGCGCGCTCCACGGCTCGCAGCCGTTGGTCGGTGTCGTCGTCGGGCACGCGAGTGGGTGGTTCCGTTCCGGTACTTAATGTTCGGGACGGCACAACGTTCATGGCGGCACCCCCAGTAATGCGGTGTATATGAAAGCCGCCCTCATCGGTGTCGGACAGGCCGGTGGCAAAGTAACGGAGGCGCTGCTCGCGGAGGACCGTCGCGCGGGCTACGGCGCAATTCGGGGGACCCTGGCGGTCAACACCGCGAAGACGGACCTCGAACCGCTGGACATCAAGACGATGCTCGTCGGCCAGGAGCGCGTGAAAGGCCAGGGCGTCGGCGCGGACAACGAACTCGGCGCGGAAGTCATGCAGAGCGACATCCGGGAAGTCATGGGTGAACTCGACGGCGTCGTCGACCCGCAGACTGAAGCGATCTTCGTCGTGGCCGGGCTCGGCGGCGGCACGGGCTCCGGGGGCGCGCCCGTCCTCGTGAAGGAACTCAAGCGCGTCCACGAGATCCCCGTCTACGCGCTCGGCATCCTCCCCGGGCGCGAGGAGGGCGGCATCTACCAGGCGAACGCCGGTCGCTCACTGAAAACACTCGTCCGGGAGGCCGACTCGACGCTGCTCGTGGACAACGACGCGTGGCGGAAGAGCGGCGAGAGCGTCACGGAGGCGTTCGACGCCATCAACGAACGCATCGCGCGCCGCATCGGCATCCTGCTGGCGGCCGGCGAGAACATCGAGGGCGTCGGGGAGAGCGTCGTCGACTCCAGCGAAGTCATCAACACCCTCAAGTCGGGGGACATGTCAGCCATCGGGTTCGCGAACGCGGACGCCGCGCCAGACCCGGGCGAGAACATCAACGTCATCACGTCGACGACCCGGAAGTCCCTGCTCACGGGAATGAGCGTCCCGGAGACCACGGAAGCCGGGGCGGCGCTCGTCGTCGTCGCCGGGGACAGCGACCGCATCCCGCGGAAGGGCGTCGAGAAGGCGCGCTCGTGGGTCGAAACCGAGACCCGCAGCATGCAGGTGCGCGGCGGCGACTTCCCGCTTGACTCCGAGAAGATCGCAGTGCTCGTGTTGCTGTCGGGCATCGCGCGCTCCGAGCGCCTGGAAGCGTTCATGGAGCGCGCGCAGAAAGCCAGCGAGGCAGTCGAGACCGAACAGGTGACCGAGAACTTCCAGAACGAGGAGCTGGACGACCTACTGTAACTCAGACCGAAGAACTGGCCGACCCGCCGCAGTGCAGACCGAAGAACTGGCCGACACGCTGTAACTCAGACCAGGCTTTCGCCGTCGAACTCGCGGCCGTCGAACTCGACCTCCAGCAGGTCCAGCAGCGTCGGCGTGATGTCGTATAGGTCCGTCTCCGCCGGGACGGTGATGTCGTCGTCGGCGATCAGGGTAGCGTTCTCGAAGGAGTGCATGCCGTTGCGCGGCCCGACACTGAACACGTCCTCGCTGCCGGAGAACCCGGCTTTCAGGTCGAATCCGTGGTTCGGAATCGCGACCAGGTCGGGTGCGATTTCGTCGTGGTCGCCGTCGAAGGCGTCCGCTTTCGTGACGACCCGGTCGACGACCGCGCGGCCCTCGGGCCCTTCCAGCGAACGGAGTTTCTCCGCGAGTTCGTCGCGGACGGCCTCGTACTCGCTTTCGGGGACGCTCCCGCGGGGTTCGCGGTCCTCGAGGTTGACGTAGAACCGGCCGGGGATGAACGAGTACGCCTTCGTGTCGTCGGCGATGTCCTCGAGGCTGTCGTGGTCGTCGTCCCGGAAGGACAGCCAGCCTTCGTCCGCGAGCCACTGGTTCAGGTGGACTTCGTAGTCCTCGCTGGTGAATCCGTGGTCGGAAGCGACGACGAGGGTGACGTCGTCGGCGAGCATGTCGCGGAGTTCGCCGATGTACGAGTCGACTTTCTCGTAGAACTCCAGGAACTCCTGTTTGTACTCGCCGTCCTGCTCGTAGTCCTTGAACAGGAAGTGGTTGACGCGGTCCGTCGTCATGAACACGCCGAAGAACAGGTCCCAGTCGTCCTCCGCGACGTAGTGCTTGAACGCCTCCTGGCGCGCGTCGATGGTCTCGTGTGCGTCCTCGATGAACTCGGACTTGTCGTCGTCGTGGCCGAGTTTCGCGTTGACGTCGATGCGGTAGCCGATGGAATCGAGGTAGTCGCCGAGCGCGTCGGGGTGGGACGCTTTGTCGACGTCCGGCGAGAGGAATCCGGAGACCATCCGCTGGACGTTGCGCTGCGGCGGGAACGTGACGGGGACGTTCAGCACTGTCGCGTCCCGCCCGGCGTCGGTGACGCGGTCCCAGATGCGCGTCGCCTGGACGTCCCGCCCCATCGGGACGTACGTCTCGTAGCTCCCGACCTCGCGGTCCTGGAAGCCGTAGACGCCCGTTTCGCCGGGGTTGACGCCCGTCGTGAGGCTCGGCCAGCAGGCGCTGGATTCTGGCGGTACGATGCTGTCGATGGCGCCGCCCCCGCCCGCCTCGAGAACGTCGTGGAGGTTCGGGAACGTCTCGGGTTCGTCCCGGACGAGGCTGTAGGGGACGCCGTCGATGCCGATGAACGCGACCCGCGACGATTCGTCGCCACGGAGCCGGTCGAACAGACCCATACTGGCCGAGTAGCCGGTGACGTACTAAAGGGTTGGTCTTGTGGCGACGACTGGCCGCAGTCGGGGATACCGGCCACGTTTACCGAGCGACGGCGACGGGACGGCGGTGCGGGTCGACCACTGGACCACGTCAGGCCTGCTCGAACGACGAGAACAGCGCTTTCCGGGTGCTGGCGTCGATGAGTTCGTCGAGCGTCCCCTGCTGGTCGGAGCTGACGCGACTGAACAGGCCGAGGGGGACGCGTGCCGTCGCGGTGTCGGCGTCGCCGCCCAGCGCTTCCGTCTGATCGAACGCCGTCGAGAGGACGTCCATCGCGCTCGTCCGGACGTCGTCCGCGCGGCACGCCGTGACGACGGTGTCCTCGTGCACGCCGAACGCCGCGGCCGAGGAGACGCCGTCGAGGCGAAGCAGGGTGTCGGCGGCTTCCTCGAGCGCGCTCACTGACGGGACGCTGCCGACGTTCGTGACCGCGAAGCTCGCGCGGCGTTCGCGGTTGCCGATGGCGTGCCCGATGACGTCGAACGTCTCGCCGCTCATGCCGGGCGCGCGCAGCGCGTCGATGGTGCCCTGGTCGGCGAACTCCTGGAGGAAGCTGGCGGCCTGGAAGTCCTCCCGGGAGCGCACCCGGCGGAACTCGCGGGTGCCGGCCCGGATGCCGTAGAGCAGCGCGGTGGCGACGTCCTGTTCGGGGGTGCGGCCGGCGCGTTCGATGAACCGCGCGACGATGGTGGACGTGGCGCCGGCCTCGTTGCCCGCGACGACCAGCGGGTGGTCGACGGCCGCCGGGCGATGGCGGACGACGGCGACGACCGGCGGGCGGTTGGCGAACGACGGGACCGTGCCGCCGCCGCCGACCGCGACCGCGCCGTCGTACTCGTCCAAGGGGTCGTCGGCGACGTTCAGGGAGAGATTAAACAGGTTACAGAACGCCTTGGCGTCGTCGCTGGTGACGTCGCCCTCCGCGAACACGCGCGCGGCGACGCCCCACTCCTTGCAGAGTTCGCGGAGACCGATGGACGCCGCGAGCGCGTCGACGCTGGGGTTCTCCGGCACGACGAGGGCGACTGATTCCAGTCCAGCGATCGTGTCCCGGAGTTGTACGAAGTCCTCGTCTGTCGGTTCCGCCCGGCGCCGTCGGATTGCGGCGGTCAGCACGTAGCCGCCAGCACCGCCGGCTGCAATCGTGCCGGCGACGAGCGCGAGCGTCGGGGCGGAGACCGAGCCGACCTCGGGGAGCATGTAGCCGGAAGTCCACGCGAACGGTTAAGTATGTTATCCTCAGTCGGCTGAGCGACTCAGTGCGGGATGCGGGTTTCACGAATCGGCGCTGTGCGACTGCGATTGCGGCCGTTGCACCGACGCCCGGATGGGCGGATCGGTAGCCGGCGACGGGACACGCGGGAGAACGTGGTGCGTCAGTCGAGAGCAGGGCACCGCACGACGGGGCGACGCGGGACCGCAGTACGGAGTCATCTCTGGGGTTTGGGTGGAGAACGCGGAGAAAGCGCTGTGCGAACCAGACAGGGCAGTTAGGCGGACGGGGCAGTCAGGCAGACGCGTCTGTTCGGCCGTCCTCGTCGTCGCTGTCGGCGGTCTGGAAGTTGTCCGGGACGACGGTGACGTGGTGCATGCCGAACGATTGCTGTTTCGCGGCCATCACGTGAGCTAGTAGCACTGGAACACGGATATAATTACCCATGCGCATAACACATGGGCGCGTCGCCCCTTCATTCCCACCGGTAATGTCGGTCGAGAACGGGGCGACGCGGGGCCGCTCGAACGGCGGTCAGCGGCGCCAGCAGCCGCTATCTCCCGTGGTGTCGGCCAACCAATCGGTCGCAGAGAACGGGACCGCGGCCGTCCAGGACGACGGCGTTACGCGAAGTGCTCGTCGTAGAGGTCCTGGGCGTGCTCGATGGCGTCCTTGGCGGCCTGTGCGTCCTCGAAGCCGAGCGTCTCGACCTCCTTGCCCGCTTCGAGGTTCTTGTACGTCTCGAAGAACTCCTCGATCTCGTCGAGTTGCTGCTGCGGGACGTCCTCGAGGTCGTCGATGTGGTCGTAGCGGGGGTCTTCGTCGGGCACTGCGATGACCTTGTCGTCCTGCTCGCCGTCGTCGTCCATCTTCATGAGTGCGACCGGGCGCGCCTCGATGACGCAGCCGGGGAACGTCTGGTCCTCGACGAGCACCAGGACGTCGAAGGGGTCCTCGTCGTCGTAGTACGACTGCGGGATGAAGCCGTAGTCAGAGGGATAGTGGACGTTGCTGTGGAGGACGCGGTCCAGCATCACGCCAGGGATGTCCTTGTCGTACTCGTACTTGTTGCGCTCGCCTTTGAGGCACTCGACGACTGCGTAAATGACGTCCGGCGCGTCCGGACCGGTCTCGAGGTCTTCCCAGAGATTCACCATAGGAAGAGGGTGCAATCTACGCGAAAAAAGAGCTTTCGCATCCCGAACAGCGGGAACTCCAGTCAATTGAGCAGCGTTTAAATAGCCGGATGACATTTGGGCAAGTATGTCAGAGGCACAACCCGCTGCACGTACGGACGTGCGGGACCTGACTGCGTTCCAGAAGAACATCCTGACCGTACTCGCCGAGGAAGCTCGCTACGGGCTCGCCATCAAGCGCGAACTCGAAGACTACTACGGGCAGGAAGTCAACCACGGCCGACTGTACCCGAACCTCGACGACCTCGTCAACAAGGGGCTCGTGGAGAAGTCGGAACTCGACAAACGCACGAACCAGTACGAGCTCACCGACGACGGCTTCGACGCAGTCCTCGACGACCTGGAGTGGACGCTCTCGAAGTTCCTCACCGGCGAGGACCGCGAACAGCAGGTCCAGGACATCGTCGCCGAGAACTAACGGAGTTCTCACGGCCACCAGTATTCTTCGAGCACAACGCCGCGTAGCGTGAGCTTCGGGCGTATCGACGCGGGACTGTAGAAGAAGAGCGTCTTTGAGGGACTGCTATCGTCCCGCGTTACTGCTCGGGCACCGACCCGTCTGTCGACCCGCCCGAAACCGAAGCGTCCTGCGTCGAATCCGAAGATCCACGCTCGGTGGATTCGGCGACCGCGAACACGAGGTCGAGTGACTCCGCGACGGTCTCGCGCTGCTCGTCGCTCGGCCACGCGTTCCGCGGGAAGAACTCCTCGCGGAATTCCGCGCGTTCGCGCTCGCCAGCGGTGTCCATGGGGCGCGCGTAGTGATTGTTCATGAAGGCCGCGAACGCGGCGGCGTTGTCGCCGTGGACGTCCCCGTGCTGGTCGCGGACGCGCTCGACGAGTGTCTCGTTGCGAGCGGCGGCCGCCTCGTAGTCACCCTGCTCGCCGGGGCCGGACAGCGACACCTCGGCTGCGCGGTCGGTGTCCGCGACGTCACCCAGGCGGACCTGGCCGTCGTCGTCCAGCCACTCCGCTGGATGGCAGACGAGGGTGTCGTCGCTATCGCGGACGCGCGCCACGAACTCGTGGTCGTCGAGCAGGTCGTCGCGGCGGTCGCGGTACGCCTCGGCGGCGTTGTCGTCGACGGCGTCGCGGGCGAGCCTCGTGAGTCGTTCGGCTTCCTGGACGACGTCCTCGGGGAGGTCAGTCATCGTCGAGTGCTTCGTTCGCTAGTTCGTCCGCGCGGTCGTTTACCTCTCTCGGAACGTGGGTGAGCGACCAGTCGTCGAACTCCCGGAGGAGTTCGCGGACGCGGACCCGTTTCTCGCGGAGTTCGGGGTCGTTGGTGTCCCAGGCGCCCTTCACTTGCCTGACGACGAGCTGGCTGTCGCCGCGGAGCTCGATCTCGTCGAACCCGAACTCGACGGCCGCCTCCAGCACCGTGGTGAGGGCCTCGTACTCGGCCTGGTTGTTGGTGGCGCGGCCGATACGTTCACCACCTTCCGCGACGATACCGTCGTCTGAGACGAGCACCCAGCCGACGGAGGCGGGGCCGGGATTGCCGCGGCACGCGCCGTCGAAGTACCCGTGGACGCGCCCGCCGCGGTCGGGTTCGACGACGGCGGTGATGTCAGTGGGGCTGGCGCCCTGTACGACGAGTTTGTCGTCGTAGGCGACCGCGTGGGCGTCTCCGAGGTCGGCGTGCCAGCGTTCGTACTCGGAGTTCCCCTCCGAGAACGACGCGCCCGCGGCTTCGAGTCGCTGGCGGGCGTCGTCGACGTCACACTCCAGAACGGGCATTGAGGCGAAGTCACCCCGCCTCCCGTATATGGGTTACTATCCGTGAAGCCGCCTCCATCGGTGACTCAGTGCCGCTGTCGGTGGGAATCGGCTGCTCCACCCCCGATTTTGTTGTCTGAATTACGTGCCAACACCGCCAACGGGTTTAAATGTTTGCGTAACGCTAATATAAAAGTGCGATGACACGGTCCACTCGCCAGCGGGAGCGAGAAACGGCGACAGAGCAGGAGGAGTCCGAGGAGGGCGTGCGGGAGTGCCCGGAGTGCGGCTCTGACAACCTCGTGAAGAGTTCGGACCGCGCGGAACTGGTCTGCGACGACTGCGGCCTGGTCGTCGAGGAAGAGCAGATCGACCCCGGTCCGGAATGGCGCGCGTTCAACCACCAGGAACGACAGGAGAAGTCACGCGTCGGCGCCCCGACCACCCAGACGATGCACGACAAGGGGCTGACGACCACCATCGACTGGAAGGACAAGGACGCATACGGTCGTTCGATCTCGTCGAAGAAGCGCTCGCAGATGCACCGCCTGCGCAAGTGGCAGGAACGCATCCGCACGAAGGACGCCGGCGAACGGAACCTTCAGTTCGCGCTCTCGGAGATCGACCGGATGGCGTCCGCGCTCGGCGTCCCACGGTCTGTCCGCGAGGTCGCGTCGGTCATCTATCGACGCGCACTCAAGGAAGACCTCATTCGCGGCCGCTCCATCGAGGGCGTCGCGACGAGCGCACTGTACGCGGCCTGCAGGAAGGAAGGCATCCCCCGGAGTCTCGAAGAGATTTCGGAGGTGTCACGCGTCGAGCGGAAGGAAATCGGTCGGACGTACCGCTACATCTCCCAGGAACTCGGCCTGGAGATGAAGCCCGTCGACCCGAAGAAGTACGTGCCGCGGTTCTGTTCGGAACTGGAACTCTCCGAGGAAGTGCAGGCGAAAGCCAACGACATCATCGAGACGACTGCCGAGAAGGGACTGCTCTCGGGCAAGTCCCCCACAGGCTACGCGGCCGCAGCGATCTACGCCGCGTCCCTGCTCTGCAACGAGAAGAAGACCCAGCGCGAGGTCGCGGACGTCGCGCAGGTGACGGAAGTCACCATCCGGAACCGCTACCAGGAACAGATCGAAGCGATGGGCATCCACGGCTAGGACGCCCCTCTTTCTCTCGGTCCGACGGCCAGCCAGCGGCCGCGCCGGTCTCGGCCCGTCGACCAGCCAGCGGCCGCTCCAACCTCGACCAGCCACGCGACTCGACCCGACGGCCACTCCGGGCGGCGGGCTCCAGCACCGACACGTATCCCAAATCTGTCGTGTCAGGTCGCGCTGGCGGCGGCCTTGCCGCATCGAAGGGGTTTTTGGGCCCGCATAGAAACCGGGGCACATGACTACCCCGTGGGCCGACTGGGACCACGTCCTCAAGGTGGACCCGGACAAGTCGCTCGTAGAGGGCGAGACGTTCGAAGACGTCTGCAGGACTGGGACCGACGCCATCGAGATCGGCGGCACGATGGACGTCACGACCGAGAAGATGCGCCGCGTCATCGACGCGTGCCGGAAGCACGACGTGCCGCTGTACCAGGAGCCGTCGAACCCCGCGGTCGTCGTCGAGGACGACGCGCTCGACGGCTACCTCGTGCCGGTCGTGATGAACGCCGGCGACCCGTTCTGGATCACGGGCGCGCACAAGGAGTGGGTCCGTATCGGGGACCTGGACTGGTCCCGCACCGCGACGGAGGCGTACGTCGTCATGAACCCCGAGGCCAGCGTGGCTGAGTACACGGACGCGGACTGCGACCTCGCGGCCGACGAGGTCGCGGCGTACGCGACGGTCGCCGAGCGCATGCTCGGCCAGGACATCGTCTACGTGGAGTACTCCGGCACCCTCGGCGACCCGGACGTCGTCGGGGCCGCCCACAGGGCCGTAGACGACGCCACGCTGTTCTACGGCGGCGGCATCGGCGACTACGACGCCGCCTACCAGATGGGCGAGCGCGCGGACACCATCGTCGTGGGCGACCTGCTGCACGACGAGGGGGTCGACGCCGTCGAGGAGACGGTCCGCGGCGTCAAGGACGCCCACGAGTAACACTGACCGTTCGCACGGACAACGCCTCACACGGGGTCACCGACCGCCCTCGAGTCGCTTTCTGTCGACTGTTCGAACGCGTCGCCAGCAACCGCGACGAGCCTCTCGCGGCGCGTATCGATGCTCGCGTCGACGCAGGAAGCGAGGAGTTTCCTGTTCCGAAGCGAGTCGAACATCGCGGGGGACGCCGTCCGCGACGCCCTCGACCCCCACGAATGAGGGGTCCGTGCGGAGCGTCGCATCGCGGGACGGCGGTCGCAGTAGCTGGGAGCGCGGTTTCTGTAGACAGAACCGACCCCGGAAGCTGAATCGGGTGGTTCGGGAACGACGGATGCGTCTTGACCAAAGGTATTTGCTGTCAAAGTCCAAGCGTCCCACATGGAAACTGTCCCGTCTCTTGTTGCGACACTGGTCTTCCTCGGGGTGAGTTACTCAGTCGTTCGATTAGTCTGGGACGACGAGATGCCCAACTGGATCGGCTGAGACCCGCCGAACACAGCCCGTACTCGCCGTGAGTTTCGCGCCCAACGTCGAACAAAGACGCTGTAATACTACCTATCGTTAGCCGGCGCGGATTCTCGGGTCGAGGAAGCCGTACAGGACGTCCTGGACGTAGCTCGCGAGGATGCCGCCGAGCGCGAGGACCAGCGACGTCCCGATGATAAGCGGCATGTCTCGCGTCCGCACGGCGACCATGTTGAGCGCGGCGACGCCCTCGATGCCGAACACGGCTTCGACGACGAAGAGGTTCAGGAGGACGACGGCGAGCAGCTCGGAGAGGGACGCCGAGACGATGGGAATGGCGGCGTTCCGGAGGACGTGGCGGGCCGTCCGGAGTCGCCCCGCGCCCTTCGCGCGGTGGAGTTTGACGGACTCGTCGCCGCTGCGTTCGAGGAACGCCGTGCGGACGTACCGCAACTGCCAGCCGATCAGCGAGACGGCGAACACCGCCGCGGGGACGAGGAATCGCAGCGGCTCGGACGTCGGCCACATCCCCTCGTTGGGGTTGACGACGTTGCCGCGACTGTAGAAAACGGCGCTGTCCCAGCGCAACAGGCGGAGCCAGTCGGTGCTCCCGAGGTACGGGTCGAGGTACAGGAACGCCCCGACGAACAGGGGGACGCCGGCCAGCGCGTACGTGGTCACGCGGGTGACCCAGTCCGGGACGCCGCCGGGGAGCGCGCCCGACAGCGCTCCGAAGAGCGTACCGAGGAGCAACGCGAACACGATGGCGGGACCGGTGTAGAACGCGGTCCGCTGGATTGCGGGCCACAGCGCGTCGGAGACGGGCGTGTCGAGCGTGTACGAGTGCCCGAAGTCCAGCGTGCTGACGTCGACGAGCCAGCCGGCGTACCTGACGTGCAGCGGGTCGTCGAGGCCGCGTTGCTCGCGGTACTCCTCGACGAAGGCGTCGATCTCTTCCTGGGGGACGCCGGCGCGCTCCATCGCGCCGATCTGGCCGCCGAGCTTCGTGTCCGGCGTCAGCGCGACGACGGCGAACGTCGCCGTCACCACGAGGTAGACGGCGAGCAGGGCGAAGAGGGTTCGCCGGCCGACGTAGGCCACGAAGCTCACGCTACATCACCGGGCCGGGCGCAGGACCGCGTGGAGGGCATTACCACACGAGCGTCGCGTTGCATCGTCAATAATCGTTTCGGTGGACGGGGGGATGACGGCGACTGAGCGACGCGACGCGTGGCCGAGACGGGCGTTCGGGACGCTGAACGGCGCGGTAGCGCAGGGAGTGATACTTCCTGTCACGCCGACACGTCACAAAGATTTATACACGTCGAATCTAATCCGTGGGACGAGCCCCACGAATGCCCTCCACGGAGCAGCAGTCCCCGCTATTCACGCGTATAGACTGGCGTGATCAGTCCGCGTCCCTCCTCGACGTCCGCCCCCGAACAGCGGGCTTGGTCCTCGCGCTCGCCGCCGTCGCCGTCACGTTCGTCTACAACCACCAGGTCGCGACCACGGCGCTCGTCGGAACGTGGGACCTGCGTCGGATGGACTGGCTGCTGTTCGTCGCGTGCATCCTCCTCGTCCGGTACGGCGTCGTCCCGCTGGTCGCGAACTGGGAGCGCTCGTCGGGCACCGTCCGGGAGTTCCTGCGGCGGCCCGCCGGCCTCCTGAGTCTGGCGTGGATCCTCGGGTTCGCCGTCCTGGGCCTCGTCGGCCCAGAACTGATCGGGATGCCCCGCGTCGACTTCTACGCCGACTACCAGCCGCCGGTGTTCACGACGTCCCACGTCACCAACATAGCGAACGTCGAGTGCGTCGGCCCGGTCACCGACGCCGGGTGCCACGGCACCTGGCAGTACCCCCTCGGGACGACGAGCACCGGCGAGAACGTCGTGAACATCGTAATGTACGGCGCACACATCGCGTTGAAGCTCTCGATCACCGCCGCGATGATCATGGTCGTGGTCGCGACAGCCGTCGGCACGACGGCCGGCTACTTCGGCGGCTGGGTCGACGACGTCCTGATGCGGTACGTCGACTTCCAGCAGACCATCCCCGCCATCGTCGTCTACATCATCGTCGCCACGATGTACCTCGGGAAGGGCCTGTTCACGCTCGCGCTCGTGTTCGGCCTGCTGAACTGGGGCGGCATCGCGCGGCTCGTCCGCAGCGAGACCCTCGAGCGGCGCGAATCCGGGTACGTGCGGGCGGCGCGCAGCGCTGGCGCGAGCGACCTCCACGTCCTCCGTCGGCACATCATCCCGAACTCCGCCGCCACGGTCATCACGGCGGCGACGCGCCAGATTCCACTGCTCATCCTGGCGCAAGTCCTACTCGCGTACCTCAACCTCAGCGACGTCCGGTTGCGGTCGCTCGGCGAGATTCTGAATCGCGCCCTTCCACCGCTGGGCGTCGGCTGGTGGGTTGTCGCCTCGATTACTGTGTTCCTCGTCGGTACGGTCCTCGCGTTCAACGTCTTCGGGGACACCGCTCGCGACGTCCTCGACCCGAAGGAGGTAGCCTGAATGTCCAATCCACTGCTCTCAGTACGAGACCTGCACACCACGTTCGACACCGACGACGGCACCGTCCGCGCAGTCGACGGCGTCAGCTTCGACGTCGACGCCGGCGAGACAGTCTGTCTGGTCGGCGAATCCGGCTCCGGGAAGACGGTCGCCTGCGAATCGATCACGAAACTGATACCGACGCCGCCCGGCGAAATCGCGGCCGGCGAAGTGCGATTCGACGGCGAGGACCTGACCTCGCTGCCGGACAAACAGCTCACGGAGTACCGGGGCGGCCGCATCGGGCACGTCTTCCAGAACCCGCAGGGCGCCCTCGACCCAGTGTACACGGTCGGCGACCAGCTCGTGGAAGCCATCCGGCTGCACCGCGACGTCCCGAAGTCCGCCGCCCGCGAGCGCGCACACTCGCTTCTGGACCGCGTCGGCATCGGCGACGTCGAGGACCGCATCGACGACTACCCCCACCAGTTCTCCGGCGGGATGAAACAGCGCGTCGTCGTCGCCATGGCGCTGGCCTGCGATCCCGACCTGCTCATCGCGGACGAACCGACGACGGCCCTCGACGTCACCATCCAGGCGCAGGTGCTGCGGTTGCTCGACGAACTCCAGGACGAGCGCGGGATGGCGATGCTGTTCGTCACCCACGACCTCGGCGTCGTCGCGGAGATCGCCGACCGCGTGGTCGTGATGTACGCGGGGAAAGTGATGGAGACGGGCGACGTCTACCAGGTCTTCGAGAACCCCTCGCACCCGTACACGAAGGCGCTGCTGGAGTGCCTCCCCGGCAGGGGACGGGCGCTGGAGACCATCGGCGGGACGCTCCCCGACCCGACGGACCCACCGGACGGCTGCCGGTTCCACCCGCGGTGCCCACACGCCGTTCCCGCCTGCGAGGACGGCGACCAGCCGGCGTTCGAGGACGTCGGCGGCAGCCACCAGGCGTCCTGTGTGCTGTACGGAGCCGACTACGACGAACCCGAACTCGCGGAGGCCAACGATGACTGACGACCCACTGCTGGCCGTCCGGGACCTGAAGAAGCACTATCCCGTGCGCTCGGGGCTGCTGCGCCGCGTCACCGGGCAGGTGAAGGCCGTCGACGGCATCAGCTTCGAGGTCCGCGAGGGCGAAACCGTCGGCCTCGTCGGCGAGTCCGGCTGCGGGAAGTCCACGACGGCGACCAGCGTCCTCCGCCTCGAGGAGCCGACAGCGGGCGACGTCTACTTCGAGGGCGACGACATCACGGCGTACGACGACGACGAACAGAAGCGGTTCCGGCGGCGCGCCCAGATGGTGTTCCAGGACCCGAACTCCGCGTTCGACCCGCGGATGACCGTCGGGGAGTCCGTCGCCGAACCGCTGGCCATCCACGGCCTCCGGGACGACGACCGCCAGGCGGAAATCGTCTCGGACATCCTCGAACGCGTCGGGCTGTCGGCCGACGACGCCGACCGCTACCCCCACGAGTTCTCCGGCGGGCAGAAACAGCGCATCGCGCTCGCTCGCGCGCTCATCCTCAACCCGGACCTGCTGGTCGCGGACGAACCCGTGTCCGCGCTCGACGTCTCCGTGCAGGCCGAAATCCTGTCGCTGCTGGACGACCTCCAGTCGGAGCTCGGGCTGTCGATGCTGCTCATCAGCCACGACCTCGGCGTCGTCCGCGAGGTCTGCGACCGCGTCGGCGTGATGTACCTCGGCGAGATGGTGGAAGTCGCGCCCACGGAGGAGCTGTTCGCGAACCCCCAGCATCCGTACACGGAAGCCCTGCTTGCGTCGATTCCGGAGCCCGACCCGCGGAGCCGCGGGGAGGCCGTCGAACTCACCGGCGACGTCCCCGACCCCTCGAACCCGCCGAGCGGGTGCTCGTTCCACACGCGCTGTCCGCGCGTCGTTCCGCCCGAGGACTTCGAGTTCCCCGACGGCTCGTTCCGGCAGGTGCTCGACTTCCGGCTCGCCGCCGAGAACGGCGACGTCGACACGGACGCCCTCGCCGGCGACACTGCGCTCCGCGAGGAGTTCGGGCTTCCGTCGTCTCTCCCGGACCCGGACGCCGAGTCCGTGCTCGCGGCCGCCATCAGTGACGCCGCCTCCGGCGACGTCGAGGCTGCGGCGGACCGCCTGGCAGACGCGTTTCCGACTGTCTGCGAGCGGACGGATCCCGAGCTCGTCGACACCGAGGCCGGCCACCCGGCGGCCTGCCACCTCCACGACGCGGCCAGCGAGCACGCGCCACCAGAGCTCACGAACCCGCAGGACTGAGGGCACCCGAGCCCGCACTCCCGTGCGGTTGGTGCGTCCCCGACGATGTGGTGGGCGAGCGCCGCCGCCGACGCGGTAGTCGACGCGGAAAATGAATCCGTTTAAGGCCGGTCCTCGTGAATCGGGAGGCATGCAGGACCGAACGTTCACGGCGGACGCCGAGCCGGGCGACCACGCGACGGTCGCCGGCTGGGTGCACGAAATACGGGACCTCGGCGGCATCGCGTTCCTCATTCTCCGGGACAAGACAGGCAAGATCCAGGTCAAGTTCGAGAAAGACGAGATGGACGACGACCTCGTGGAGACTGGCATCAACGCCAACCGCGAGAGCGTCGTCCAGGTCACCGGCGCTGTGGAGGAGGAGGAGCGCGCGCCCACGGGCGTCGAAGTCGTGCCCGAGGACGTCGAAGTGCTCGCGGAAGCCGACCCCCAGCTCCCACTCGACCCGTCCGGGAAGGTCGAAGCCGACCTCTCCACGCGCCTGGACAACCGGACGCTGGACGCCCGGAAGGACGAGACGAAGGCCATCTTCGAGATCCGCGCGGAGATCCTGCGCGCGGTCCGGGAGTACTTCCGCAGCGTCGGCTCCACGGAGATCAACACGCCGAAGATCGTCGCGACGGGCACCGAGGGCGGCACGGAGCTGTTCCCCGTGACGTACTTCGGCCGCGAGGCGTTCATGAACCAGAGCCCGCAGCTGTTCAAGCAGCTGATGGTCGGCTCCGGGCTGGAGCGCGTCTTCGAGGTCGGCCCGATCTTCCGCGCGGAGGAGCACAACACGCCCCGCCACCTCAACGAGGCGACGATGATCGACTTCGAATCCGCGTTCATCGATCACGAGGAAGCGATGGACGTCTGCGAGGGCACCCTGAAGGCCGCGTACAGCGCGGTCGAGGAGAACTGCCAGGACGAACTCGAGCGCCTCGGCCTCGCCGAGGAATTTGAGGCGCCGTCCGGTGACTTCCCGCGGCTCACCTACGAGGAAGCCATCGAGCGCATCAACGCCACGGGCGAACTCGACGAACAGCTCGTCTGGGGCGACGACCTCCCGACGGAGGGCGAGAAGGCGCTCGGCGACGACGTCGGCGGCCACTACTTCGTCACGGACTGGCCCAGCGAGATCAAGCCGTTCTACATCCAGGACTACGACGACGACCCCGAACTCTCGAAGGGGTTCGACCTGATGCACCCGCGCATGGAACTGGTCTCCGGCGGCCAGCGCGAACACCGCTACGACGAACTCGTCGCGGGCTTCGAGCAGCAGGGCCTCGACCCCGACCAGTTCGAGTACTACACGAAGATGTTCAAGTACGGCATGCCGCCCCACGCGGGGTGGGCGTACGGCGTCGAGCGCCTCGTCATGACGATGCTCGACCTCGACAACATCCGGGAAGCGGTGCTGTTCCCGCGAGACAGACAGCGGCTGAGTCCATAGACGAAGCCGCTGTCTGGCGAGCGGGGGCTCGGAAGTCGCAGCCCGCGCAACGGAGTGAGCAGGAACGTCTTCCGGCGTTCCCGCGGGATCGCCAACGTCTGGGTCCCTAGACCAAGCCGCTGTCTGGCGAGACGGCTCGACCGCCGACCTTCCTGGCCGATACTAAAACACTTAATCCGTGGCGTCTCCGACTACGACGCGATGAGTGAGGGCGACGAGGCGACGGCGTTCGCGCCCGGCCACGTGACGGGCCTGTTCAGCGTGCAGCGAGCCGACGACCCGCAGCGAACCGGTTCGCGGGGCGCCGGCGTGACGCTGTCCAGTGGCGTGACGACGACGGTGACAGCCAGCGACGAGACTCGCGTCCGCCTCAACGGCGGGGACCTCGAAATCGAGAGCGTGTCCCGCGTGCTGGACGCGCTCGGTGCGACAGCCACCGTGTCCGCCGAGACCGAGCTACCGCTGGGCGCCGGATTCGGCGT
>NZ_WUUU01000060.1 GCF_009831555.1 Halobacterium bonnevillei | reverse complement strand
GCCCCGGCCCGCGAGTTCGTCGCCGTCCCAGTGCGGTTCGAACGGCGGCATCGACCACGCCGACTCGTCGGCCGGCACCACGTCCAAATGCCCGTTCAAGACAACCGTCGGGCCGGCCTCCGGGTCGCCGAACGCCAGGACGCCGCCGACGCTCGGCCGGTCGTCGCTGTCGATCTCCCCAGGGTCGTCCGGGAACGACGAGTGCGTCGCCAGCAGTTCCGCGTCGACGTCCCACTCGTACGTTTCGAACCCGAACGCCTCGAGTTCGTCGCGGAACCACCCCGACACCTCGGCTTCTTCGCCGTCCGTCGACGCGAACGACACCAGTTCCGACGCGAACTCGCGCACCGCGTGCATACGTACGCGTCCACCGACGCCCGCGTAAGGGTTTCCATGGATGGTAAACGTTTAACGTCGCCACGCCCGACGTGACAATCAGGGCCGATAGCTCAGTTCGGCAGAGCGTCTGGCTTTTAACCAGACGGTCGAGGGTTCAAATCCCTCTCGGCCCGTTTCTGCGACGAGCGAACGCGAGGAGCGAAGCGGGCCGAGAGCCGTCGAAGTCGCCGCATCCACGAAATCACCGAGTCCCTCGCTGGAGTGGGCGCGATGAACGACACGGAGTGACAACACTGGACGACCGCAGCGAGCACGAGGATTCTTCGCGCTGGGTTCGGTTGCATCGCTAATGGAGTGGCTGGGCGTCGACGACGCGGTGTCGACCGAGGCGGAGTTCTACTGGCTGTGGATCGGTGCAACCGCGGCGTACGGGGTCGGTGACGTGGTGACGACGATCGCGCTGGTGTTCTACGCGCCCGGAGTGCGGGAGGGCAATCCCGTGGTCGCAGCCGCGCTGGGGTCGTTCGGGCTGGCGGGACTGGTCGCCGCAAAGCTCGCGGTGTTCCTGGGGTGTCTGGCGTTGAGCGTGTACGCGATGCACGCGTGGACGGACCGCATCATGTTCGCGTTCCCGCCGCTGCTGCTCGCCGCGCTCGGGACGGCGTTGACACTGGTGAACGTACGATTACTACTCGGGTAGCCACAGGTCGACCAGCAGCAGCACTGGCAGCGAAAACCCGACTACTGCGTGTGGGCGAGCCAGCCGAGGCCGGCGCCGATTGCAATCGTCGCGAGCGCACCGACCACCTGGAGGACGGTGACGGTGGCGCTGTTGCTGTACTGCCACGGCATCCCGACGAGCGTCCCGAGACCGACCAACACGACGAACGCGGCGACCAGCACGCCGTAGAGATTCAGGGAGTCAGCGAACACGTCGTCCATGCGCGAGTCGTCGCCACCGAACACGTTAACGCTGACGGAACGGTGTGAACGGCGAGCGCACGCGGAGCCAACACTTCGGGACACCTGCGCTGGACTGCGAGAAACTGCATCGGAGCGTTCGCGGCAGCCGAATGGAGCGTTCAGTACCGCGACGGCATGAACGCCAACATCACGAGCAGGACTGCCGCGCCCCCGCTCACGATGACGACGCCCCAGAGTCCGTTCATCCGCTCTTTGTACTCGGACTGCGCGTCGAGGTCCGACTGGTAGTCCTCGTAATCCGTCGTCAACTGCAGCGTTCCATCACTCGGGTAGTGTGCGAGGTAGTCCGTGTCCGCGATGGTCGTGTTCGACCCCTCGCTGAAGCTGAGTTCGTTCGTGCGCGGCGCGAACCACTCGATGGTCACCGACTCCTCGCTGACGGTCGCCACGCTCGTCTCGTTGTCGTTGTCCGGGCGCTCGATGACGTCGCCCTCACTGAACCGGTAGACGGTCTGGTCGCCGAGGTACTCGTCGCGCGGGACGAGTTCGCGCTCACCGTCCTCCTCGACGACGACGTACGTCGTGCCGTTGTCCTCGACGGTCGGCCGGTCGATGGTCTGGACTTCACGCAGTTCGAACTCCGAGTACTCGGACTGGTTCGGGACGACCACAGTGTAGTTGTCCCCCTGGTAGACCACCGTATCGTTCACTTCCCACGTCTCGGTGTACTGGGCGGACTCGTTCGTCCACTCTGCCGTTGCCGACCCGTCACCGACGTCCGTGAACGTGTACTCAGTTCCGTCGAACGTCAACGTGTCGTCGGCCGACACCTGGTAGTCGGGGTCCTCCAGCGACACCTCCGGCTGCTGGGCGACGCCGATGTACGAGTACGCACCGGCCGCCAGCAGAACGAAGATTGCGACGGACACCGCCGCAGCACGTCTTTGCATACACGAAGCGTGGTGAGGGCGTCGTATAATCGTTACTTTCCGCCGCCGGCAGCGGTGCCGACGCCGCCACGTCGAGCCTGCGAACAATTCGGTTCCGGCAACCGGAAGCGCTACCGCTACCCGTCGAGTAGTGGTCAGCTCCAGCGGAGACGCACTTCCAGAATCGCGAAACAGAGATCGGTGTCGTTACCGACCGACTGCTCACAACAGACAAGCCAAGGGCCGGATTTGAACCGGCGGTAGGCGGCTCTGCAGGCCGCTGCGTTAGGCCGGACTCTGCCACCTTGGCACACCTCGTCGTACTGCGTTCGCGCGCTTAAACCCAGCGGTACGCGGTGTCCCGAACGACAACGCGTCCCGCACCGCGGCGATCCGCACCCGCGGACAGCGTCGCCACTCGTCGAGACCGAATACGGAGTGTCGCCACTCCGCGATCGAAATGAAAAAAGCCCCGAACAGCGCTGTTGCTGTTCGAGGCTTGAAAGTATGAATGGCAGGCGGCGAACCGGATTTCCCAGAGGCTCGCGCACTCCAGTACTGACCGGAACGCAGGCGGGCTTATCTTCCGTGTTCGGGATGGGTACGGGAGTGGCCCCGCCGCTATGGCCGCCTTAATACCGATCAACGGAATCGAACCGTTGTTCCCGGACGAATGTCCGGGTCGCCAGTATCGGCGAAACGACTGTGTGTAAGTGCAATCCAGTTAACGCCTGGACTCGACCACGTATGTGGTTAAGTGCATGAGTGTGTGGCATTGGTCGATTAGTGCTCGCGGGCTGAACGTCTCGTTGCCTCGACGCGTACACCCCGAGTCTATCGAACTCGTGTTTTACGAGTGACCTCAACGGTGCTTCTTTTCCAGGTGGGTTTCGAGCTTAGATGCATTCAGCTCTTACCCCGTGGTGCGTAGCTGCTCGGCACTTGCCCTCTCGGACAACCGATACACCAGTGGCACCCGTTCATAGTTCCTCTCGTACTATATGAACGTTCCTGTCAAGCACCAAAACACCCCCAATAGATAGCAGCCGACCTGTCTCACGACGGTCTAAACCCAGCTCACGACCTCCTTTAATAGGCGAACAACCTCACCCTTGCCCGCTTCTGCACGGGCAGGATGGAGGGAACCGACATCGAGGTAGCAAGCCACTCGGTCGATATGTGCTCTTGCGAGTGACGACTCTGTTATCCCTAAGGTAGCTTTTCTGTCAGCAATGGCCCGCATTAAGCAGGCTCATTGGTTCGCTAGACCAGACTTTCGTCTCAGCGTCCCTCGTTGTGTAGGACACTGTCAGACTACCTTATGCTCTTGCGCTCTTCTCCGGGTCTCCGACCCGGATGAGGTAGCCTTAGGGCGCGCTCGATATCTTTTCGAGCGCGTACCGCCCCAGTCAAACTGCCCGGCTACCGGTGTCCTCCTCCCGGAGTTAGGGTCACAGTCACTGACGGGTAGTATTTCACGGCTGACTCGGCGACGTGCTGGCGCACGCACCTGTGTAACGTCTCCTACCTATCCTGCACATCAGCGACCGTGTCCCAGCGACAGCCTGCAGTAAAGCTCTATAGGGTCTTCGCTTCCCCTTGGGGGTCTCCAGACTCCGCACTGGAACGTACAGTTCACCGGGCCCAACGTTGGGACAGTGAGGCTCTCGTTGATCCATTCATGCAAGCCGCTACTGAAGCGGCAAGGTACTACGCTACCTTAAGAGGGTCATAGTTACCCCCGCCGTTAACGGGTCCTTCGCCCCATTGTACTGGGTGTTCAGATACCCGCACTGGGCAGGATTCAGTGACCGTACGCGTCCTTGCGGATTTGCGGTCACCTATGTTGTTATTAGACAGTCGGAGCCTCCAAGACACTGCGACCTGCCCAATTGCTGGGCAGGCATCCCTTCTCGCGAACTTACGGGACTAACTTGCCGAATTCCCTAACGTCGGTTGTTCCCGACAGACCTAGGCTTTCGCTGCCAGAGCACCTGTGTCGGATCTCGGTACGGACACCGTACTCGTCTTTTCACGGGCCCCAGATTGACTCGAGTTTCCCTATCCCGCCGTTCGTCCGCTTCCTGCCATTACGGCTTCCACGGACTTGGACGGTTCGACCGGGCGAAAGCCCGGCTCGAGCTGCTCCGAGGCGTCAACTTTGAGTGTACGGTGGCACGGGAATATTAACCCGTTTCCCTTTTGACCTGTTCGAATTACGGCAGGCCTTAGGACCGGCTAACCCTCGGCTGATCAGCATTGCCGAGGAACCCTTGCTCTTCTCGGTCGTCGGGGTTCTAACCCGACTAACGCTGCTACTATGGCCAGGATTTTCTTTCCTATTCGGTCCACTCGAGTTCTCACCCGAGCTTCCGCCCGAACAGAATGCCAACCTACTGGATCACGCTGTAACGCGTGCCGTTAGGTCTCGGTGGTGAACTTGAGCCCCGATCATTTTAGGCGCCCCGAACCTCGGCCGGTAAGCTGTTACGCTTTTCTTGGAGGGTAGCTGCTTCTAAGCTCACCTCCCGGCTGTCTAGGGCTCGGGACCACCTTCAATCGCACTTAGCTCACACTTTGGGACCTTAACCTAACTCTGGGTTGTCTCCCTCACGGTACACAGGCTTACCCCGCATACCGGATTCCCTGCGTCAACGGCGTCCGTAGGTTTGGAGTTTGACAGGGAGGCCAACTCCTCTCGGAGTTGGACCTCCCAATCGGTCGCTCTACCCCACGAACTACCTCAGCAGAGGTCATGCTTCGACATGTTTCGGTTGGAACCAGCTGTTGCCAGATTCGATGGGCCTTTCACCCCTACACGAAGGTCACGGGAGGGTATTGAAAGACACCAACCCTAACAGACCTCCACATGGCTTTCGCCATGCTTCGTCTTGCCCTCGCGTAGATCATCTGGTTTCGGGTCGTGCCCGTTTGACTCCCCGCGCTTGAACACGGCGGCCCTCGCGCAAAGCGCTGCGGCCATGTCGGTTTCCCTACGCCTTCCCGGATACTCCGGTTAGACTCGTCAAACAGGCACACTCCCTGGCTCGTTTTTCAAAACGTACGACGGAACATCGGCTCCTCACAGGTCCTACTGTAGGCTCGCGCCTGTGTCGTTCCCAGTGAGGCCTTTTATGCCCCGTCGCTCCATCGCCACCTGATTTCAAGCCCTATTTCACCCCCCTTTGTGGGGTGCTTTTCAGCGTTCGTTCACACTACTTGTTCGCTATCGGTCTCGGAGAGTACTTAGTCTTAGCAGTCAATGCCTGCCATCTTCACGAGGGATTTCCAACCCCCGCTACTCTGGAGCTGGCTCGCGCCTTACTTGTCCACGGTACGGGGCTGTCACCCTGTATCGCGCTCCATTTCAGGAGACTTCGCGTGAACGTTCAGGCGGTGATTGCCAGTCCGAACACCACATTGCCCAGAAGGCTTCGGTTTGGACTGTGCCGCGTTCATTCGCCATTACTAACGGCGTCTCATTCGATTTCTCTTCCTGGCCGTACTGAGATGTTTCAATTCCGGCCGTTCCCCATTGCGCGAAGCAATTGCGGTGGGGATTCCCATTAGGAGATCCTGAGTTCTTCGCCTCCGTGCGGCTCCCTCAGGCTTATCGCAGCTTGGCACGTCCTTCGTCGGCATCCGAGCCGAGCTATCCACCAGGTGGCACAGTAGCCACGTTGGTTGTCGACTGCAGAGCAGTCGACGAATATGGTACTCAACCACGAGATGTGGTCGAGAGTGTTGGCGGTGAAGCCAACGACGATGAATGTTGGCTGTAAACAGCCAACGTGCTCACCACGAAGGGTGAGCGCTGCTGAGTCACGGATGTGACCAGCAGTCGGTACTCGACCACGGTGGTCGAGTCCAGTGAGCGCCTGGATTGCACTTACACACGGTCTTCATCGCACGTCCTCATGGTGACTGAGGAGCGTACATCGACCCTTCCCACTCTCGCTCTCGCGGGGTGGTGCATCAGTCTTCTCGGGACTCATCGTATCCCCGTCTCCCACTTAAGGGACACGGTTCAAGATGACTCCCGAGCGGGATGGACCCACTGGGATTCGAACCCAGGGCTTCCTCCTTGCAAAGGAGGCACTCTACCACTGAGCTATGGGCCCACCTCCCGGTTGGGAGGTCGGTAACGTTAGCCTTGATGGTTTGTAGGTGTCCAACTGGACACGACGACGTCGAAGTCGAAAGTGGGTCGGGACTGCGTCCCGATCCCGTACGTTAGGAGGTGATCCAGCCGCAGATTCCCCTACGGCTACCTTGTTACGACTTAAGCCCCCTTGCGGAGCCCAGATTCGACCGGCGCTTGCCGGCCTCATCCGAACCCCACTCGGGTGCTTTGACGGGCGGTGTGTGCAAGGAGCAGGGACGTATTCACCGCGCGCTTCTGACACGCGATTACTACCGAATCCAGCTTCATGAGGGCGAGTTTCAGCCCTCAATCCGAACTACGACCGAGTTTAGGAGATTAGCGCCTCCTCTCGGAGTTGCATCCCATTGTCTCGGCCATTGTAGCCCGCGTGTTGCCCAGCTCATTCGGGGCATACTGACCTACCGTTGCCCGTTCCTTCCTCCGCTTTGGCAGCGGCAGTCCCCCTAATGTACCCAGCTACCCGTAAGGGTACTGCTGGCAATTAGGAGTGCGGGTCTCGCTCGTTGCCTGACTTAACAGGACGCCTCACGGTACGAGCTGACGGCGGCCATGCACCTCCTCTCAGTAGCATCGGGTAAGGTCATCAACCTGACCGTCATTACTACTGTCGGAGCTGGTGAGATGTCCGGCGTTGAGTCCAATTAAACCGCAGGCTCCTCCGGTTGTAGTGCTCCCCCGCCAATTCCTTTAAGTTTCATCCTTGCAGACGTACTTCCCAGGCGGCCCGCTTCTCGGCTTCCCTACGGCACAGCGCAGGCTCGTAGCCTGCGCCACACCTAGCGGGCATCGTTTACAGCTAGGACTACCCGGGTATCTAATCCGGTTCGAGACCCTAGCTTTCGTCCCTCACTGTCGGATCCGTTCTCCTGAGGCGCTTTCGCCACCGGTGGTCCGTCCAGGATTACAGGATTTCACTCCTACCCCGGACGTACCCCTCAGGTCTTCCGGTCCCAAGCCGAACAGTTTCCGCTGGACGCCTGCTCGTTAAGCGAGCAGATTTCCCAACGGACTTGTCCGGCCAGCTACGGACGCTTTAGGCCCAATAATATCGGCCATCACTCGGGCTGCCGGTATTACCGCGGCGGCTGGCACCGGTCTTGCCCAGCCCTTATTCGTACACCACCTTACGGTGTACAAAAGTGAAGGCTCTATGCCTTCACACTCGGAGTCCCCTTATCGCACTTGCGTACAGTGTAAAGGTTTCGCGCCTGCTGCGCCCCGTAGGGCCCGGTATCTTGTCTCAGATACCGTCTCCGGGCTCTTGCTCTCACAACCCGTACCGATTATGGGCACGGTGGGCCGTTACCCCACCGTCTACCTAATCGGCCGCAGCCACATCCTGTGGCGCCGTAGCGTTTCCAGCTCGACCCATTCCAGGGGTCGAGCATTATTGGGAATTAGCCTCAGTTTCCCGAGATTATTCCCATCCACAGGGTAGTTTGGCCACGTGTTACTGAGCTTTCCGCTGCGGGTCTGAACCCGCACAACTAGCATGGCTAAATCGGACTCCGATAGCAATGGCCTCCGGCAGGATCAACCGGAATTTTGCTGGGGCCAAGCCCCAGCGACCAGAACTAAATGTCCTGGTTTGGCGGGAACACAGATGTGTTCCTCAAAGTCACGACGGACGTCGTGACCAGTTGGATGTCACCAAACCATCAAGGCTAACATCAGATTCCATCTGTACGGCGGACCGCAGGGGTGGAATCCTCATTCCTTCGGACCTAAGTGTAGTCCGCGACAGGCTATAAACCCATCGGACTTCACTCGGCCCGAGACGACGTTCGCATTTCCTCCAACGCCCCATTATTACTTAAGGGCATCGAACCCAGCTCGAAAGAGCCAGATCGCGTGCCAAACGGGCGAGAGGGAATGCATCAGTCGGCCGGAGAGACCCGGACGACCTCATTGTCGTGCGCATTCCTTCGTATTGCCCGTTATTACTTAAGGGCATCGAACCCGGCTCGTGAGAGCGAGGTCGACACCAGAACCGGGCGTCGGAAGCATGCATCAGCCACCCGGGAAACCCGAGTGGCCTCATTGTCGTTCGCATTCTTCCGGAGTGCCCGGCATCACTTAAGGCCGTCGAACCAAAGTCGCCGAAGGCGACGGGGTCGACGGCGGGGCGTCGAGGCGTCAATCAGTGGCGTCGGGTACACCGAGCCACCTCACGTCGTTCGCATTCCATTCGAGTGCCGGGTTACGTATAACCCCATCGAACCAGCGGCGCTTCGATACGCCACCGCATACCAGCAAAGTACGAGACTGAGCGACGTCGCCACGCCGTGGACCGGGCATTGTTATCACGGAGTTGTCACGCCTGCGTCGTCACTACGGATCTGAATGCCGCGTGGGAGGAGGTCGGCCGGTCGTTCCGCGCATGTGCGTGCGGTCTGGCCGAGTGGTGCCCACGCAACGTCCACTATTCGAGTCGACGACTAAGCGCTTACGTGTCGTGCACGCGAAGAATGTGGTGAGCGAACGAAACGAGCAGCGTTACTCCTCGATGTGCTCGATGCCCTGTTTGGATACGTTGGCTTTCGTGATGTCGCCCGGCATCCAGTCGGGTTTGTCGTCTGGCGCCTCCTCCTCCCAGGCCCACGCCTCGTACTTGTGGACCTTGTCGGTCCCCTTCTCGCGGAGGTGGAGTTCTGTCTCGTCGGCGTCCGCTTCGCTGTCGCCGACGTCTTCGAGGCGGCGTGCGGCCTTGAGCGCGGCCTGCCGTGGGGTGTTGCCGCTGAAGACACTCGTTTCATTACCATCGGGGTCTCGAAGCGCGAAATTGCGCTTGCCGTCCTCACGTACCATGGTTTTGCTCCATGCTATGGCAACACAAGGGTGTGTGATAAATATATCGCCGATTTTACCGGTGGATTTATCAGTGAGAGTCGCAGGTTCGGGGAAAGCGGCGCCCCAAACGTCCGACGGCCCGCCGCTTCCAGCGGGCGAAGGCGACCAGATCAGGTGTCAGGTCGCCGCCAGGCTTCGCCCGGTCGGAAGAACTTAAGTACGGCGTGCGCCGAACCACAACGTAGACACCCGCGATGGTTCGCAAGAAGACGCTCAGCCCGAGTGGCGCCAAAGGCGAGGACGGCGAGTACCACAACGCCCACGTGAACCTCCACGAGGACGAACTCTCAGTCGCCGGCCTCGACATCGGCGACGAAGTCTTCGTGAGGGTGCGTGAGGACAAGATCATCATCCAGAAGGCCGACCAGGACGACGTCGAGCACGACTTCTGAGTGGGCATGTACCGCCTGGCGAAACCGCTGTTGTTCAGGCTGCCCCCGGAGACGGCCCACGACGCCGTCACCGGGTTGCTGGGCGCCGCACAGCGACTCCACCTCGATCGCGTGTACGCGGACCACTTCACGATCGCCGACAACCGGCTGTCCGTCGACGCGTTCGGACAGTCGTTCCCGAACCCCATCGGCGTGGCCGCCGGCTTCGACAAGAACGCCGAACTCCCGCGGGCGCTCGCCGCCCTCGGGTTCGGGCACGTCGAAGTCGGCGCCGTCACCGCTGAACGCCAGCCTGGCAACCCCAAGCCCAGGCTGTTCCGTCTGCGCGAGGACGAAGCCCTCGTCAACCGCATGGGGTTCAACAACGAGGGGGCCGACGCCGTCGGCGAGCGCCTGGACGCCCAGCGCCTGCCGGACGTCCCGGTCGGCGTGAACATCGGGAAGTCGAAAGTCACGCCCCTGGAGGACGCGCCCAGCGACTACCGGTACACGTACGAGCGCGTCTCGGACGCGGGCGACTACTTCGTCGTGAACGTCTCGAGCCCGAACACGCCGGGCCTCAGGGAACTCCAGAACCGCGACCAGCTCGCCCGCATTCTCGAGGAACTCCAGGACGCGGGCGCCGCGCCGCTGCTCGTGAAGCTCTCCCCGGACCTCCACAGGGACGCTGTCGTGGACGCCGTGGAACTGGCCAACGACCTCGGGCTGGACGGCGTCGTCGCGACGAACACGACGACTGACCGCCCCGAGGACCTCCGGAGTCCCAGCGCGGCGGAGACGGGTGGCCTCTCCGGGCGCCCGATCCGGGAGCGCGCGACCGACCAGGTGCGGTTCGTCGCGGAGCGCACGGACCTGCCGGTGGTCGGCGTCGGCGGCGTGTTCACCGCGGCGGACGCCTACGAGAAGATTCGCGCGGGCGCGTCAGTCGTCCAGTTGTACACGGGCCTCGTCTACCGCGGCCCCGGTATCGCGAAGTCCATCAACGAGGGACTCCTCGACTTGCTGGACCGCGACGGCTTCGAAACCGTCGAGGACGCCGTCGGCGCGGACCTGTAATTCGCGTCAGTAGCGGAGCGAAGCGGAACGGCTATTTTACCGACGGCGTCGAGGGACGCGACTGCGCTACCGCAGCGCGTCGAGTTCGAGCTCGAAGCCGGCGACCGGGACTTCGACGTCGTGGTCGACGATGACTTCCGGGTGGAGTTCGCCGATTACGCCCACTTCGTCGCCGTCAGCGACCACACTGGCGGTGCGGCCGTCGATGAACGACGGGTGCGTGGTCGGCGGCGTCTCGAGGGCGACGTCGAACTCGTCGAACAGCGCGGCGAGTCGCGCCTTCGCGTCCTCGAAGGAAGCGTCGTGGCGCGCGACGAGGGCGGCGACGGTACGGCGTTCCGCGACGCCGGTGTTCGTCGATTCGTCGACGTGTGCGGCGAACCCGATCTCCGCGAGGTCCTGGGGGTACGTCCGGTGCGTGTTGTTCTCGAGGACGGCGACCAGCGACGGCAGCGCCCACGTGCGGAGGATGGTGAAGTCCTCGCTGTACGGCTCCGAGATCGTCGCTGGTGGCTGGTAGCCGACCGCATCGCCGACTGGTAGTCCCGTAGCGTCGTCGCCGCCGGGCCGCGGGAGCCGCATCCGGTCGAAGTTGTCGGCCTCGCTGGTCATGTTGAAGTTCAGGAGGTCCTCGAACCCGATGCCGACCAGCGACTGGCGGGCCGCGGCTTCCAGCCGCGAGGAGTCGGTGCGCCCCCCGATGGTGGAGACGTCCGGGTATCGCGGCACGAGGTTGTTGAACTCGTACGCGCGCCCGACGTCGTCGACGACGTCCACGGGATGGAGGACGTCGACGCGGTACGGCGGAATCTCCACCTCGTACGTGAGTTCCTCGCCGCCTTCGGGCTCAGCGTCGAGCCCGGAGCGCTCGGCGAGGTCCACGACCTCCTCCGGCTCGAGGTCGATGCCGAGCAGCGTCTCGATGCGGTCGTGGCTGACGTCCTTTCGCTGGACCTCGAAGTCCGGACGCCGGAGCTCGGTGCCCTCGTCGGCGTACTCGACGGTGACGTCCTCGACGGTCGCGCCGCGCGCGTCGAGAGCGTAACAGATGATGGCGCACATCCGGTCGATGGTCCACTGGTCGGTGCCCGTGAGCTCCACGAACAGCTCCCGGGACGCGTTCGACACCTCGGTGCGGCGGCCGTTGATGACCGGCGGGAAGCTGAACAGCCCGATGTCGTCGTAGATGGCGGGGTAGCTGTCGTACTCGTCGAGCAGGTCGGCGTACGTCTCGCCGGTCGGATGCTCCGTGAGGACGTCCGCGGGCGTGCGTTCGGCGTCGTCGTCCAGCGGCACGAACGTGTCCTCGTCCGGCCCGATGCCAGTGTACGTGATGGACTTACCGGGGCTGCCGTCGGTCTGCTCAACGGTCTCGCCTTTCAGCATCGTGAGGTCGTGGATGCCGATGGCGCCCTTCGCGCGCTTGCGGCCCATCGTCGCGTGGAGCTTCTCCTGGAGCTGGATGAGCGAGTCCAGGGCGTCCTCGTCGAGGTCGACGCCGCGGACGACCGCGCCGGTGACGTACGGGCGCTCCTCGGGGACGTCCTCGACGCGGATGGTCCAGTCGGGGCTGTTCGTCTCCGGGACGTAGACGCCCCGCGTGTCGCCGTAGTGGTAGCGCAGCGAGCGCGCGATGCCCTCCACGGAGAGTCGGTCGAGGCGGTCGGCCTCGAACTCGAGCTTGAATTCGCCGTCCTCGGTAACGCCTTCGTACTCGATGCCGAGGCCGAACAGGTCGTCTTTGAGTTCGTCGTCGTCCTTCTCGGTGTGGCCGGTGAGCTGACGGAGTTCGTCGGGGTCGACGTCGACGACGGGCATCAGTACACCACCTCCGCGTCCCGCAGGAACTCGAGGTCACACAGCGTCCCGTGGACGTCGCGGATGTCCTCGAACCCGGTCACGAGCATGAGCAGGCGCTCCAGGGCGAGCCCCCACGCCATCACGTCTGCCTCGACGCCCAGCGGTTCGAGCATCTCCGGCCGAAAGATGCCGGAGTTCCCGATCTCGATGAGTTCGCCGGTCTCGGGGTGACGCCCGAACAGCTCGAAGCTGGGCTCCGTGTACGGGTTGTACGTGGGCTTGAACTCGAGGTCCGTGATGCCGAACTGGCTGTAGAACTCGCGGAACGTCCCCATGAGGTCCCGTACCGAGAGATCGTCGGCCATCACCCAGCCCTCGATCTGGAAGAACTCCAGGAGGTGGGTGGCGTCCAGCGTGTCGTTCCGGTAGGCCTTCTCGACGCTGAAGTAGCGCGCCGGCGGCTCCACGTCCTCGCCGGCGACACCGGAGAGGTAGCGCGCGGTGAGACTCGTCGTGTGGCCGCGGAGCGCGAGCGCACGCGCGAAGTCCTCGTCCCACGGCGAGTGGTAGCCGTCGCCGTCCTGCCCGACGCCCTCGCGGTGCGCGCGCTCGACGCGGTCGACGAGGTCCGCTGGGAGGTCGTCGATTTGCTCGGGTTCGGAGAGCGCAAAGCGGTCCCAGTGGTTGCGCGCGGGATGGTCCTGGGGCATGAACAGGCAGTCGTTGATGTAGAAGTCCGCGTCGACGTGCGGGCCCGCCATCTCCTGGAATCCCATCCCGATCAGCACTTCCTTCACGCGCTCGGCGGCCTGCCGGAGCACGTGGACCTTCCCGGGCTGGTACTCGCCGGCGTCGGCTTCGACGTTGTAGTCGGCGAAGGCGGCGTCCCGCCACTCGCCGGACGTGAGCATCTCCGGCGTCAGCTGGCCGACTTCGTCGGCGGCTTCGACGCCGGCCATGAGTTCCGTGACGCCGGCGTCGGTGAGCAGCACCGACCGCACGGTGCGTTCGCGGACCGCGACCAGGTCGCGGCGCTCCAGTTGGTCGAGCGCGTCGGCGTCCTCGACGCTGCCGCCGGCCGCGAGGGATTCGAGCGCTGCGGCCTCCGCGTCCTCGTCCGGGTCGGCGTCAGAATCCGCGGCGAGGTCGCCGCCGTCGATGTCGCCGTAGCCCTTCCGCGCGTAGTTCGACAGCGCGATGTCGACCTGCGGGCCGTCGAGGCCGGACGCGCCGATGACCTCGCCCATCGAAACCGGCGTGTCGTCGGCGCCCAGTTCCAGGGCGGCTTCGTAGAGGCGGACCTCCGGCAGCCCGTCCTCGGCGTACTCGCGGCCCTCGTCGGTCAGTTCGACGTCCTCCTGTGTCTCCTCGACGACGTCCACGAGTCCGGCGTCCGCGAGTTCGAACGCCGCGCCCGTGACCGTCTCCGGCGGCCGCTCCGTCTCGGCCGCGAGGTCGGCGATGCGTCTGGGTTCGTCGGCGCTCGACGCTTCGAGCACCGCGACCTGCTGTGGTGGTAGTTGCATTGTCTGTTGGGGTGAGTGGCAGTCAGTTATCCGTTCCGCTCCGCGCCCGAGCGAGCGGTTTCGGCCGCTCCCCCATTTCACGGGGTCGCGGCGTTCACCGGTCGGTCAGGCGAAGAAAAAGCCGAACCCCGGACTCCTGGCTGGTTCGCGCGCGCTGCGACCGGCGTGGGGTTCGGACGCCATACGAGACAGGATTCGTTCGTCCATCAAAAGCGTTCTGTCGGTTTGCCACCGAGTCTGACGGCGATGCCGTGCCACGGCACCGGGGTAGCAGTCGGCCACTGGCACCGCGCCAGCCGCGACAGAGCCGGAACCCCCGGTCCGAACTACACGCGCTCGGAGTCCAGTTGCACGTCCAGGTCCGCCAGCACCTCACGGGCTTCGTCGCGTTTCTCCTGGTGGTCCGCGAGGAACCCCTCCATCAGTTCGGCGGCTTCCTCCTTGCAGCCGCCACAGAGCCGCTCGCCGCCCGCACACTCGTCGTAGACGCGCTGCGCGAACTCGTCGTCGTCGCCCGCGAGCAGGTACGCGTAGAGTTCGTACACCGGGCACTTGTCGGGTTCGCCGCCGAGTTCGCGCTGTTTCTCGGCGGTCTCCCGTCCCCCTGTGGTCGCAGCCTTGACCTTGTCGTAGCCGTCCTCGGGATCGTCGAGGAGGCTGATGTGGCTGGCGGGAATCGAGGAGGACATCTTCCCGCCCGTGAGCCCGGTCATGAAGCGGTGGTAGATCGAGGACGGCGGCACGAACCCGTAGCCGCCGTGGTCGACTTCGACGGCGAGCGCGAGGTCCTCGGCGGTCTCGCGGTCCAGTTCGAACGCGTCGATGTGGCCCTCGAAGACGCGCTTCTCGCCGCGGATCTCGTCGATGAGCGCCTCGAACGCCGCCTCGGTGGCCTGCCGGTCGAAGAACCGGATCCGGGGGCGCAGCGGCTCCATCCCAGCGTTGTCGAGTTTCTCGACGACGCCCGCGACCACCTCGTCGTCGTGGCCCCCGGTGATACCGGGGTCGTCGCGGAGCCAGTCGGCGGCCTCCCCGCAGCGCGGTGCCCCCTCGCCGTCGGCGTACTGCTCGCGGGCCTCGTAGGTCGCCGCGACCAGCGGACGCTCGTCGTCGTCGAACGCGACGCTGGCGTACGCCTCGGTGACCTTGAAGTAGCGAGTGCGCTCGGCGATGTCCCGCGCCAGACGCATGTGGGGGTCCTGGTCCGGCCCCACGGGAATCACCGTGGGCTTGGAGTCCTCGAGTTGCGGGTAGAGAATGTCCGCCATCTGGGTGACGACGCTCTGCATGTGGGAGACGTCCGTCTCGCCGTCGAACCCGTAGATGGCTTCGAACTCCGAGAACCGGGCTTCCGCGCCGAGTTCGAACGCGAGGTCCTGGAGTTCGCGGTTCGCGGACTGACGGTAGAGCGTGCCGTCGTCGGCGTCGAACCCGAGCGCGAGCAGACTCAGCAGGTAGTCCTCCGAGTGGTCGTCGATCTCGTCCCACGTCAGGCCGCGTGCGGCGTGGGCTTCGAGGTCGGCGATGAGCGCGTACGCGTCGGCGCCCTGCTGCTGGTGCCAGATGATCTCGTCGAACACCATCTTGTGGCCGATGTGGGGGTCGCCCGTCGGCATGAACCCGGAGAGCGCGGCGAACGGCTCGTCGTTGCGCATCGCGTCGGCGACCCGGCGGTAGTCGCGGTGACCGAAGATGATGGCGCGCCGCATCAGGTAGTGGGGGTCCGGTACCTCGTCGATGACGTCCTCGAAGGACTCGATGCCGAACTCGTCGAAGAGCTTCCGGTAGTCCGAGACGGTCGAGGAGCCCCACGGGTCGAGGGCGACGCTGTCCGCGCCCGGCGCGTCCCCGTCGGCGCCTCGTCAGCAGCCCCGTCGGCGTCGATGTCGTGGTCGGTGTCGGTCATAGTTTGGGAGTGCGTCTGCGTTAGGGCGTGAGCCTGCTCACGGAGAGCCAGCGAATCGTGTCAGCACTGGGGTCGTCCAGCGCAAAAACCATTCGCTTCCGGACACCGTGGGCGAGCCTGACGTCCAGCGAGAGGTCGCGGGGCGAGAACTCGTGGCCGCCGGGGAGCGCGCGCACGAGCAACTCGGAGTGCCCGAGGTCGTCGACGGACTCGACGTCGCTGTACACGCGGAAGTCCGCGCCGAACTTGAACCCGGTCTTGGGTACCATGTCCGCGTCGCGCAGCGCGCGGTAGACGCGGAGGCGGCGGTCGAAGTGGTCGCCTTCGCCGGCGCGGCCGCGGTCGACGACCGCCTCGACGTCCGCGTCGCCGAGCTGGAGGACGCCCTGCGCGGCGAGGTACGCGGCCTCCAGCAGCGACAGCTGGAGGGCGTCGTACTCGGCGGCGCGCCCGCCGAGTGGCTGGCCGTAGAATCCCTGCTCGTGGAGGCGGCCGGGGGGGTCCCAGACGAGCACGCGCTCGTCGAGAAGGACGCCCTGGACGCCGGCGGGCGCGTCGAAGTCCGTCTCCCCGCTGGGTTCGGTGGGGTCGATGTCGAGGTACGTGAGTTCGCTCTCCTCGTCGACGACGGCGAGGACGACGTCGTCGAGTTCGGCTTCGGGGAGCGTCGTTCGCTCGTCGACCACGCGAACCCGGTGTTTCACGGCGCCGTCGTCGGGGCCCTTCCCGCGCGGGAACACGACGAAGTCGCCGTCCCCGGAGTCGCTCCACCACGGCTGGCGGTCGGGCGCGAGGTAGAACCCGCGGTCGCGGAGGTCCGCGTACACGAGGAACCGCGCGGTGAACCCGGCCGACTGCGCGGCGAGGAACGTCCGGAACCCGGCGCCGTCGACGGCGTCGAGGTCGCCGCGGAACAGCAGGTGAGCGGCCTCCACGCGGGAGA
>NZ_WUUU01000059.1 GCF_009831555.1 Halobacterium bonnevillei | reverse complement strand
CGACCCGCGGCCTCGCCCCGCGAACTCGGGCGTCGACATCGACGACGTCCCCGCCGGTCGAGGAACGGCGAAGGCGAGGCGTTCGGTCACCGCCGAAGCGGTGCAGGAGTACGCGGAGGGCGGCGTCGCCGCGCAGGGCGAAGCGCCGACAGCCGGCGCGCCCGACCGCGAGTTCGTCAAGGGCGGCGAGACGACGGAGCCGTACCGCGGCATCCGCCGCACAATCGGCGAGCAGATGGCGGAATCGAAGTACACGGCGCCCCACGTCACGCACCACGACACCGCGGTCATCGACGACCTCGTGGCGACGCGCGAGAACCTCAAGGAGCGCGCCGCCGAGCAGGACGTGAAGCTCACGTACCTGCCGTTCGTGATGAAGGCGGTCGTCGCCGGCCTCAAGGAGTACCCCATCGTGAACTCGGAGCTCCGCGAGGCGGACGACGAGATCGCGCTCAAGCAGGACTACAACGTCGGCGTCGCGGTGGCGACCGACCACGGCCTGATGGTGCCGGTCGTCAAGCACGTCGACCAGAAGTCCATCCTCCAGGTCGCCCAGGACGTGAACGAACTCGCGGCGAAGGCCCGGGACCGCTCGATCTCCCGCGAGGAGATGCAGGGCGGGACGTTCACCATCACGAACTTCGGGGCGGTCGGCGGCGAGTACGCCACGCCGATCATCAACTACCCGGAGACCGCGATTCTGGGGCTGGGCGCCATCGACGAGCGCCCGGTCGCGGAGGACGGCGAGGTGCGCGCGGCGAAGACGCTGCCGCTGTCGCTGTCCATCGACCACCGCGTCATCGACGGCGCGGAGGCCGCGGAGTTCACGAACTACGTGATGGAGCGGCTGACTGACCCCGAACTACTACTACTCGAATAATGGTTGTTGGAGACGTATCCACTGGAACCGACTTAGCTGTCGTCGGGGGCGGCCCCGGCGGCTACGTAGCGGCGATTCGCGCCGGCCAACTCGGTCTCGACGTGACGCTCGTCGAGATGGACGCGTACGGCGGCACCTGCCTGAACTACGGCTGCATCCCGTCGAAGGCGATGATCACGGCGACCGACGTCGCCCACGAGGCCGGGCACGCCGAGGACATGGGCGTCTACGCGGACCCCGAGGTCGACGTCGCGGAGATGGTCGACTGGAAGGACGGCGTCGTCGACCAGCTGACGGGCGGCGTCGAGAAGCTCTGCAAGGCCAACGGCGTGAACCTCATGGAGGGCCGCGCGGAGTTCGCGGGCAACGACAAGCTCCGCGTCGTCCACGGCGGCGAGGGCCAGGGCTCGGAGACGATCACCTACGAGCACTGCGTCGTCGCGACCGGCTCCCGACCCATCGAGGTGCCGGGCTTCGACTTCGGCGACGACCCCGTGCTGGACTCCCGGCAGGCGCTCGCGATGGACGAACTGCCGGAGTCCATCGTGGTCGTCGGCGCTGGCTACATCGGCATGGAGCTGTCGACGGTGTTCGCGAAACTCGGCGTCGACGTCACGGTCGTGGAGATGCTGGACGGCATCCTCCCGACCTACGAGGACGACCTCGCGCGCCCCGTGAGGCAGCGCGCCGAGGAACTCGGCATCGACTTCCACTTCGGCCTCGCCGCCGATCACTGGGAGGAATCCGGCGACGGCATCGTCGTCGCTGCCGAAGACGAAGACGGCGACGTCACCGAGTTCGACACCGACAAGGTGCTGGTCGCGGTCGGCCGCGAACCCGTCACCGACACCCTGAATCTGGACGCCGTCGACCTCGAACCGAACGACGACGGCCGCCTCGAGACGGACACCCAGGCGCGCACGAGCGTCGAGAACGTGTTCGCCATCGGTGACGTCGCGCCCGGCCCGATGCTCGCGCACAAGGCCAGTAAGGAAGGCCAGGTCGCGGCCGAGGTCATCGCCGGCGAACCCGCCGCACTCGACTACCAGGCCGTCCCGGCAGCGGTCTTCACCGACCCCGAAATCGCGACTGTCGGCCTCAGCGAGGACGACGCCGCCGAGGAGGGCTTCGATCCCGTCGTCGGGAAGTTCCCGTTCAACGCCAGCGGCCGCGCGCTCACCACCGGCCACGCCGACGGCTTCGTGCGCGTCGTCGCCGACGACAACTCCGGATTCCTGCTCGGCGCGCAGATCGTCGGCCCGGAGGCAAGCGAACTCGTCGCGGAACTCGGCCTCGCCATCGAGATGGGCGCCACCCTCGAGGACGTCGCCTCCACCATCCACACCCACCCGACGCTCGCCGAATCCACGATGGAGGCCTGCGAGCACGCGCTCGGCCACGCCATCCACACACTGAACCGCTAATCCTGGGCCTCTCCCACGAGGGGCATCGTTCACTCCGTTGCGGCGCAGTGCACCCCCTGTCAGCCCGACGCACTTTTCCCCCGTCCACCGCCTACACGAGTGCATGGAAACGGTTACGCTCGGGCCGACCGGCACGTACTCCCACCGCGCCGCCAGCGCCGTCACCGACGACGGCATCTCCTTCGCGGAGTCCGTGCGCGGCATCGCTGACGCCGTCGCGAACGGCGACGCCGACCGCGGCGTCGTCCCAATCGAGAACAGCATCGAAGGCTCCGTCACCGAGACGCTCGACACCCTCGCCGACGTCGAACTCGCGGTCGTCCGCGAAGTCGTCACCCCCGTCCGGCACGCGCTCATCGCGCAAAGCGAGAACTTCGACACCGTCGCCAGTCACTCCCAGGCGCTCGCCCAGGTCCGGGACTACCTCGACGAGAACTACCCCGACGCCGACCGCGAAGCCGTCGCGTCCACCGCGCAGAGCGTCGAAATCGCCCGCGACGACCCCACCGTCGCCGGCATCGCCCACCCCGACAACGCCACTGGGGACCTCCAGGTGATCGCCGAAGACATCCAGGACCGCACCAGCAACTCCACGCGCTTCTTCGTCGTCGCGCCGCCCGGCGAGCGCTCCCGGGCCGGCGGCAAATCCTCGTTCGTCGTCTACCCCAACGCCAACTACCCCGGCCTGCTGCTCGAACTCCTGGAGCCGTTCGCCGACCGCGACATCAACCTCTCCCGGGTCGAATCCCGTCCCAGCGGCGAACGCCTCGGCGACTACCTCTTCCACATCGACGTCGACGCCGGCCTCTACGAGGACCGCACCCAGGCCGCCCTCGACGAAATCGAAGCCATCGCCGCCGACGGCTGGGTCCGCCGCCTCGGCTCCTACGACGTCGAACACGTCGTCTAAACGCACTTTTTGCGCTGCGGGGTCGCCAAAGGCGACCCCTCGCAAAAACGTGCGGAAAAAGCACTCCTCGCTCCCGTCGCGCTCGCTGCGCTCGCGCGGTAGTCACTCGTCGGCCAGCGCTCGCTCCCGGTGGTCGCTCGCGCTGTGAACCGCGGCCTTCGGGTTCTTCGAACCGCTCAGGCCGCGGATGCTTGCTGTCGGGGGTGGTTAGATCTGTGTTTGCGGCCCCAGGGTGCCTGAAATCTAGCCGGTAGCTTTTCCGGGATTCGCGTGGAATTGACACGTATGGTGTCCCGAGGAAGCCCATTCGACGAACTCGAACGGCTGCTCGACCGAATGAACGAGGCGCGGGAGCGCGCCGGCGGCGGGCTCGCCGTGGACGTGGCGGACGAGGGCGACAGCTTCGTCCTGACCGCCGACCTCCCGGGGTTCGAGCGGGACGACATCGACGTTGAGGTCCACGAGCGCACGCTCCGCATCGACGCCACCCACCGCTCCGAAACCGAGGAGGAGTACGAAGACGGTGACAACTACATCCGCCGCGAGCGCAGCAAGCGGTCGCTGTCGCGCAGCGTCACGCTCCCCGAGGACATCGAGGAGGGCGACGCCAGCGCGTCCTTCGAGAACGGCGTGCTGACCGTCATCCTCCCGAAGTCCCACGCCACCGAGGAGTCCACGAGCGTCGAAATCGAATAGGCGTCGCCGGCGCCAGCGTCCGTTCTCACGGCGGTTTCGGCCGACGACGACGCGCCGCAGGGCGCGGTCCGTACGTCCCGCAGCCGCGGCAGTGCCCCGTGCTACCGTTCGGCAAGTATTGCCGGAGACTGACAGGTCACCAGTCACGATGGGAGGGCTTTTGGCCTGCGGGACTGTCACGTCGGATATGACCTACGAGCCGCGGGAAATCGAGCGCAAGTGGCAGGACCGCTGGGAGGACGGCGGTCGCTACCACGCGGACCCGCCGACGGCGGCCGGCGACGACGAGGACGCGACGTTCGTCACAGTCCCCTATCCCTACCCGTCAGGCGGGATGCACATCGGACACGCTCGCACCTATACGGTCCCCGACGTCTACGCTCGCTACCGGCGCCTGCAGGGCGACAAGGTTCTGTTCCCCATCGCGTGGCACGTCACCGGCACGCCCATCATCGGCGCGGTGAACCGCCTCCAGAAGCGCGAGGAAGAACAGATGTCCGTGCTCCGGGACACCTACAACGTCCCGGAGTCCGAACTCGACGAGCTGGAGACGCCGATGGGGTTCGCGCGCTACTTCATCGAGAACCACTACAAGCGGAACATGAAGTCCCTGGGGCTCAGCGTCGACTGGCGCCGGGAGTTCACGACGAACGACGAGCGCTACTCGAAGTTCATCGAGTGGCAGTACGAGACGCTGCGCGATAACGGCCGCCTCGAGAAGGGGCTGCATCCCGTGAAGTACTGCACCGACGAGGAGAACCCCGTCACCACCCACGACATCCTGGAGGGCGAGGAGGCGGAGTTCCAGGAGTACACGCTCGTCAAATTCGAAGCCGGCGACACGGTCGTTCCGATGGCGACGCTGCGCCCCGAGACCGTTCGCGGCGTCACGAACGCGTACATCGACCCCGACGCCCACTACGTCGAAGCGAACGTCGACGGCGAGCGGTGGCTGGTGAGCGACCAGGCCGCGGAGAAACTCGTCCTCCAGCAGCGCGACGTCGAAATCCTCGACCGGTTCACGGGCGACGCGCTGGTCGGGGAACGCGTCACCAACCCCGTCACCGGCGAGGACGTGCTCGTGTTGCCCGCGGCGTTCGTGGACGCCGACAACGCCACGGGCGTCGTGATGTCCGTGCCCGCGCACTCGCCGGACGATTGGGTGGCCCTGCAGGAGGCGAAGGCGGACGACGAGCGGATGCGCAAGTACGGCATCGACCCGGCGGAGGTCGACGCCATCGAACCGAAGGCCATCCTCGACATCGACGCCTACGACGACCCGTTCCCGGCGAGGGCGGCCGTCGAGGAGTACGGCATCGAGTCGAGCGACGACCACGCCCTCGAGGACGCCACCCAGGAGGTGTACAACCGGGAGTTCCACAGCGGCGAACTCAAGGACGTGTACGGCGAGTACGGCGGACAGGTCGTCGAGGACGTCCGCGAGGAACTCGACGAGCACTTCCAGTCCCAGGGCGCCTTCGACTCGATGTACGAGTTCTCCGAGGAGGTCGTCTGCCGGTGCGGCGGCGAGGTCGAGGTCGCGAAACAGGACACGTGGTTCCTGACGTACAACGACGAGGGCTGGAAGGAACTCGCGCACGACGCCATCGCGGACCTGGACGCCATCCCCGAGAACACCCGCGACCAGCTCGACCACACCGTCGACTGGCTGAACGAGTGGCCGTGCATCCGCAACTACGGCCTCGGTACGAAGCTGCCGTGGGACGACGACTTCGTCATCGAGCCGCTGTCGGACTCCACGGTGTACATGTCCTACTACACCATCGCCCACCGCCTCCAGGACGTCCCGCCGGCGGAGATGGACCGAGAGTTCTTCGACACGCTGTTCTACGGCGCCGACGCGGTAGCCGACCCCGACGAGCGCGCCCTGGCGTTGCGCGACGAGTGGGAGTACTGGTACCCCGTCGACTACCGGGTGTCGGGCAACGACCTGGTGTCGAACCACCTGACGTTCTACCTGTTCCACCACACCGACCTCTTCGAAGAGTCGAAGTGGCCCCAGGGCATCACCATCATGGGCATGGGCCTGCTGGAGGGCGAGTCGATGTCGTCCTCGAAGGGGCACGTCGTCCTCCCCACCGAGGCCATCGAGGAGTACGGCGCGGACACCGTGCGGTTCTTCCTGCTGAACTCCGCGGAGCCCTGGCAGGACTTCGACTGGCGCGGCGACGAGGTCGGCACCACGCGGGACCAGCTCGCGCGGTTCTACGAGCGCGCACAGGACGTCGCGGAGCGCGCCGCGGGCCTCGGCGACCGCGAGGACGTCGACTTGGAGCGCATCGACCGCTGGCTGCTGTCGAAACTCCAGTCCACCATCCGGGCCGCCACCGACGCGATGGACAACTTCCAGACGCGGAAGGCCAGCCAGGAGGCGTTCTACCACTTCGAGGAGCACCTGACGTGGTACCGAAAGCGCACGGACCTGGACCGCGAGGGCGCGCGCTGGACGCTCCGCGAGGTCCTGCTGACCCGCCTGCGGTTGCTCGCACCAATCGTGCCGTTCGTCGCGAACGAACTCCACGACGAACTGGTCGGCCGCCCCGTCGGCCAGGACGACTGGCCGGAGCCCGACCCCGAACTGGAGTCCGAGCGCGTCGAGGTCGAGGAGCGCCTCGTGGAGTCGCTGGCCGACGACGTCCGCGAGGTCGTGGACGTCACGGACACCGACCCGGACCAGATCACCATCTACACGGCGGCGCCGTGGAAGCAGACCGTCTACGAGACGGTCCGGGAGACCGGGCCGGACGTCGGCGCAGTGATGGGGTCCGTGATGCAGAACGAAAGCCTGCGGGAGCGCGGCGACGAGGTCAACGACCTCGCGCAGGACCTGGTCGCTGACGTCCGCGAGCGGTCCGACGAGGAACTGGCGGCGCTGGACGACGTCGACGAAGCCGACGTCTACGAGCAGGCCGCGGGCTTCCTGGCGCGCCAGTTCGACGCCACCGTCGACGTGGTGCCGGAGTCCGAGACGGACGCCGAGCGCGCGTCCCGCGCGGTGCCGTTCCGGCCCGCCATCGACCTCCAGTAGGGCGGCCCGTTCGGAATCCGCCGCCCCTGGAGCGGCACCCCGGAGTAACGATTTTTGCCGTTCGGGTCAAATATCCAACTATGAGCGAGCGTGCCGACAGCGGTTCGTACAGTGTCGGCCCGACGCCCCACGTGAAGTCGAACCCGGAGATGTCCGGTATCGGCCTGGCGATGGCGGCCCTCCTCGCGGTGTTGCTGTTGCCGCTCCTGCCGTTCATCGTCGTCATCTGGGGGTTCGGCAAACTCCTGGGCCGGGGTGCGTGACGCGACAACACGACCGAACTCGGAGGAACCAGCCGACGGCGAGCATCCGGCGACCGAGCGGTCCGGAAGACGCGGACGGTCGCCGGTTCACCGCGCAACCGTAGGGAGCGCGGGCCGACGAGCGACCGAAGGGAGAGAGGAGTGCTTTTTCCGCAAGTTTTTGCTGCGATCGGGCGACTCCGTCGCCCGCTCCGGCAAGAAGTGCGTCTTATACCCCGAGCAGATCGAATTCGTAGCCGTTGCCGTGTTCCTGGGCGTGTTCGTAGACGACGTGGGCGGCGGCGACGTCCTGGATGGCGAGGCCCGTGGAGTCGAACACCGTGACGCCGTCGTCGGGGGTGCGGCCGTCCGTCTGGCCGGTGACGATCTCGCCGACGTCGCCGTAGATGTCGTCGTCGGAGAGGACGCCCGCGTTGTAGGGGACGTTGATTTCGCCGGAGTGGGTGGTCTGGGCGTGGTCGTCGATGACGAGTTTGGCGCCGAGGAGGACGTCGTCGGCGAGTTCGTGTTTGCCTTCGGCGTCGGCGCCCATGGCGTTGACGTGGGTGTGGTCGCCGAGGTCGTCGGGGGAGACGATTGGGTCTTCGACGGGGGTGACCGTGGAGAGGACGTCGCAGTGGCCGGCGTCGCTGATCGAGCCCTCGCGGACGTCGAAGCGGTCCTGGAAGTGTTCGACGAACGCGCGAACGGCGTCCTCGTTGACGTCGCTGACGACGACTTCCTCGATGTCGCGGACGTCGGCGACGGCTTCGAGTTGGGCGTACGACTGGACGCCGGCGCCGACGACGCCGAAGCTACTGGCGTCCTCGACGGCGAGGTAGTCGGTGGCGACCCCCGCAGCGGCGCCCGTGCGTTGCAGGGTGAGTTCGGTGCCGTCCATGATGGCCAGCGGGTAGGCGTTCTCGGGGTCGGAGTACACCATCGTCCCCATGACTGTCGGGAGGTCGTAGTGCGTGGGGTTGTCCGGGTGGACGTTCACCCACTTGATGCCGGCGGCGTCCCAGTCCCCGGTGTCCAGGTACGCGGGCATCGAGCGGAAGTCCCCGTTGTACTGGGGGAGGTCGATGTAGGACTTCGCGGGCATCTGTGCGTCGCCCGTCTCGTAGGCGGCGAACGCGTCCTCGACGGCCGGAATCAACTCCGGCATTCGCACGTTCTCGCTGACGTCCTCCTTGTTGAGTAGCAGCGTCTCCATGCCGCAAAAATTGCAACCCCCGCACTTAGAACCTCCTTTGTCCGCCGACACCCGTCGCTGTCCGTGTATTTCGTCGAACAAAAATGCGAGCGTCTGTGAGCGGTCGGTGCGAGCGAACGTGGGCTTCGGGAGCGTCGGGGCCTGACGGCCGATGTGGAGTTAGTGGCCGAAGTTCACATCATGCCGCCCATGCCGCCGCCCATGCCGCCGCCCATGCCGCCTGCGCCGGGGCCGCCGGCGGGTTCTTCGCCGCCGTCGTCGCCGACCTGGCCGCCTGCGAGGTCGCCCGCGGCGATGACGTCGTCGATGCGGAGGATCATCACGGCCGCCTCGGTGGCGGACTCGATGGCCTGCGTCTTCACGCGGAGCGGTTCGACGACGCCTTCGTCGTTCATGTCGATGACTTCGCCGGTGTAGGCGTCGAGGCCGGCGCCGGATTCGCTGGCGTCGTGACGGCTGCGGAGGTCCACGAGGGAGTCGATGGGGTCGTGGCCCGCGTTCTCGGCGAGGGTGCGCGGGATGACTTCCAGAGCGTCCGCGAACGCTTCGACGGCGAGCTGCTCGCGGCCGCCGACGGAGTCCGCGAAGTCGCGGAGCTCCATCGCGAGTTCCGTCTCGGGTGCGCCGCCGCCGGGGAGGACTTTGCCGTCCTCGAGGGTGACGCGCACGACGCCGAGGGAGTCCTCGATGGCGCGCTCGACTTCGTCGACGACGTGCTCGGTGCCGCCGCGGAGGATGAGGGTGACGGACTTCGCTTCTTCGACGTCTTCGACGAAGATGCGTTCGTCGCCGCCGATGTCCTTCTGGGCGACGCTGCCGGCTTCACCGAGGTCGTCGGCTTCGATGTCCGTGACGTTCGCGACCGGGGTCGCGCCGGTGGCGCGGGACAGACGGGTGAAGTCGTCGGATTTCACGCGGCGGACAGCGAGGATGCCTTCCTGCGCGAGGTAGTGCTGGGCCATGTCGTCGATGCCGCCGTCGACGAAGACGACGTTGGCGCCGGCGTCGGCGAGGGCGTCGACCATCTCCTGGAGCTGCTTCTCTTCCTGGTCGAGGAACTGCTGGAGCTGGTCGGGGTCGGTGACGTTGACCTCGGTGTCGATCTCGGTCTCCTTGACTTCGAGGCCGTCGTCGACGAGCGCGATTTTGGCGTCCTCGACGCCGTAGGGCATGTTCTCGTTGACGCGCTCCTTGTCGACGATGACGCCCTCGATGAGTTCGGAGTTCTCGGTGGCGCCGCCGGTGACCTTCTCGACTTTGACGTTGTCCGTGTCGACGTCGCCGCCGTTGGCGACCGACTGGACGGCGCGGACGACGAGTTCCGAGAGGGTGTCCTTGGCGTTCTCCGCGCCCTTGCCGGTCATGGCGGTCGCGGCGATCTTCTCGAGTTCCTCGGTGTCGTCCGGGGAGATGTCGATTGCCTTCTCGTCGAGGAACTCCTTGGCCTTCTGGGAGGCCTGGCGGTACCCCTGCGCGAGCGTGGTCGCGTGGATGTCCTGTTCGAGGAGGTCCTCGGCCTCCGAGAGGAGTTCACCGGAGACGATGACGGCGGATGTCGTGCCGTCGCCGACTTCGATCTCCTGTGTCTCGGCGACCTCGACGATCATGTTGGCCGCCGGGTGCTCGATGTCCATCTCCTTGAGGATGGTGACGCCGTCGTTCGTGACGACGACCTCGCCCGTGGAGTCCACGAGCATCTTGTCCATGCCTTTCGGGCCGAGGGTGGTTCGGACGGCCTCGGAGACGGCTTTCCCGGCGGTGATGTTCATCGACTGTGCGTCCTCTCCGGAGGTTCGCTGGCTCTCCTCGGAAAGTACAATAAGTGGCTGATTGCCCATCTGCTGCGCCATAGTCACTCATTGATTGAATGCGATTCTATTTAAACCTTGTGCGCAAGAGAATACCACACCCATCGAGACGCCCTCACACGCCGGTCCGTAGCCAGAACGAGATTCCACATACGAGTTGTTTATTACTGATTTGTCGCCAGATCCCTGCGAGCGACCGCGAGCGCTTCAATCCAACGAGAGCGCAAGCGCCGGAGAACCGGGAACGGACCAAGCGGAGACCGGGGCGGGAGCAGGAAGAACCGGACGCAGAATCAGCGGAACGCGGACCGAAGGCCGATCAGAGGGCGTCAGAGCGTTCCCTGGACTACCCGGGGAACTCGTGGTACTCCATGCCCTGCTGTTTCAGTTCCTCGGCGCGCTTGCGTTCGAGGTACGAGTAGACGGCGCCGTGGGGCGCACCGTCCAGCAGCATCTCTGCGGCCGAGCGCGCGACGTCGACCTCGTTCGGCTGGCCGATGACGCCGAACGTAGAGCCGTAAATCACGACGCTTGCGCCCGTGAGTTCCTCCATGAGCTCGCGCGTGCGGCCGTCCTCGCCGATGAGGCGCCCCTTCTTGCGGCGGAGGTCGTTGTCGTTGCGGGCGGCCCGCTCGATGTCGATGGTGTCGAACATCCGCATCTCGTCGTCCAGCAGACTCAGGGCGGCGTCCGGGTCGAACCCGCGGCCGATGGCGCGCACGATCTCCGGCGCCTGCATGCCGCGAACGGGGTCGCCGTTGCGCTCGATGGCGACCGAGCCGTCCTGGGAGTTGACGTCGAGGCGGACCTCGGCGGCTTGCTCGATTCGGCGGAGCGTCTCACCCCCCTCGCCGATGAGCGTCCCGATGCGGTCCTGCGGAATCTTCACGTGTTTCATATACACCAAATACTTGGCGTGCGCGTAAAAGCCTTCTCTCCCTCGTACGACGGTTTCACGCCGCTTGGGCGGTGCTGACAGTCCGCCGCTTAGGCGACGCTGACGGCCAGCGAATCGTCCACGACCAGTTCGAGTTCGTCGCCGTCCACGGTCACCGTCACGCGGGCGGCGTCCCCGTCACGTTCGACGTCGTCGAACCACCGTAGTTCCCAGATACGAGCGTTCCGGACGCTCCGGCCGTGGTCGTGGTAGAATGCGACGACTGCCGGGTGGTCGAGCGCGAGCATCGACGCGATGCCCCGGAACGCGGCACCGCAGCGCTCGCACTCGAAGACGGCCTGTGGCCCGTAGTCGTTTTCCTCGAGGAATCCCGTTGTGGGCCCGCTACATTGGGGGCAGAAGCCGTCAGCGCACTGGCGAATTTGCGTGCGGAGGTAGCCGTCGATGGCGGCGGCGAGGTCGTCCTCGCGGCCGTCGACGAACGCCGGCGGGACGCCCCCACCGACAAGGTTCATCCCGCAGTCAGTGCACTCGACGCGCCCGAGTTCGTCCTCGTAGCGCGCTTCCAGGGTCCCCCCGCAGTCGAAGCACGTGCCGTCGACCGGCACCGGCCCGACAGATGCGTCCTCCGTGTAGACGCCGGAGTGTAGCGCCGCGACGAGTTTCTGTCCGGCGAACCGGAGTTCGTAGCCGTCGTCGGTCTGTTCGACGAACCGCCCGCGGAGTTCGCCGAGGTGGTAGTTGAACCGCCCGGAGTCCCGGACGTCGACGCGAGTCCGGAGGTCGGAGAATGCGAGCGGGTCGTCGGCATCCCAGAGTTCCCGGAGGATGCGCACGCGGAGTTCGTCCGCGACCGCGGCGAACGCGTCCTCTGCGTCTGCTGTCATGTACGACCGACGCGACTGGACTTGCTTCAGCCTTCCGCCACGACCAGGCCCGTGCAAACCGGTTCATCCGACGCGGCCGGAGCCCACGGTCGCTGGAATTGGAGCATCGGCTGGAGCCTACGGCCGCTGGAAGCCGACGGCCGCCCGCGCACGCTCGCGCTCGTCCTCGGTGAGACGGTACGCAGCGAGTTCCGCCCGGACGTCGGGGATGGCGGCGCGGCGGCGCTGGTGGTCGGCGAGGAACTCGGCGATGCGGTCGGCAGCGAGGTCCTTCAGTTCGCCGGAGAGCAACTCTCCGCTGCGGTAGGCTCGCTCGATGCGTGCGAGTTCCCGGTCGTCGGGTTCGAAGAACGCCGACAGGTACTGGAAGGGCACGTCCACGTCGGGGTCGCCGCCGTGTTCGCGGTGCTCTTCGACGCTCGCTCGGCCGCCCGTGAAGGCGTGCGTGCGAATCTTCTCGCGGACCGTCTCCGCGTCGTCGGTCAGCCGGATTGCGACGCCCTCAGAACTGCTCATCTTCCCCGGCCCGCCCAGCGACGGCAGGAACTGCATCAGCAACGCGCCGGGCTTCCGGACCGGGTACCGGGCTTTCGACGCGACGTCCCGACTGACGCGGACGTGGGGGTCCTGGTCGACGGCGATGGGGACGAGCGTCGCGTGCTCGCCGTGCACGAGTTGCGGGAGCAGGAGGTGGGCCGTCTGCACCGCGGGATAGAACGCCTGCCCGACGTTCGACGGCGTGCCGTAGACGGCCTCGAGCGTCGAGTGCGTGACGTCCGTCCCGAATGCCGTCGCCAGCGGGTAGACGACGTCGGCGTCCTCCGTGTCCACGACGATGCGCGTCAGCGCCGGGTCGAATCCCACCGCGAGGAGGTCACGGAGGTTCTCGCGGAGGTACTCGGTGGTCTCCGTGGGCGTCTGGTCCTTGAACGCGTACTTCTCGTCGTCGGAGACGGGGACGTAGACGCGCGCGCCGAACGCGTCCTGGAGGCGCTTCGCGAAGTAGAACACCATCGCGTGCCCGAGGTGCATCGGGCCGGACGGGCCGACGCCCGTCACGACGGACTGGGGTTCGCTGGCGAGGAAGTCGTCGACGTCGCGGCCGGCGTAGAACAGGCCGCGGCGCACGAGTGGCTGGTCGGGGAATCGCTGTCGCTGTTCGCGGGTCAGTGCCTCGGCGCCGAAGCGGGCGAGCAGTTTCTCGTAGTCGACGTCGCCCTCGACGCTGTACGGTGTGACTGAGTCGGCTGGCATGTGTGGTGGGTGGCGCGGTAGGTACTCGGCGAGCGGTGCGCGAGAGAAGCGAGGGAGCCCCGCACGCGACCCGGCCGGGTGACGCCCGTCAGGCCGCTGCGGCGAGACTGTCCGCTCCCGGAGCGCGCCAGCGCCAGCCGATGGGAGCGGACTGCATACGCGACTATCCGCGAGACGGTGGAAAAAGCGTTGTGATGGCGGTCGACCACCGCCAGTTCCTGCGCCATCGCTCAGCTGTGGTCTGATGTGTCGTCCGGCGCGCGCCGTCGCCCAATTACTCGTCGCTGTGCCGTCCGTCGTCAACCGTCACCGGCCCCTCGACCGGCGTTCAGCCGTCCGTCGGCTCGGTGTCCGCTGGCTCGTCGACCGTCGTCCGCGGGTCGTCCGTGTCGTCGTCCGAACGGGGATTCGCGTTCTCGATGACGTAGTCGTACAGCGCCTCGGCGTCCACGTCCGCGCCCTGCCGTTCGAAGAAGTTCGCGACGTTCCGACAGTCCCGCTGCAGGAACTCGTCGTGGTTGTTGTGGTGAATCGTCACCGCCTGCCCGACGTCGATGACGACGAGTTCCCCGTCGTACACCACGAGGTTGTACTCCGAGAGGTCGCCGTGCACGAGGCCGGCGTCGTACAGGCGCCGCATGTACTCCCGGACCACCTCGAACGCCGTTTCCGGGTTCTCGACGTCCACGTCCGCGAGCGTCGGCGCGGCGTCGCCCTCCTGGCCGATGAGCTCCATCACCAGCACGTTCCGCTGGACGGCGATCGGCTCCGGGACGCGTACCCCCGCTTCCGCGGCGCGCCGCAGGTTCGAGTACTCCTTCTGCGTCCACGACAACACCACGGCCTTCTTGTCGCCGCGAATCCCCTCGAAGCGCGGGTCGCCCTCCAGGTACTCCCGCATCTGCTGGAAGTTCGACGCGTTGATGCGGTAGATCTTCACCGCGACGTCGCCGCCCTCGTCGTCGAGCGCCTCGTAGACGTTCGCCTCCTTCCCCGTCGAAATCGGGCCGCCGAACGCCCCGATGTAGCCGTCCTGGACGAGTTTGTAGATGGCGGCGAACGTCGCGTCGTCGAACGCGCCGTCCAGGACCTTGAACTGGTCGGCGTCCTTCAACCGGTCCCGGAACTGCTCGAACTCGCGGTCGCGACGGCGCGCGATGCGGTCGGCTTCCGTGTCCGAGACGTCGATCTCCTCGAACTCGTCGCCGGGCGCCCCCTCGGCGTCCTCGACGAGCTCGAACTCCTCAGTCACCGCAGACCCACCGTGGTGCTGTCACTCGATGTGCCCCTCCTCACGGAGTTGATCAGCCTCCGATTTCTCGTAGCGCCACACCACGTCCGCCTTCTCGTCCTGCCAGTCCCACGGCTCCACCAGCACGACGTCGTCCTCCCGGATCCAGATGCGTTTCTGCATCCGCCCGGGAATCCGTGCCGTCCGCTCTTTGCCGTCCGCGCAACGAACCCGCACCCGGTTCGCACCGAGCATGTCGGTGACCTCCGCGAATACCTCGTCCTCGTCGGGCATTCGCAGATTCTTCCGTCCACCATCGTCGTCGCTCATACCCTCAATCAGGGCCGCGAGCGATTTAAACCCTGCACACTTTCGCGGCCGCCACCACCCGACGCCGCTGGACCAGTACGTTTACCCCAATGGTCACGCTCGTGCCCGACATGCTCGACACGCTCGGCCTCTCCGGACTGTTCGGCGCCCTCCTCGTGCTCGCCGGCGTCGCCATCGTCGCAGTCAAAGCCCCGGTCGTCGCCGCCGGCATCGTCCTCGTCCTCCTCGGCCTCGGCCTCATCGTCCGCCGCGTCGCCAAATCACTCATGGGCGTGTTCGGGTTCTGAAACGCACTTTTTGCGCCGTCGCCGAAAGAGCGCGGAGCGCTCTTTCGAGAGCGGCCGAACACAAGGCGTTCGCTGTCTGAGCGACTCATCGATTCGCTCAGTGACGGGGACGCTTCGGTCCCTCGGACCACGGGGCTGCGACTTTGAGGCACCCAGTTTGCTCACGGCTTCGCCGTTCGCGCCGCTCGCGCGGTGACCCGCGACCGTCTGTTTCTTCGAACCATCTAGCTCGCGGCTGCTGGCTTCGACACCGGTGCCGGCAACCGGACAGCCGGTGGCGTAGGTTCAAATAGGAGGCCGGGACCAACCCGGTCCGTGACATGACGTCGACCCGGCGCGTCGCGGACGTCGACAGCGTCGTGCTCGCGGAGCGACTCGGGGTCCGTCAGTGAATCGTGGGCGGTGTCAGTGGTCACGGGAGGGTGGCGGGCTGGTCAGCGTAGTCGGATCGGTCAGCGCGCAATGCCCTGGAGGGAGTCGGAACGGGGATGATCGGCTCGTGATGGTACGAGCGGGAGTGCGGAGCAACAAAAGGTTGGTGACCTGCCAGTACGGATTACTGTGCGCCGGCCTCGACGCGCTCGGTTCCCGCCACGTGGCCGTCCGCGCCGACCGTCACGCGGAGCGTCTCGTCGGCGCCATTCGCCGCGACGTCGACCGCGACGCGCGGCGGGTCCCGTGATTCGACTGTCAGCGGGTCGTCGCTCAGGCACCAGTCGAACTGCCAGGGCGGTGCGTCCCCCGCCACGCCGTGCTCGTAGAGAAACCCGGAGACTACTGGGTGTTCCAGGACCGAGAACCCGACGCTCGACCGGTTGGTCGCCCCGCAGTTCTGGCAGTCGGTGACCACGAGCGTCGACAGCGGGAGCCCGGTCTCCGCGTCCAGTTCCAGGTCGCTCGTCATCGACCCGCCGCAGAACGGACAGAGCCCACCGCTCGCGCGTCGCGTGTGGGCGCGAGCGTGCAACGACACCGCGTCGAGCAGTTCCTCGTCGTCCCGGCGGGCCACGCCCTGCGGGGAGAACGACAGCATGAACAACTGGGTGTCGCAGTCCGCACACGACACCCGGAACATTCCGGCGTCGTACTCGCCCACGAGGGGCGCGCCACAGGTCGGACACGCGCCGTCGACGTCGATTCCCTCCCGGGACGGCGCGTCCACGTACGACCCAGCGTACACGGCGTTCACCACCAGCAGCCCCGTCGGCCGGAGGCGGTAGCCGTCGTCGGTCTTCTCCACGAAGTGGTCGGTGAGCTTCGAGAGGTGGTAGTTGAACCGCCCGGAGTCCCGCAAGCCGACCGCGTCCCGCACGTCGGAGTACGGCACCGGCGTCTCCTCACTCTGCCAGAGCGCGTCCACGATCTCGACGCGAACCGGGTCCGCGAGCAACCCGAACGCGTCCGCTGTCGCCTCGAAATCCGGCGTCGTCATGCCGAGACGTACGACGACCCGGGGTTTAGAATGTGGTGCAGTAGTGCGCCCGGGGACGAGAGCAGCACGTAGCAGTCGGCGCGACGTCAGTCGGCGGGGACGACGCCGGTGTCGTGGCCGGCGCGAATCGGTGTCTCCACCACCCAGAGGACGGCCGCGCAGCCGACGAAGGCCGCGTTGACGGCGGACAGCGCGACGTACGGCCCGAATGCGTCCGCGACGACGCCAGCGCCGAGCAACAGCGGGAACCGAACCACGGAGAACACGAGGGAGGCCGCGCTCATCGCGGTGGCGCGCCCGACCGACTCGATGCGGTCGTTGAGGTACCGCGACCGGACGGTGCGAACCACGGCGCCCATCGGCCGCATCGCGACGAACGCGGGCAGCACGAGCACGGCGCGAACGCCACGG
>NZ_WUUU01000058.1 GCF_009831555.1 Halobacterium bonnevillei | reverse complement strand
CGCGACGAGGCGAAGCTCGACGACGCAGTGGCGGCTGTCGACGCCGTGGGGCCCGGCGACGTGGTCGGGTACGCCGCCGACCTCACAGACGGCGACGCCGTCTCGGGTCTCGTCGAGGCGACCGCGGAGCGCTTCGGCACCATCGACCACCTCGTGGTGAACACCGGCGACCCCGCCAGCGGCGGCCTCCACGACGTGTCCGACGACGACTGGTATCACGCGTTCGACCTGCTCGTGATGAGCGCCGTCCGCCTCACGCGGGAAGCCGGTCCCTACCTCCGCGACGGCGGCGGGTCCATCGTCGCCATCACGTCCATCACCGTCCGCCAGCCGGTGCCGTCGCTGGTGCTGTCCAGTTCCGTCCGCATGGCAGTCCTCGGGCTAGTGAAGACGCTGTCCCGGGAGTTCGCGCCCGACGTCCGCGCGAATGCTGTGCTGCCCGGGCCGGTGGAAACGCCGGCGCTCCGGAACATCGTCGAGGACGCCGTCGAGCGGGGCGAGTACGACACCTACGAGGAAGGGCTGGCGAGCTACTGGCCCGACGACATCCCGACGGGCGGCGTCGCCCAGCCAGAGGAACTCGGTGACGTCGTCGCGTTCCTCGCCAGTCCAGCGGCGAGCTACGTCAACGGCGCACAGCTACTCGTGGACGGCGGTGTCGTGCGTGCAGTCTGAGCGCGCCGTTCTCGCGGCCGTCAGGCTTTGCTCCCCCAGCCGAACGCGAGCCACCCGCCGTCGTTGTGCAGCACCTCGCCGGTCACGTAGTGGTCGCCCGCCGCGAGGAACGTCGCGCAGTTGCTGACCTCCTCGAACGTCCCGAACCGGTCAAGGGGCGTGCGGTTCGTGATGTGTTCCTCCGTGTAGCCGTAGTACGGCCAGTCGCGGTCCTCCGTGATCTCCTCGCCCCACGGCGCCTCCGCGAGTTCCGTCTTGATGTAGCCGGGCGCGAGCGCGTTCACGTGGACGTCGTACTCCGCGAGTTCGACGGCGAGACACCGCGTGAGGTTCTCGATGCCGGCCTTGGTCGCGTTGTAGGGTGCGCGACCCTGCACGCCGATGCTGCCGTAGATGCTGGAGACGTTGATGATGTGGCCGCCCGTCCCCTGGTCGGCCATCTGTTCGCCGGCGACCTGTGACCCGTAGAACGTCCCCGTGAGGTTCACGTCCAGGACGTGCTGCCAGTCCTCGGGCGTCTGGTCGAAGACGTGTTTCTCGACGGTCGTGCCGGCGTTGTTCACCATGACGTCGAGGCTGCCGTACTCCTCGACGGCCGCTTCGACGAGCGCCTCGACGTCGGCCTTGTCGCTGACGTCGGCTTCCGCGGCAACGGCGTTCCCGCCCGCCTCGCGGATGGCTTCGGCCGTGTCCGCGGCGCGCTCCTCGGCCCGCGAGTTCGTGACGACGTTCGCGCCCTCCGCGGCGAACCCCTCCGCGATGGCTCGCCCCAGTCCGCTACTCGATCCGGTGACGATGGCGGTGTCCCCACTCAGCTTTCCGCTCATAGGTGTGTGGGTCGAAGTGACACACCTTAGTTCTAGCGCCGCCGGCCGTTCGGCGGGCTACTCGTAGGACGCCACGGGGTCGCCGAGTACGTCCTCTCGGGGCGTGACGCCGAGCCCCGGGGCCGTCGACGCTGCCATGGTCCCACCCGCAGCGGCCGGGGCGCCGTCGGCCGTCGTCACGGCGTTGTAGTTGTGGAAGTCGGTGGCCGCGAAGCGGGCGTCAGCGGGCGTGCTGTGCGCGAGGTGCGCGATTGCGGCGGTCGCGATCTCGCTGCCCCACGTGTCTTCGATGATCATCGCGATGCCGAGGTCCGCACACAGGTCGCGGACGGCGCGCGCTCGCGTGAGGCCGCCGACCTTCGATATCTTGAGGTTGACGACGTCCATCGCGTCCTCCTCGTACCCGCGGAGCACCGGCTGGATGCCGGTCATCACCTCGTCGAGTACGAACGGGTGGTTCGTCTGGCGGCGGACCGCCCGGCAGGACTCGTAGGAGGCACACGGCTGCTCGATGTAGACGTCGACGTCGCTGACCGCCTCGACGACGCGGACGGCCTCGTGGCGGGTGAGGCCGGTGTTGAAGTCCGCGTCGAGGACGTGGTGGTCGTCGAGTTCGTCTCGCGCCGCGCGGATGCGTTCCGCGTCGGTGACGGGGTCCTCGCCGACTTTCAACTGGAAAGTCTCGTAGCCGTCGTCGCGGTACTGGGCGACGCTGGCCGCCATCTCCGCTGGCGTGTCCTGGGAGATGGCGCGGTAGAGGTCGACGTCGTCGCCGAACCGACCCCCGAGCAGGTCCGCGACGGGCGCGTCCCGGACCTTCCCGGTGAGGTCCCAGCACGCCACGTCGAACGCCGACTTCACGTACGGGTGGCCCCGCAGTTGTCTGTCTAGCCGGGCGGCGAGCACCGCCGGCTGGGTCGGGTCGCTGCCCAGCACCGCCGGCGCGAGTTCCGCGACGCCCGCGCGGGCGCCCTTCCCGAACGCCGGGAGGTACGACGACCCCAGCATCGACACCTCGCCGTGGCCCGCGACGCCCTCGTCGGTCCGCAGTCTGACAATCGTCGAGTCGAACGTCGCGTACGAGTTCCCGCCCGCCCAGTCGTAGGTCCCCTCCGCGATCGGGAGGTCGACGGTGTAGACGTCGATGCCAGTGACTTCCATGGTTCGAGTACACACACCACCCGGCGGGACAAAAGGCTACGTCCCGCGGCACGGTGCGAGAGCTGGATTCGGCGAAGCGACGCGCACAGCGAAGCCCCGCCGAACCAACTGGGAGTGGTTACGTCGCTCGGTCGTCGGCCCAGGGTCGCAACACGGCGGTGATGGCTTCGTTCATCGGCACGTCGACGTCCACGCGCTCGGCGTGACGGACGACCGATGCGTTGAGTGCGTCGAGTTCCAGGCGCTTGTCGTGCGTGAGGTCGTAGTACAGCGACGAGGTCACGTCGTCGTCGAGGTCCGCCGCGAACTCGACCCACTCGTCGACCGTGTCCGCCGGGAGCGCGGCGCCCTCCGCGCCGGCGACTGCGACGACTTCCTCGATGACCCGCCGGTACATCGCCCAGGAGTCGGCCGCCGCCCGGACGTCGCCGAGCGGCTTCCGCGTCGCGGCGGTCATCCCGGACTGCGCGCAGATGAACGCGAACTTCTTCCAGAGTTCCTGACGGACGTCGTCGGCCAGCACCGCGTCGACACCCCGGCACCCCGTGAGGGCGTCGTCGAGGGCCGCGATGCGGTCCGTCCGCGACCCGTCTAGTTCCCCGTAGACGAAGCGTGCCGGGCCGCCCGTGTGGGCGACCACGCCCGGCGACTGGATCGTCGAGAAGATGTACGCGACCCCACCGACGACGTGGGAGCGCCCGACTTCGTCGGCAATCCACTGCTCGTTGTCGACGCCGTTCTGGAAGGAGACGACGGCCGTCTCCGGACCCAGGAGTGGGTCGAGGGCTGCTGCGGCGTCGCGAGTGTCGTAGGCTTTGACCGTGAACAGGACGTAATCGACCGGCCCGACGTCGTCGGGGTCGTCCGTCGCGAACAGGTCGACCGTCGTGTCGCCGGCGACGCTCTCGACGCGCAACCCATCGGACTGGAGTGCTGCGAGGTGGTCGCCGCGCGCGACGAGACTGACGTCGTGACCGGCGTCAGCGAGTCTCGCGCCGAGGTAGCCGCCGATACCGCCCGCGCCGAAGATTGCGAACTTCATCCGAGTGCGTTCGGAACAGCGGACAATAGAGCTTTGTCTCGGACTGTTCGGGTCGAACGGCCTCCAACCACGTCGGCCCGGCGAACGAACAGCAGACAGTCCGAGGGGCGGAGCCCGTCTGACTCGCGTCCTCGTCGGTCCACGGGGGCAAACATTGATGCGGCGGCCAGCACGTTCCAGTGACATGGCAGTCGAGCGCATCGGCGTCCACGAATCGACAGCGATTGACTTCCCGTTCGAGGTGTTCGCCGACGAGTTCGCGGACCTCGACCCGGCGCTCGTCCCGATTCGCGACGACCCCGGTGCGGGCGCCGACCCCGCGTCCTGCGACGCGTTCGTCACGTTCACCCACCAGCCGCAGTTGCTCGACGCCGACCCGGAGTGGATTCACACGACGCTGGCGGGCGTCGAGGCGTTCCCGCTCGACGAGTACGAGTCCCGCGACGTCGTGCTCACGAACAGCACCGGCCTGCACGGGGACAGCGTCGGCGACACCGCGCTGGGCCTCATGTTGCTGCTGGCGAGGCGCCTCCACGACTTCGTCGCGAACCAGCAGCAACACCGCTGGGCGTTCCCGGACTGGGACGAGGGGTTCACGCTCCCCGGCGAGCGCGTCTGCGTCGTCGGCCTCGGCACCGTCGGGAGCGCGGTCGCGAAGCGGTGTTCGGCCCTCGAAATGGACGTCGCGGGCGTCCAGCGCTCCGACGACTCCGTCGCGGGCGTCGACGAGCAGTTCCACCCCGACGACCTGAGCGCGGCCATCGCTGACGCCCGGTTCGTCGTGCTCTGCGTGCCGCTGACCGACGCGACCGAACGACTCCTCGGGGCGGCGGCGTTCGAGACGATGCGGGATGACGCCTACCTCGTGAACGTCGCGCGCGGCGAAGTCGTCGACCAGGACGCGCTCGTCGACGCGCTCCGCGATGAGACGATTGCCGGCGCCGCCCTCGACGTCTTCGAGGAGGAGCCGCTGCCCGAGGACTCGCCGCTGTGGGACTTCGACGACGTCGTCGTCACGCCGCACGCGGCCGTCGCGAACCGGGACTTCTACCTGGACGTCGCCGACCTCGTCCGGGAGAACCTCCAGCGCCTCGAGGCCGGCGAGGAACCGGACAACCGCGTGGTCTGACTGCTCGGTGCGCGTGCGCCAACTGCCCGTTCACCCCGAATCGCTCGTCTCCGCGTCGGGCGCGTCCATGTCGGCGAGCGCGTCCACGAGCTGCTCGATGTTCGAGACGGCGTCGTCGACCATCGCCGCGCCCTTCTCGCGTGTGGCGACCGTCGGGTCGCCGAGGTTGCCGGTGTGGGTCAGCGCGTTCATGCGCTCCGCTGAGAGCGCCCAGCCGACGCGGTTGTCGCCGTAGGCGTCGTAGTCCGTCAAGGGGAGCGCGTCGTCGGGGACGTCGACGGACTCCGCGCGGTCCATGTGCACGAGGTCCGGGAACAGCGCCAGCATCAGGCTGGTCTCGAACTCGCTGGCGTGGAAGGACACGTCGCTGGTGCGGACGGCCCTGGCGGCGTCCTCGAAGACCGAAATCAGGGGGACGTGGAACGCCCGCATGGCGTGTTCGGTCGTGAGTTCGCGCACGACGACGTCGAGTTCCGGGTCCTGCACGAGGTAGTGGCCGTTCACGAGGAGGACGTTCTCGACGCCCCATTCCGACGCGGAGACGCAGACGTCGCGGACGTAGTGCTGGAACGTCTCGCTCTCGACAGTGAACGTCCCGGGTTTGAACGTGTGGTGGGGGCTGACGCCGTACCAGACCGGCGGCGCCAGCAGGCAGCCGGTGCGTTCGGCGACCCGTTCGGCGATGGCCTCCGGCATGTAGACGTCGACACCGAGCGGCATGTGGTGGCCGTGTTGCTCCGTGCTCCCCACGGGCAGCAGCATCGTCTGGGTGTCCTCGACGGCTGCCTCGACCTCCTGCCAGGTCATGTCCGCGAGGCGGTAGACGGCGTCGGTGTTGGACATACCGAAGCCACCGGCTGCCGGCATCTTAGTTCCCGCGCCCGGTGCAAGCGACGGCGGTGAACAGCGCGCCCGTCCGCGGCGGCGCTTCAGACGTTGTCCGCGGGCATGCCGTGGCCTGCGGGGTCGTCCTCGAAGCGGTCGAGCGCGAAGTAGTCGACGTCCACGAGGTCCGTGTCGCCGTCCACGACCACGTCGCGGACGATGCGGCCGACGGCGGGGCCGTGCTTGAAGCCGTGGCCGGAGAACCCGCACGCGAAGTAACAGCCGTCGGGGCCGGGGTCGTCGATGACGAAGTCGTGGTCCGGCGTCGTCGAGTAGACGCCGCAGTACTGGCCCTGGACTCTGGCGTCCGCGAGGCCCGGCATGGTGTCCGTGACGACGTCCGTGAGTTCAAGCAGCGTGGACTCGTCCGGCGCGTCGTCGTAGTCGTCCGGGTCCGTTTCCTCGGTGAGGTAGTGGGTGGCGACGAGGACGTTGTCGCCGAAGTCCGGCCGGAGGTACCACTCGCCGCCCGGCATGCTGGTCGTCGGCGTCAACTCCGGGAACGCCTCGACGTAGTCCGCGGGCGGGTCGAGGATGACGACTTGCTCCCGAGTCGGCGTAATCGGCACGTCCACGCCGACGTCGTCTGCGAGTGCCGGCGTCCACGGGCCGGCGGCGACCACGACATCGTCGCAGGCTACGTGGCCGTCCTCGGTGTCGACGCCCACGACCGCGCCGTACTCGACGGCGATAGACTCCACGGCGACGCCGGTGACGACGGTCGCGCCCTCGTCGGCGGCGCCCGCGAGAACCCGTTCGCGGCGTCCGTGCCGTCGGAGTACGCCGCAGTGTCGTCGCTGACCGCGAAGTCGAACGCCTCGAGGCCGTCGTACATGGGGTACTGGTCTGGGAGTTCGTCGCCGTCGTACCACGTCACGGGGATGTCGCGCTCCGCGAGGGCGTCGTGGCCGGCGGCGGCGTACTCGCCGGCCTCGGTTCCCTCCTCGCCGAACCGCACGAGCGGGCTGTCGGCGTGCGCGATGGCCTGGCCGGTCTCGGCCTCGAACGACCGGTAGAACTCGTGGCTCCAGTGGGCCATGTCCGTGTAGATCTCCTCGTCGCCGTAGTGGTGGCGCAGAATGGCCGACGAGTCGCCCGTCGACCCGGCGCCGACGTTGTCGCGTTCGACGAGCGTCACGTCGCGGTCGCTCTCCGCGGCGAGGAAGTACGCGGCCGCGGTGCCCATGATGCCGCCGCCGACCACGAGGACGCCCGTGCTGTCCGGGAGCGTAGGTCCGAGACTCATGGTACAAACGAGCGCGACTGCGTATTTGGCTCTTGGGTCGAATCCCCGGGGTCGACCGGCCTCTCCGGTCGGCTCCGGGCCCGGAAGCCGCCAGGACCTGACCGAACGACTAAGGGATGGCGTCAACGAATACTGTGTATGGCCGATTCCGTCGAGAGCGACGACGAGTCACTCACCACGTCCCCCGAGCGCGGCCGCGGCGTCCTCACGCAGAGCGACCGCGAGTTCCTGCTCGGCCGGAAGTCCGACTACACCGAGCAGTCGCGCCGCCAGAAGCGCAGTCGCATCCGGCGGCGCGTCCGCAACGCCATCCTGGATTTCAGCATCCTCTTCGAACACCTCGACGAGCGCGACCGCGAGATGGTGTTCGACCCCGACGACCAGCACCGCGACGCCTACACCCGCGGCATCACGGACATGCTCGCGTTCCTCCACCTCGGCACGATGGGGTACTACACGCCGTTCAAGCACATGCTCGCGGAGGGCGTCAACCGCGCGGAGCAGGCGCTGGCCGGCTCTGACTACCGTCTGGTGAACGTGGAGTTCAACGTCGACCCGGTCGGCCGCATCGACGTCGACGAGGTCGTCGACAAACTCGAAGAGGAGCGGTTCGCGGAACTCACCGACGAGGAACTGCAGGCGTTCGTCCGCCTGCTCGGCGACTCCGACGCGTTCTCCGCGGAGGACCTCCGCGAGGACCTCCGCGAACAGATGTCGTCGTTCGTCGAGAGCGTTGAGGAGGCGCGACGCCTCCGCGACGAACGCGCCGAGGAACTGCAGCGGGAGTAGCGACTGCCGGTCGCCGTCCTCGAAACCGCAGGAGAGAGCCGACCCCGGCCGGTTACATGAAGTCGCTGATGCCGAACAGGTACTCCATGACGAAGATGACGGACAGCACGCCGGCCATCAGCAGGGTGGCGATGGCCGCCAGCGTCGCCGGCGCGGTGTTGTAGAACAGGCTGAACAGCACCAGCGGCATCGTCGTCGTCTCCGGTCCCGAGAGGAACAGGCTGACGATGTACTGGTTAAAGGAGAGGATGAACGCGAACACGAACCCGCTCATCAGGCCGGGCTGGATCAGCGGCACCGTCACGCGGAGGTACGACTCCAGTTCGGTGGCGCCGAGGTTCTGCGCGGCCTCCTCCAGCGAGTCGTCGTAGTTCTGGAGGCTCGCCCCGATGGTCCGGATGGGGTACGGCAGCGTGAACATCACGTGCCCGAGCAGCAGCGTCCAGAAGTTCAACTCGATCGTTAGCCCGAGGATGTCACCGACCCGGTTGATGAACAACAGCAGCGACAGCCCGACGACGATCCACGGGTAGATGAGCGGCGAGATGAGGATGGTCTCCAGGGTCGTCTGGTACTTGAAGTCGTACCGGACGATGGCGAACGCCGCGAGCGCGCCCAGCACCGTCGACACGATACCGGTCGCGACGGCGAGCTCGACGCTGACGAACAGCGCCTCCTCGACGCCCAGGAACCCCAGTTGGTTGGGCAGCGCGGTGTAGTGCTCGAGCGTGAAGCCCTGCGGCGGCCACGTCGCGTACGCGGACTCCTGGAAGGAGATGATGACGACGACCACGAGCGGCGACAGCAGGAACACGATGGTCGCCCAGATGAGTGCCCGGTAGCCGATCGAGCCCGCCCGCGAGACGAGCTGATCGAAGCGGATCGAGCGCGCGGAGTCGTCCGAGGTCGCCATCTCAGACACCCCCCACGCCTTCCATCTCCTTGAGCACGCGCTGGTAGGCGATGATGACCAGCAGGGCGACCCCCACCAGGATCATCGACAGCGCACTGGCGAACGGCCAGTTGCTCGTGCTCGTGAACGTTTCAGTGATGACGACCGGGATGACGCGGACGCCGCCACCGAGCAGTGCGGGCGTGACGTAGGACGCCAGCGAGACGACGAACGTGATGAGAATCCCCGCGCTGATGCCGGGCAGCGCCAGCGGCACGAGGATTCGCGTGAACACCGTCAAGCGGTTCGCCCCGAGGTTCTGCGCGGCCTCCTCGAGGTCGTGTGGGATGGTGTGCATCACGTTGATGATCGGGAACACCATGAACGGCAACATCACGTGCGAGAGCCCGATGATGATGCCCGTCTCGTTGAACAGCAACTGCGGGGCGTTCCCGCGGGTGACCAGGCCCAGTTCCATCAGCGTCGAGTTGATGACGCCGGTGCCGTTCAGCAGGATGAACCAGCCGAACGACCGCACGACCAGGTCGATGGTCAGCGGCGCCAGGGTCGCGATGACGATGAGTTTGCCCATCCAGCCGCCCTTCCGCACGGCGGCGTACGCGAGCGGGAACCCGAGCACGAAGTCGATGATCGTCACGATGACGGCGATCTTGATCGTGCGGACGAGCGTGTCCTGGTACAGCGTCGTCGTGAACGCCCGCACGTAGTGTGCGAGCGTCGAACCCGCCTGAATCGCGCCCTGGTCGTAGGGATTGAAGCTGTAGCTCAGCAGGATGATCGTCGGGAAGATCATCAGCACCGCGACGACGAACAGCGTCGGCCCGATGAGCGCGTACTTCCCGAACTGCGTGTCGCTGTACTTGCGGAGCACGCTGGACAGGCGTTCGTTCACGCGGCCGAACGTCGTTTCTGATTCTTGTCTGGTCACGTGGGGATCACCCGTGTGCCAGCCTGGTGTCGTGGACACTCCACGAGAGCACGACGTCGTCGCCGGGTTCGTGGAGCGTCGTTCCGTGCTTGTTCGAGTCGTCGACAGTCACGACGTTCCGCCCGATGTCCACGAAGTACCGGACCTTCGACCCGAGGAACAGGCGGCGGGTGACGGTGCCGGGGAGCGTGTTCACCGACTCGTCAGTGTAGCCGGCTTCGCGAGCGTTCATCTTCTCGGGGCGCACGAAGACGGCGCCGCCGTTGGCCGGCACGCCCGCCGCGTTCACGTCGACCTCCGTACCCTCGATGTCGAGCACGACACGGCCGTCCGTCTCGTGGAGGTCGCCCTCGAGGAAGTTCGTGTCGCCGATGAAGTCCGCGACGAACTCCGTCGCCGGCTCCTCGTACACTTCGATGGGCGAGGCGATCTGCTCGATCTCGCCCTCGTTCATCACCGCGATGCGGTCCGCGATGGTGAGCGCTTCCTCCTGGTTGTGCGTGACGTAGAGGGTCGTGATGCCGAGATCCGCCTGCAGTTCGGTGAGTTCGACCTCGAGCTGGTCGCGGAGCTTCTTGTCGAGCGCGCCCAACGGCTCGTCCATCAGCATCACTTCCGGCTCGATGGCGATGGCGCGCGCCGTCGCGACGCGCTGCTGCTGGCCGCCCGAGAGGTTCCGGGGGTTCCGGTCGGCGAACCCCTGGAGGTCGACCATGTCCAGCACTTCGTCGATGCGCTCCTGGATCTCGCCCTTCTCGAACCCCTGCCGTTTCAGCCCGAAGGCGATGTTGTCCCCGACGGTCATGTGCGGGAACAGCGCGTAGTCCTGGAACACCATCCCCGTGTCGCGCTTGTGGGTCGGGACGTGCGTGACGTCGTCACCCGCGAGCGAGATAGTGCCCTCAGTCGGTTTCTCGAATCCGGCGAGCATGCGCAGCGTCGTCGTCTTCCCCGACCCGGACGGGCCGAGCAACGCGAGCAACTCGCCGTCCTTTACGTCGAAGGAGACGTCGTTGACCGCCTTCAGGTCGCCGTACTCCTTCGTGACACCGTCGTATTGGATGGCGATTTCGGCGCCGTCAGCAGAGTCCATGATGCGTGTTCAATGATGTAGGGAGTGTCTAGAAGAGCGAGTTGTACCGCTCGGACCAGTCGTCGCGGTTCTCCCAGATGTACTGGAAGTCCGGGAACGAAAGCTGGTCGAACTCGTCGGAAGTGGTCGCGCCGAACTCCAGAGCCTGTTCGTTGACGGACGCGTTCTCGTTCGTGACACCGGAGCCCATGACCTCGGAGGCCTTCTCCTGGAACCACGGCGACAGGCACTCGTTGGCGTACACGAGCGCGGCGTCCATGTTGTTCGCGTTCCGCGTGACGCAGACGGACTCGGCGAACGCGACCCCCGCGGGGTCGAGGCGGAACAGCGGGTCGATTGGCTGGTCGTCCTGGAACATGTCGAACACCATGTAGTCCCAGAACAGGTTCAGCGAGTCGACGTTCCCGCTGGCGAGTTGCTGCTTCGCGGACGCGACGCCGCCGTACTCGGAGCTGACGTTCGGCGCGAAGTTCTCCTCCATCCAGTCGAAGCCCGCCTGGACGTCGAGCCGGGAGTCGAACGGCTCGCCGGTCGCAATGGCCGACGCCATCAACAGGAGGTACGGGCCGCCGGACCACGAGAACGGCACGACCGCCGTGGACTGGGAGTTCTGCATCACTTCCGCGTGCGTGGACGGCGTTTCGTCCCAGAGGTTCGTGTTGATGACCGGCAGGACTTCGCCGACTTCCCAGGACGCGCCCGCGCCGTCGTAGTGCACGAACTTGTCGTAGATGTTCTCGACCTGGGGTACCAGGTCGGTGTGGTCCGTGAGCGGCTCGAGCCACTCTTCGCGGGACGCCCGTTCGATGCCGATGACGTCGGGAATGAGCAGGTCCGGCGGGTTGTCCGGGTTCGCCTGCACCTGGGTCAGCTGTTCGGTGGTGACCGCCGTCTGGGTGTTGATGTTGAGGTTGTACTTCTCCTCGACGCGCGGAATCAGGTGCTCCTTGTGGACGGTGTCGATGGCACCGACGTTGAGCATCACGTTGAGCTCCTGACCACCGAAGTCCATCCCATCGTTGGCGGTCGTCCCCATGTCGCCGTTGTCGCCGTCGTCGTCTGCCTCCGTCGTCGTCTCCTCGTCGTCGCCGTCGTCGTCGCCACCGCCCCCGGTCAGGCAGCCAGCGAGACCGGTCAGGCCGATGGCGCTGACGCCACCGACTTTCAGCACTTTCCGACGATTATGACTCTCGATACCGGTATCTTTGTCTGGCATTCTCTCTCACCCTGTATTGTAAAAGCCAGCATATAAACTTTGGCGTGCCCCGGGGGGCCCTGTAGCCACGACGCACACGCGAGTTTCCGATACGACGCCGCGGTTGCGCGCCGCTCCGGGGCGTTAGCGTCGGCGAGTGGCGGTCCGGGATGACGACGGACCGCCGGGACAGACACTGAGTCGGGTTGCCGCCGCGGCCGCACGTGGCGACCCCGGTCCGCGACGGATGCGTTTCGGTCGCGTTACCACTCCGGGGAGCGCCGCTCGGTCACCTTCGACCGCATCGACCCCACCGCCTCGATTCGCTGCTCGGCCATCTCGTCGGCGAGTTCGCCCGTCGGTCGGTCCTGCTGCTCGGAGCGCCTCCCGATTTCCAGCATCCGGTCGTAGATGCCGTCGATCATCGCCCGGGCGCGGTCGTGCTGGTAGCCGCCCTTCCGGAGGAGGTCCGTGTCGTCGATGGTACGGCCGGAGTTCGCGAGGTAGTCCGGCGCGTACAGGATGCCCTCGTCGTGGAGGCGCTGCCCGTGGCGCTGTGGGTCCGCGAGCTGGTTGTTCGCCGCGCCGCAGACGATGTCGCACTCCAGTTGCGGGATGGTCTCGTCGTTGATGACGTCCCCGAGCGCCGACGGCGCGAACACGTCGCAGTCCACGCCGTACACGTCGCCGGGGGCGACCTCGTGGGCGCCGTACTCGTCGACGGCGAGGTCGACGGCGGCCTGGTCGGGGTCCGCGACAGTGATGCGCGCGCCGCGCTCGGAGAGGTACCGGACGATTGCCTCCCCCATGTCGCCGATGCCTTGGACGGCGACGTGGAGGTCCTCGATGTCGCGGTCGTCGTAGGTGAGGTCGGCGCACGCCTCCATCGCGCGGATGACGCCGAGCCCGCCGCCGTGGTAGCCCTCGGGGTGGTCGAACTGCTCGGGGAGGCCGAGCACGTAGTCGGTCTCCATGTTCATCCAGCGGAGTTCGCGCTCGTCGGTGCCGACGTCGCCGCCGGTGACGAACCGGCCGCCGAAGCTGTCGACCATCCGGCCGTACGCCCGGTAGAGCTCCTCCGTGTTGTGGTCGTTGTCGTCGACCCAGATGACGGCCTTCGCGCCGCCCATGTTGATTCCCGAGATGGCGTACTTGTACGTCATCGCTCGCGACAGCCTGAGTACGTCCTCGATCGCCTCGGCCTCGGAGTCGAACGCGTAGCGCCGCGTCCCGCCGGCGGCCGCACCGAGTGTCGTGTCGTGGATGCCGATGAACCCGCGGAGACCGGCGTCCTCGTCGCGGAACGCTTTCAGTTCGTTGTGGCCGTGCGTAGCCAGTTGCTCGGAGATGTCCGTCATCAGATTGGCAGTTGTCGGACGAGAACTTAGCTGTTGGGGGATGGTACCACAACCCACACCAGGCGCCGGGGCGGGGGCGCGTCGAGTTCCCCAGCAGAGTAAATCGAGTGCGAGACAGGTCGCAGCGAACGCCTACTCGCTGGCTTCCTTGCGAGCGCCGATGAACTGCGTCGCGACGGCCGCTGCGACGGACGTGGTCGCGCCGGTCTTGTCCAGGGGTGGCGCGACCTCCATCAGGTCGCCGCCGCGCACGAGGTCGTGGCGGCCGAGCTGGTAGACGAGGTCCAGGAGCTGCCACGGCAGCAGGCCGCCCGGCGCCGGCGCGCACGTCCCCTCCGCGGACCCCGCGTCGAGCACGTCGATGTCCACGGACAGGAACACCGCGTCGGTGCCGTCGGTAGCCGCGTCGAGCGCGCGCTCCGCGGCGGCGTCCACGCCGTCCTTGTGGACCTCCCGCGCGGTCACGACTTCCGCGCCGATGTCGTGCACCCAGTCGAGGTAGTACTTCGAGTTGTGCCAGCCGGAGAGCCCGAGTTCCACGAAGTTCTCGCCGTCGAGTTGGCCGCTGTCGTCCTCCAGGAGGCGGCGGAACGGCGTCCCCGAGGAGAGTTCGCCGCCGTGTGAGTGCCGGACGTCGTGGTGGGCGTCGACGTTGATGACGCCGACCTGGCCGTCGACGGCGTTCATCATCGCCTTCGCCGTCGGGTACGTCAGCGAGTGGTCGCCGCCGATGCTGAACGGGACGACGCCGGACTCGGTGACCGCGGTGAGCACGCGCTCGACGCGCTCGTGGGTCGGCGGCACCTCCGTCTGCACGACGTCGACGTCGCCGTAGTCCGCGACGTCGATGCCCTCGCTGATGTCCACGTCGATCTCGGGGTTGTAGCAGGTGCCGTACGTGATCTCGTTGCGCACGCCCTCGGGGCCCGCGCGGGAGCCACGCGGCCCCGCGACGCAGGCCGCGTCGAACGGGATGCCGACGAGGCCGACGTCCGCGCTGTCGGCCTCGCGGGCGTCAGTGATGATCTCGCCGACGTTCGTGTCGTACTCGTCGTCCACGCCGACGCTGTACCCCGCGTACGGGGTCAGTAGTTCGGCTACCGCTGCTGGGATGACGCCGTCAGTCTGTGCCATGAAGTACCGTACCTCCACGGTCGTAATAGGTGTTGTGACGCTGCCAGCCGCGGCCAAGCGCAGCGTGTCGCCCGACCGTCCTGGCACTGCGGCGGTCGACACTCCCTGGCGCCCCACCGCTCCTCCGAGCATGTCAGGCCAAATACTTACGAGCCACGCTAACACACACCTACCTGTATGTCGGGAGAACTAGCCGGCCAGACGGCCATCGTCACCGGGTCGAGCAGCGGCATCGGCGAACACATCGCACAGCGATTCGCCGCAGAGGGCGCGAACGTCGTCACGAACTCCCGGTCGCAGAACCGCGCAGAAGCGACCGCGGAGTCCATCCGCCACAAGGGCGGCGACGCCATCGGTGTCGGCGCGGACGTCAGCGAGAAGGCCGAGGCCGAACGCCTCGTCGAACGCGCGCTCGAGGAGTACGGGACACTGGACGTCATGGTGAACAACGCGGGCATCGGTCGCATCGCGCCCGCCCTGGAGATGACCGAGGAGGAGTGGAACGACGTCATCGACGTGAACCTCACCGGCGTCTTCTTCGGCGCGCAGGCGGCCGGGAACGCCATGGCGGAACTGGGGCGGGGCGGCCACATCATCAACGTCTCCAGCATCTTCGGCAGCATCGGCGTCCAGGGTCGCGCGCCCTACAACGCCTCGAAGGGGGGCGTGAACAACCTCACGCGGTGCCTGGCGGTCGAACTCGCGGAGTACGACGTCCACGTGAACGCGCTCGCGCCCGGATTCATCAAGACCGCCCTCGACGAGCAGACGCGCGAGGAGAAAGCCGAGGACGCCGACGAGGAGCGCGAGCCGTGGCCCCGGTACGGCTACGACGACCGAGACATCAAGAACCGGACGCCGCTGGACCGCTTCGGAACGCTCGAGGAGATGGGGAACTGCGCGCTCTTCCTCGCCAGCGGCGACCACTACATGACCGGCGAAGTGATGCACGCCGACGGCGGGTGGCTCGCGTTCGGGTGGGGGAGCAAGGAGCGGTAGTCGTCGGCCAGCCTACTCCTCGTACGCGCAGCAGTAGTCCACGATGTCGTCGGCGACGAACTCGAACTCGGTGTCTTCGGGGACCGTGACGACGTCGCCGGCCTCGAACGAGAGTGTCCCGTCGGGGAGTTCGAGGCGGCCGCTGCCCGCGAACATCTCGATGGTCTCGCTGGCGTCCGTCTCGAACTCGTAGGACCCCGGGAGGACGATGCCGAGCGTGTAGCGGTCGCCCGCGGCCGTCTCGAGTTCGCGGCTGGTGACCCGGCCGTCGTAGTAGACGTTCGCGCGCTTGTGCACCGTCGCGTCCTCGAACACGTCGTCCGGCATGGTTGCATCATCCCACAGACGAACGTTAAATGTTACCATGGGCCGTGCAGAGTGCTGCTGCCGGAACGACCAAGACACCCGGGCACACTGTGAGACACGTGAACGCTTCCATCGGGATAGCGCTCGCCGTCGCCGGTGCGACCGGGTGGGCGCTCCAGTACATCTTCATCCGCCTCGCCACGGACCACGAGTCCGGGACGGTGGCGGCGGCGATGGTCGTCGGCCTCGCGGTGAACGTTCTGGTCGTGTTGCCGGCCGTCCTCGCGTGGTTCTATCCGGACTACGGGCTGACGTGGCTGGCGGTCGGCGCGTTCGTCGCGGCCGGCCTCGCGGGATCGTTCGTCGCGCGCCTCGCCCAGTTCGCCAGTACCACGACGATCGGGGCGTCCCGGACCGCGCCCGTGGTGTCGACGACCGCGCTGTTCTCGGCGGTGTTCGCCGTCGCGCTACTCGGGGAGACGCTGACCCTCCTGCACGCCGCGGGCATCGTGCTCGTCGTCGCCGGCGTCGCCGTCATCTCCTACGACACGGCGCGGGACGGCGACGAAGCGAACCTCCGCGAGGCGGGCGCGGCGCTCGTACTGCCGCTGGTGTCGGCGCTCGCGCTCGGCATCGAACCCGTCTTCGTGAAGACCGGGCTGGCGGAGGGCGCGTCCCCGTTCGTCGGGCTCGCCGTGATGTCGACGTCCGCGGCGTTCGGGTACGCGGTGTACGCCCGCGCCACGAACGCGGTCACAATCGCGGACATCCGCGACGGCCCGATGACGTGGTACGTCGCCTGTGGCCTCGGGAGCACTATCGCACTCGCCGGCTACTTCTCGGCGCTGGCGCTGCTCCCGGTGGTCGTCGTGGTCCCCATCTTCCAGACCGCGCCCCTGCTCGTGCTCGTGCTCTCGGCGGTCCTGCTGCCGCGGCGCCTCGAGCGGGTCACGCCGCGACTCGTCGCCGCCGCCGTCGTCGTGGTCGTCGGGACGACCATCGTCTCGCTGTCCTCCTGACCCTACATCGGGAGTTCGGCGTCGACGGCGTGCGCAGCCCCGAGCAGACTGGCGTCCTCGCCGGGCGCGCCGAGCAACTGCAGGCCGACAGGGAGCCCGCGCTCGTAGCCGCAGGGCACCGAAACGGCCGGCGCTCCGAGGAGGTTCGCCTGCCGGACGTTCACCGACAGCGGCGGCCTGTGAGTCGCGTCGGCGGCCGCTCGTTCGCGGTGCTCGCTGGCGACGCCCGCTCGCTCGTTGCTGGACGCGTCGCGCCCGGTGGACAGC